>NZ_JBHWJK010000057.1:0-1275 GCF_042731455.1 Streptomyces sp. NPDC059852 | reverse complement strand
CGGGGGGGCCGCGTCTTGGGGGGTTTTTCCCCCCCCGCGGGGGCATCCCCCCCAAACCCACCCCCTAGCGGCTCCTCCTCTCCCCGTACTCCCCCTGCTCGACAAGGAAGTTGAAGCATGCGTATCGGAATCCTCGGCCTCGGCCGTATCGGCGCCTTCCACGCCGAGACCCTCGCGGGGCTCGACGTGGTGGACTCCCTCGTCGTCACCGACCCGTTCGCGGACGCCGCCAAGGCCGCCGCGGAGCGGTTCGGCGCCGAGGTCGTGGACTCGCCGCAGGCCCTGCTGTCGGCGGGCGTGGACGGCATCGTCGTCGCCGCCGCGACCGACGCCCACCCCGCGCTGATCCTGGCCGGCGTCGAGGCGGGCATCCCCGTCTTCTGCGAGAAGCCCGTCGCCCGCACCATGAGCGAGGGCGTCCAGGTTCTCAAGGCCGTCCAGGACAAGGACGTGCCCATCCAGATCGGCTACAACCGGCGCTTCGACGCCGGGTTCGCCGCCGCACGGGACGCCGTACGAAGCGGCGAGCTGGGCGCGCTGCACACCGTGCGCTCGACCACGCTGGACCCGGCGCCGCCGCCGGCCGCGTACATCGCCGCGTCCGGCGGCATCTTCCGCGACTGCTCCGTGCACGACTTCGACATCATCCGCTGGGTGACCGGCCGTGAGGTCGGCGAGGTGTACGCGGTCGGCGGCAACAAGGGCGCCGACTACATCGCGGACGCGGGCGACGCGGACACCACCGGCGCGATCCTCACCCTGGACGACGGCACCATCGCGGTGGTCTCCAACTCGCGGCACAACGCGCGTGGTTACGACGTCCGTATGGAGATCCACGGCTTCACGGACTCCATCGCGGTCGGCCTGGAGGACAAGCTGCCGCTGCGTTCGGTGGAGCCCGGCGTGACGTTCCCGGCGGGCACCCCGCACGACTTCTTCATGGACCGCTTCACCGACGCCTACCGCGCCGAACTGACCGCGTTCACCGAGGTCGTGGCCGGCTCCCGGCCGTCCCCCTGCACGGTCGAGGACGCCCTGGAGGCGGGCTGGATCGCCGACGCGTGCACGCTGTCGCTGCGCGAGCACCGCCCGGTGACGATCGAGGAGGTGCGGCAGGGGTGACCGGTCCCGGACCCGAACCGCTGCGCATCGGCGTGCTCGGCGCTGCCCGCATCACCGAGCGCGCCCTCGTGGGTCCGGCCCGCGCGGGCGGCCCCCCCCCCGGGGGGGGGGGGCCCCCGGGCCCGGGCCCCCCCCGTGGGGTGTGCCCCCCCC
>NZ_JBHWJK010000056.1:0-1565 GCF_042731455.1 Streptomyces sp. NPDC059852 | reverse complement strand
GCCGACGGAACGTTCCGTCGGCAGGCGCCGTCCACACACGGATACCCTTGACAGGTGACCGACGCCCAAGAGACCGCAGCAGACACTCCACTGCGAACCACCGGAGGCGGCCCTCCGGACGACAGCGGAGCCTCCGCAGCGAAGGCGCCGATCCCTCTGCTCGAACCCCGCGAGGGCATTCCGCCCGTGATCGCCGACGAAGCGGCGCTCGCCGAGGTGGTCGCCGCCTTCGCCGCCGGCTCCGGGCCCGTCGCCGTCGACGCCGAGCGCGCGTCCGGTTACCGCTACGGGCAGCGCGCCTATCTCGTGCAGCTGCGCCGCGCGGGCGCGGGCACCGCGCTGATCGACCCGGTCGCCTGCCCCGACCTGTCCGGTCTCGGCGCGGCCCTTCACGACGTCGAGTGGGTCCTGCACGCGGCCACCCAGGACCTGCCGTGCCTGCGGGAGATAGGCATGGTGCCGACCCGGCTGTTCGACACCGAGCTCGCCGGGCGGCTCGCCGGCTTCCCGCGCGTGGGCCTCGGCGCCATGGTCGAGAGCGTCCTCGGCTTCGTCCTGGAGAAGGGGCACTCGGCCGTCGACTGGTCCACCCGCCCGCTGCCCGAGCCCTGGCTGCGGTACGCGACGCTCGACGTCGAACTGCTCGTGGATTTGCGGGACGCCCTGGAGAAGGAGCTGGACCGGCAGGGCAAGCTGGAGTGGGCGCTGCAGGAGTTCGACGCGATCGCGTCGGCGCCGCCCGCCGAGCCGCGCAAGGACCCCTGGCGGCGGACGTCCGGGATGCACAAGGTGCGCCGGCGCCGGCAGCTGGCCGTGGTCCGGGAGCTGTGGCAGACCCGGGACCGGATCGCGCAGCGGCGCGACGTGTCGCCGGGCAAGGTGCTGTCGGACGCGGCGATCGTGGAGGCCGCGCTGTCCATGCCGGCGAACGTGCACGCGCTGTCCGCGCTCAGCGGCTTCGGGCACCGGATGGGACGGCGGCAGCTCGAGCAGTGGCAGTCCGCGGTCGACCGGGCCAAGGAGCTGAGCGAGGCGCAGCTGCCCGCGCCGGGCCAGCCCGTGACCGGGCCCCCGCCGCCGCGCGCCTGGGCGGACAAGGACCCCGCGGCCGCCGCCCGCCTCGCGACGGCCCGCGCCGCGGTGTCGGCGCTGGCCGAGCGGCTGAGCATGCCCCAGGAGAACCTGATCACGCCGGACACCGTGCGGCGCGTGTGCTGGGAGCCGCCGCAGTCGGTGAGCGCCGAGTCGGTGGCGGAGGCGCTGTCCGGGCACGGGGCGAGGCCCTGGCAGGTCGAGCTGGTCACACCGGTCCTGGTGGCCGCGCTGTCCGCCTAGCGACGTCCCGGGCGCGGCGACGGGCGGGTACGGCGACGGCGGGCGCGGCGGCGGGCGGGTGCGGCGAGATCGCGCCAAGATCTACCGGTGCGTCCGGGTGCGGGGACCAGGTCGTGGGGGGGGGGGGGGGGGGCGGGCCAGGGCCCCGGGGCGCGGGAACCAACACAAGGCCCCACAACCCCGCCCCCACGGGAGGAGGTAAATTAAAAATAAAGAGCGAGAGAGCGCGC
>NZ_JBHWJK010000055.1:0-1661 GCF_042731455.1 Streptomyces sp. NPDC059852 | reverse complement strand
ACGCGGGGGGCCTTTGGGGGCGCCATGTACGGCGGGGGGGGGGGGGGGGGACCCGTGGGGGGGGTTACAGGCGGTTAGCGGGGGGGGGGCGGCCCGCGGGGGGGCGGCGGCCGGCCCCGGGACCCGCGCGCGCACGAAAGGCATTGGACAGGGGGCGCTGGCCAGAGCTTTCGACGCAAGGGGTGCAAACAACGTGACTACTACCGACGTTACGCGGGTCGCCACCTACCGGGAGGTGACCGACAGGAACGGACGCGTCTACCGTGTCGGCGAGACCGACGTCGACATCATGGGCCGCAAACGCAAGTGGATGGTGATCCTGCCCTGGGTGGGCATGATGGGCATCTCGTCCGCCGAGTACGCCTTCGCGTCCGCGGAGGACACGCTGCACGAGGCCCACCAGTGGTCCAGCAGCAGCATCTACTGGATGATGACCGCCTGGGTGTTCTGCCAGGCCGCGGTGGCCTTCCCGGCGGGGCGGCTGCGCGAGAACGGCAAGCTGCCCGCGCGGTGGGCGATGATGCTGGGGTCGGCCGGCACGCTGCTCGGCTATCTGTCGCTGGCGTACGCGCCGCACGTCGCCCTGGCCTTCCTCGGCTTCGGCGTCTTCAGCGGGATGGGCGCGGGCATGGTGTACGCGACCTGCGTCAACATGGTCGGCAAGTGGTATCCGGAGCGCAGGGGCGGCAAGACCGGCTTCGTCAACGGCGGCTTCGCCTACGGTTCGGTGCCGTTCGTCTTCATCTTCCACGGCTACATGGACGGCTCCAACTTCCGCTGGGTGCTGGTCTGCTCCGGCCTCTTCCTCGCCGCGATGGTGGCCGTCGCCGGCTTCTTCTTCCGGGACCCGCCGAAGAACTGGTGGCCGTCCTCCGTCGACCCACTGAACCCGCCGGACGACCCGCGCGCGCGGCGCTCGCTGGAGAAGAACCCGCCGGCCGTCAAGCAGTACTCCCCCATGGAGGCGTGGAGGACCGGCCGGGTGGCGCTGATGTGGTTCTGTCTGGCCTGCACCTCCGGCGTGAACATCTTCGGCATCGCGTTCCAGGTCGACATCGGCGAGGAGGCGGGCTTCGCGGCGGGCATCGTCGCGACCGCGATGTCGCTGAAGGCGATCGTCAACGGCACCGGCCGCGGGGTGATCGGGTGGCTGTCCGACCTGTACGGCCGCAAGCAGTGCCTGCTGTACGTGTGCGCGATCCTGGGGCTCGCGCAGTTCGGCATCATCTGGTCCGCCGAGATCAAGAACCTGCCGCTGTTCCTGATCTTCTCCGCGATCTCGGGCTTCGGCGGCGGCGCCATCTTCCCGATGTTCGCGGCGCTGACGGCGGACTACTTCGGTGAGAACAACAACGCCACCAACTACGGCATGGTCTACAGCTCCAAGCTCGTCTCCGGTCTGGGCGCGGGCATGGGCTCCCTGGTCGTCGCCGCGTGGGGCTACAACGGCGCCTTCAGCCTGGCGGGCGGCATCTCGCTCTTCGCCGGAGTCGTCGCGCTGTTCCTGCACCCGCCGGGACGGACGAAGACCAAGAAGGTGACGCCCAACCCCCGCCCGCTCGGCGAGGGGTGACCTCGGCTGCACCGGCGCGCACGGACCGGGCGGCCCCTCCCGCACCTCGGGAGGGGGCGCCCGGGGCGGGTGGCAGGGGTGAGCGGGG
>NZ_JBHWJK010000054.1:0-3308 GCF_042731455.1 Streptomyces sp. NPDC059852 | reverse complement strand
CACGCCGATCCCCTTCTTGCCCTCCCCGTTGGCGCCGCCCGTGGGCGGTGGGGTGAGGGCGTCCCCCTATAGACAGACGCGCAACCCCCTAGTCGAGGCCGCCGAGGACGTTCTGGTCCCAGTCGATCACCGATCCGGTGACCACCCCGGACCGCTCCGACAGCAGGAACACCACGAAGTCGGCGATCTCGTCGGGCTGTCCGAGCTTGCCCATCGGCAGCTTCGCGGCGGCCCGCTCCCGCCAGTCGTCGGACGCGGCGTGGAACGTCTTCTGGGTGACGTCCTCGCCCTCGGTCGCCGTCCAGCCGATGTTCAGGCCGTTGATCCGCACACGGTCCCAGCGGTGCGCGTGCGCGGCGTTGCGGGTGAGGCCCACCAGGCCGGCCTTGGCGGCGACGTACGGCGCCAGGAACGGCTGCCCGCCGTGCGCGGAGGACGTGATGACGTTGACGATCGTGCCGGGCTCCCCGCGCGTCACCATGTCGGCCACGGCGGCCTGCATGGCGAAGAACGGCGCCTTCAGGTTGATCGCGATGTGCTGGTCGAACAGCTCGGGCGTGGTGTCCAGGAGCGTGCCCCGGGACGTCAGCCCCGCCGAGTTGACCAGGCAGTCGATCCGGCCGTAGGCGGCCACGACCTCGGCGACCGAGGACCTGGCCCGCTCGGCGTCGGCGAGGTCGGCCTGGACGAACATCGCCTTGCCCCCGGCGGCCGTCAGCTCGGCCACCAGGGCCTCGCCGGGCTCCGCGCGGCGCCCGGTGACGGCCACGACCGCCCCCTCGCGCACGGCGGCCCGGGCGACGGCGGCACCGACGCCCTGACTGCCGCCGTTGACGAGGACGACCTTGTCGTCGAGAAGTCCCATGGGTGTTCCGGGTCCTTTCGGTCAGCTCTCGCGCCGCTCGGCGGCGGCCCGCAGGTCCTCGCGCAGCGCCTCGGGTGTCCGGCCCTCGGCGAGCGCCCGCCGGACGACGTCCGCCTGGGACGGTGGGGCCAGCCCGTCGACCGGCGGGTCGGCGTCCAGGTTCGTGGGGAACGGGTAGCCCTCGGCGCTCGCGGCGATCACGTTCTCCGCCCAGGCCGCGCCGGCGCCCTCGGCGACCCGGTCCAGCAGCACCGGGTAGACGGCGTTCACCACGGCCTCGCGGTCCACCGTCTCCATGGCCCGCCCGAACGCGGACGACACCTGCAGGAGGTTGGCGGTGCGCCGGATGTCCGCCGAGCGGTTGGTGCCGGCGGCGTGGAACAGCGCGGGGTTGAAGAAGACCGCGTCGCCCTTGGCGAGCGGGAGCTGCACGTGGTGCGCCTCGAAGTACTCCTGGAAGGCGGGCAGCCGCCAGGCGAGATACCCCGGCTCGTAGCGCTGCGAGTGGGGCAGGTACATCGTGGGCCCGGACTCCACCGGCATGTCGCAGTGCGCGACGGCGCCCTGGAGGGTGAGCGCGGGGGACAGCGTGTGGACGTGCGCCGGATAGGCGGCCACCGCCTCGCCCGAGAGGAAGCCCAGGTGGTAGTCGCGGTGCACGGTCTGCGCGGCGCCGCCCGGGTTGACCACGTTCACCTGCGAGGTGACCTGGTAGCCCGGCCCCAGCCAGGCCGTCGACACCAGGGCGAGCATGTCGTTCGCGTAGTAGTCGGCGAACGCGGCGGGGTCGTGCAGGGCGGCCTTCTCCAAGGCGTTCCAGACACGGTCGTTGGCGCCCGGCTTGGCGAAGTGGTCACCGGCGGCGGTGCCCGCGGCGCGCTGCTCCGCGATCAGCGCGTCGAACACCGCGGTGAGCCGGTCGACGACCGCCTGGTCGGGGAAGGCGCCCTCCAGCACCACGATGCCGGGCCCGTCCGCGAGGGCCCGCACCAGCTCGGCCCGCACGTCCCGCGGATCGTCCGCCGCGCGCAGCCGGTCGCTGTCGTACAGGAGGACACCCTGCTCCACGGCACGGGCGTACGGGTAGTCGGCGCGGTCCGTGGTCCGTTCGACCAGCTCACGGAAGTCCGCGAGGTCGCAGTCCCGTTCGGACAGCCACACCGGGCGGTGCGCGGAAATGAGAGACATCGTCGTCCTCTCGATGACAGGGGCGGCTCAGTGATGCCATTCTTGTCCTGACAATCCCCTCGAACAACCAGCAGGAAGCCATCAAAAACCCCTCAGGAGCCGTCGCATGGGCCACCCCTTCCCGATCCGGGAGATCGCACGTCAGGCGGGTCTGAGCGAGGCCACCGTCGACCGGGTCCTGAACGGCCGCAAAGGGGTGCGCGAGAGCACCGCGCGCGAGGTCCGCCAGGCCATCGCCGACCTCGACCGCCAGCGCACCCAGGTCCGCCTCCAGGGCCGTACCTTCATGGTCGACATCGTCGTGCAGGCCCCGCAGCGGTTCACCACGGCCGTCCGCGCGGCCCTGGAGGCCGAACTGCCGGCCCTGCACCCGGCCGTGGTGCGCTCCCGCTTCCACTTCCGCGAGACCGGGCCGGTCACGGAACTGACCGGCACGCTCGACCGCATCGCCCGGCGCGGCTCGCAGGGCGTGATCCTCAAGGCTCCCGACGTCCCCGAGGTCACCGCCGCCGTCGCCCGGCTCGTGGACGCCGGCATCCCGGTCGTCACCCTGGTGACGGACCTGCCCGCCACGGCCCGCCTCGCCTACGTCGGCATCGACAACCGGGCCGCGGGCGCCACCGCCGCCTATCTCATGGGCCAGTGGCTCGGGGACCGGCCCGGCAATGTGCTGACCAGCCTCAGCAGCGGCTTCTTCCGCAACGAGGAGGAGCGCGAGATGGGCTTCCGCAGCGCCATGCGGACCCTGCACCCCGAGCGCACCCTCGTGGAGATCACCGAGGGCCAGGGACTGGACGCCACCCAGTACGACCTGGTGCGGGCCGCGCTGGAACGCGACCCGGACATCCGCGCCGTCTACTCCATCGGCGGCGGCAACATCGCCACCCTGCGCGCCTTCGAGGACCTCGGACGCGCGTGCGCCGTGTTCGTCGCCCACGACCTCGACGGGGACAACACCCGGCTGCTGCGCGAGCACCGGCTGTCCGTCGTGCTCCACCACGACCTGCGGCACGATCTGCGCGAGGCGTGCCACGTCGTGATGCGGGCGCACGGAGCGCTGCCACCGGCGGGTCCGACCGTGCCGTCGGCGATCCAGGTGGTGACGCCGTACAACATGCCGGCGCCCATCGGGTGACGGCCGGACGGGGGGGCCCGGGGGGGTGGGCGCCCCCGGCGGGCCCCCCCCCCCCCCGGGGGGGGGCGGGGGGGAAAGATAACCCCCCGCCGGGCCCCCCCCCGGGGGGGGCGGGCCCCC
>NZ_JBHWJK010000053.1:0-4603 GCF_042731455.1 Streptomyces sp. NPDC059852 | reverse complement strand
GGGGGCGCCCGGTGCTGGGGGTGTGGGTGGGGGGGGGCGGGGTGTGGGGGGCCCCCCCCCCCCCTCCCCCCGCCCCCGCCACCCCTCGGCCGCCCGCCGGAACGACTCCCGCGCGACGAAGAGCCCCGGACGGGAGCGACGGGCCAGGGTCCCCCGCCCGCGTACGGCCACCGGCACGCATCCCGGGCCCACGCGCCCGGAAACGCCTTCGGCCCCCACCACGAAGGGAGCGGCCGACCGCGCGCCGCGCCGGAAGCCGGCTCGTGGGACCGCGGCCCGTCCCGACGAAAGGTGCGACGGAGGCGGGGGTACGGCCGCGTGAGGCGGCGCATGCTCATCCGGACGTGACCCCGGTCCGCGATCACCCTGACCATAGAAGGGAGTGTTTATCGTCAAGCAGACGACTATGATCGCCGCATGCCCTACGACCCGTCAGCCTTTCCGCCCTTCGCCGTCACCGTGGACCTGGTCGTGCTGACCGTGCGCCGTCACGCCTTGTGCGCGCTGGCGGTCCGCAGGGGAGAGCCCCCCTTCCAGGGGCGCTGGGCGCTTCCCGGCGGATTCGTGCGGGCCGACGAGGATCTGGCACAGGCGGCGGCACGGGAGTTGGCCGAGGAGACCGGTCTGCAGGCCCACGATCCGGGCGCTCCGGCCCAGGACTACGGGGCTCACCTGGAGCAGTTGGCGACCTACGGCGACCCCGATCGGGACCCCCGGATGCGGGTGGTGAGCGTGGCCCACCTGGCGCTCGCCCCCGACCTGCCCGCGCCGACGGCGGGAGGCGACGCGAGCAACGCGCGCTGGGCCCCGGTCGACGAACTGCTGCAGCAGGGCGGCTACGGCCGGGACGGCGAGCCCGTCGCACCGCTTGCCTTCGATCACGCGCGGATCCTCTCCGACGGAGTGGAACGCGCCCGGTCCAAGATCGAGTATTCGTCGCTGGCCACGGCGTTCTGCCCCGCCGAGTTCACCGTGGGCGAGCTGCGGCGCGTGTACGAGGCGGTGTGGGGCGTGGCGCTCGACCCGCGCAACTTCCACCGCAAGGTGACGGGCACACCCGGGTTCCTCGTCCCGACCGGCGGCACCACCACCCGCCAAGGAGGGCGCCCGGCACAGCTCTTCCGGGCCGGCGGCGCCACACTGCTCAACCCCCCGATGCTGCGCCCCGAGGTCTGACGCGGCGGCCCGCACGGCGTTCCGGCCGGGGGCGTGGCCGAAGGCGGGGAGCCGGGTCCGGCGCGCTCGCGTGGAAGGGGTCCCGGCAGCGGGCCTTGCCCTACCCGAAAAAACGGACATAGCACGCTATCTTGCTGCGGGTGATCCAGGCCATCGGATTGACCAGCGACCCTCGCAAGGACCTTCCCCCCGCCGTCGACGACGTCTCGTTCGAGGCGCGCGCGGGGCGCGTCACCGCGTTGCTCGGGGGCCCGGGTGCGGGCAAGACCACGGTGCTCAGACTCATGCTCGAACTCCAACGGGGCCGAGGCGTCACCTACTTCAGGGGACGCCCCCTGCACCGCATCGCCCATCCCTCGCGCGAGGTGGGTGTGGTCCTCGGCGATGTGCCGGGGCATCCGTCCCGCACGGTCCGCGGTCATCTGCGCATGCTCTGCGCGGCGGCCGGCGTCCCCGCGCGGCGCGCCGACGAGGTGCTGGAGGTCGTGGGTCTCGTCAGCCTGCGCGACGAACGGCTCTCCACGCTCTCGCGCGGCATGGACCGCCGTCTCGGACTGGCCTGCGCCCTGCTGACCGACCCGCACACCCTTGTGCTCGACGACCCCGCCGGTGGACTCTCCACGCGCGAGAAGCGCTGGCTGCACGGCATGCTGCGCGCGCACGTCGCCCAGGGCGGCACCGTCCTGCTCACCACGGCCGACCCCAAGGAGGCAGCCCGCACCGCCGACCAGGTCGTCACCCTGGAACGGGGCCGGATCGTCGCCGACCAGGAGGCCGCCGACTTCGCCCGCACCCGGCTGCGCCCCCGGGTCGCCGTCCGCACCCCCCACGCCCCCCGCCTCGCCACCCTGCTCGCCAAGGAGGCCCGTACCACGCACCGCTCGGTCGAGGTCGTGCGCGAGAGCGGCAACCGGCTGTCGGTGTACGGCAGTACATGCGCCGACGTGGGGGAGACGGCGTTCCGGCACGGCATCCCGGTCCACCAACTCGCCGACGAGATCGGCGACATGGGACCGGCCGCCGCGGCCGACCGCGCCGCGGCCGACCGGTCCTCGGACGAGGCGGCGCGGGCCGATGTCGCGCCGCAGCGCAAGGCGGCCGCCACGCGCTCCGCCGGGTCCCGTGAGCAGGCGGCGACCCGCGCCCGCGCCGGCGGCCCGGTCGGTGCGGAGCCCACCTCGGCCACGGAGTCCGCCGGGTCACCGGCGCCCGCGTCCGCACCGGCCCGCAAGCGCCGTGAGCGGTCCGCCGCGTCCCAGGAGACCGCGGCCCGCACCCCGCAGGCGCGGTCCGGCGGCCGGCGGCGGACGGAGTCCGAGCGCAAGACCGAGGCGCCGGAGGGCACCTCCCGGAAGCAGGCCGCCGAGGCGTCCGAGGCCGGTCCCGGTCCCGACGCGCTTCCCGAGCTCCCTCCGCCCATCTCCGTGCGCACCGCACCCAGCCCCCTCCGCCCCCTGCGCTACGAACTGCGGCGCGCGGCCGGGGTCGGCACCGGGTTCGTCACCTGCGGCGTCGTGCTCCTGGTCTCCGCCGTCACCGCCGTCGTCCTCGCGCGGATCGGTCACACCCCCCGGCCCCGGCTGATGGCCGGGTGGCCGCAGCAGCTGCCGCTGCCGCCCGCGGCGCTCGGGGCCGGGCTGCTCGGCGCGCTCGCCTTCGGTGACGAGTTCCGTCATCCCGCGCTCGCCGCCGACCGCGGCACCGTTCCGCGCCGGCTGGGGCTGCTGGCCGCGAAGCTCCTCGTCACCACCGCCACCGCCCTGCTGCTCGCGGTGCTCACCCTGGGCTGCGACATCGAGATGCTGTATCTCGTCTACGGCCGGGAGCTCGCGGAGGTGCCTTCGGACTGGCTTTCGCTGGGCGCCAGTTGGTTCGGGCTCGTGGTGGGCTGCGCGTGGGCCGGGGTGCTCGCGGCCGGACTGTTCCGGTCCACCACGGCGGGGCTCGCCGCGGTGGTCGCCGTGCCGGTGGCCGTCGTACCCGTCGTACAGAAGGTCGTGGAGGGACCGTCCGTACGGACCGCGGCCGGATTTCCGCTGCGGATGCGGGAGCTTCTGCTGAACCAGTGGCCGTTCGGCGGGGAGCGGTACGTGGAGGCCGTGGCCCGCCTGGTCGCCCAACCCGTGGGTGGCGCGCTGACGTTGTCCCTCGCCGCTCTGCTCGGTGCTTTTCTCTTCACGACCCTACGTGGCAAGGTCCGATGACGACTCTTCTCGCCCTTTTCTGAATGGCGTTGAGCGCAACTCCCCGGGGATAGCTCATTTCTTTCCGATAAGGCGTCAATTGCGACGGGGTGAGCGATCACCCTTTCGTGTGCTTTTCACCAAAGACCTCAAGGGAGTTGGAAACGACGCCGACAAAAGATGCGTGAGTACCCTTGCGCACACCATGATGACCGCCGCCCGCGCCGCCGACTCCGGACTCGTCGGCCCGGGCGAACTCGACCGCTACCCCTACGCCGAGGCATCCGTCGCCGACCGCGTCGGAACCCCCGCCTGGGAGGGCGCGGATCCCGAACTCGGCCGCGTCGGCCGCCGTGCGGCGGGCAGCCGCGGACGCGGGCTGCACGGCCAGCTCGTTCAGCAGCTCGGACAGATGATCGTCTCCGGAGATCTGGGCGCCGACCGTCCGCTCGTGCCCGAGGAGATCGGCCAGCGCTTCGAGGTCTCCCGGACCGTCGTGCGGGAGTCGCTCCGCGTCCTGGAGGCGAAGGGCCTGGTCAGTGCCCGTCCGAACGTCGGTACGCGGGTGCGCCCCGTCAGTGACTGGAACCTCCTCGACCCGGACATCATCGAGTGGCGGGCCTTCGGGCCGCAGCGCGACGACCAGCGCCGGGAGCTGAGCGAGCTGCGCTGGACGATCGAGCCCCTCGCCGCCCGTCTTGCCGCCGGGCACGGGCGCGACGACGTCCAGCAGCGCCTCGCCGACATGGTCGAGATCATGGGGCACGCGATGGGGCAGGGCGACGTCCTGACCTTCTCCCGCGCCGACGCCGAGTTCCACTCGCTGCTCATCCAGATGGCGGGCAACCGCATGCTCGAACACCTCTCCGGCATCGTCTCGGCCGCTCTCCAGGTCTCCGGCGGCCCGGTGACCGGCTGTGACCGGCCGAACGAGACATCGCTCGCCCAGCACGGCAGGATCGTCGACGCCCTCGCGGCCGGCGACGGCGCGGCCGCCGAGGCGGCCATGCGCCAGCTGCTCACCGTCCACCCCGAGGTGGAGCGCGTGGTGCCCGCGCCCCGCGAGCACTGACTCCACCCCCCCCGGGTGCCGCGTCCGGGCGATGCCTCCCCCTCCTGGGCATCCCCCGTTCGCGCACCCTTCCCCGTCGGGCCCCCCGGGTACACGACCGATCCGTCGGGGGCGACCGGGGGGGGGGGGGGCCCGGCCGGCGGGCCCCTGGCGGATAGGGCCCCCCGCGGAG
>NZ_JBHWJK010000052.1:3242-4621 GCF_042731455.1 Streptomyces sp. NPDC059852 | reverse complement strand
GTTCGGCGGTGTCCTACTCTCCCACAGGGTCCCCCCTGCAGTACCATCGGCGCTGTAAGGCTTAGCTTCCGGGTTCGGAATGTAACCGGGCGTTTCCCTCACGCTATGACCACCGAAACACTATGAAACAATCAACCGCACCACACCGTGACCATGGCATGGGGTTGTTCGTGGTTTCAGAACCAACACAGTGGACGCGAGCAACTGAGGACAAGCCCTCGGCCTATTAGTACCGGTCACCTCCACACATTACTGTGCTTCCAGATCCGGCCTATCAACCCAGTCGTCTACTGGGAGCCTTACCCCATCAAGTGGGTGGGAGTCCTCATCTCGAAGCAGGCTTCCCGCTTAGATGCTTTCAGCGGTTATCCCTCCCGAACGTAGCCAACCAGCCATGCCCTTGGCAGAACAACTGGCACACCAGAGGTTCGTCCGTCCCGGTCCTCTCGTACTAGGGACAGCCCTTCTCAAGACTCCTACGCGCACAGCGGATAGGGACCGAACTGTCTCACGACGTTCTAAACCCAGCTCGCGTACCGCTTTAATGGGCGAACAGCCCAACCCTTGGGACCGACTCCAGCCCCAGGATGCGACGAGCCGACATCGAGGTGCCAAACCATCCCGTCGATATGGACTCTTGGGGAAGATCAGCCTGTTATCCCCGGGGTACCTTTTATCCGTTGAGCGACGGCGCTTCCACAAGCCACCGCCGGATCACTAGTCCCGACTTTCGTCCCTGCTCGACCCGTCGGTCTCACAGTCAAGCTCCCTTGTGCACTTACACTCAACACCTGATTGCCAACCAGGCTGAGGGAACCTTTGGGCGCCTCCGTTACCCTTTAGGAGGCAACCGCCCCAGTTAAACTACCCATCAGACACTGTCCCTGATCCGGATCACGGACCCAGGTTAGACATCCAGCACGACCAGACTGGTATTTCAACGACGACTCCACCCGAACTGGCGTCCGAGCTTCACAGTCTCCCAGCTATCCTACACAAGCCGAACCGAACACCAATATCAAACTGTAGTAAAGGTCCCGGGGTCTTTCCGTCCTGCTGCGCGAAACGAGCATCTTTACTCGTAGTGCAATTTCACCGGGCCTATGGTTGAGACAGTCGAGAAGTCGTTACGCCATTCGTGCAGGTCGGAACTTACCCGACAAGGAATTTCGCTACCTTAGGATGGTTATAGTTACCACCGCCGTTTACTGGCGCTTAAGTTCTCAGCTTCGCCACCCCGAAGAGTGACTAACCGGTCCCCTTAACGTTCCAGCACCGGGCAGGCGTCAGTCCGTATACATCGCCTTACGGCTTCGCACGGACCTGTGTTTTTAGTAAACAGTCGCTTCTCGCTGGTCTCTGCGGCCACCCCCAGCTCG
>NZ_JBHWJK010000052.1:1382-3144 GCF_042731455.1 Streptomyces sp. NPDC059852 | reverse complement strand
ACGTCCTACACCCTTACCCCGGGACAACCACCGCCCGGGATGGACTACCTTCCTGCGTCACCCCATCACTCACCTACTACCAGCTCGGGTCACCGGCTCCACCACTCCGACCTCGTCCGAAGACTCAGCCGGCGGCTTCACGGGCTTAGCATCACTGGATTCGATGTTTGACGCTTCACAGCGGGTACCGGAATATCAACCGGTTATCCATCGACTACGCCTGTCGGCCTCGCCTTAGGTCCCGACTTACCCTGGGCAGATCAGCTTGACCCAGGAACCCTTAGTCAATCGGCGCACACGTTTCTCACGTGTGAATCGCTACTCATGCCTGCATTCTCACTCGTCAACCGTCCACAACTCGCTTCCGCGGCTGCTTCACCCGGCAGACGACGCTCCCCTACCCATCACGATCCCCGTTGGGGGTACATATCGCAATGACACGACTTCGGCGGTACGCTTGAGCCCCGCTACATTGTCGGCGCGGAATCACTAGACCAGTGAGCTATTACGCACTCTTTCAAGGGTGGCTGCTTCTAAGCCAACCTCCTGGTTGTCTCTGCGACTCCACATCCTTTCCCACTTAGCGTACGCTTAGGGGCCTTAGTCGATGCTCTGGGCTGTTTCCCTCTCGACCATGGAGCTTATCCCCCACAGTCTCACTGCCGCGCTCTCACTTACCGGCATTCGGAGTTTGGCTAAGGTCAGTAACCCGGTAGGGCCCATCGCCTATCCAGTGCTCTACCTCCGGCAAGAAACACACGACGCTGCACCTAAATGCATTTCGGGGAGAACCAGCTATCACGGAGTTTGATTGGCCTTTCACCCCTAACCACAGGTCATCCCCCAGGTTTTCAACCCTGGTGGGTTCGGTCCTCCACGAAGTCTTACCTCCGCTTCAACCTGCCCATGGCTAGATCACTCCGCTTCGGGTCTTGAGCGCGCTACTACATCGCCCTATTCGGACTCGCTTTCGCTACGGCTTCCCCACACGGGTTAACCTCGCAACACACCGCAAACTCGCAGGCTCATTCTTCAAAAGGCACGCAGTCACGAGGCAAGCACAAGTGCTTGCCCGACGCTCCCACGGCTTGTAGGCACACGGTTTCAGGTACTATTTCACTCCGCTCCCGCGGTACTTTTCACCATTCCCTCACGGTACTATCCGCTATCGGTCACCAGGGAATATTTAGGCTTAGCGGGTGGTCCCGCCAGATTCACACGGGATTTCTCGGGCCCCGTGCTACTTGGGTGTCTCTCAAACGAGCCGCTGACGTTTCGACTACGGGGGTCTTACCCTCTACGCCGGACCTTTCGCATGTCCTTCGCCTACATCAACGGTTTCTGACTCGTCCTGTTGCCGGCAGACAACAGAAGAGAGATCCCACAACCCCGAATGCGCAACCCCTGCCGGGTCTCACACGCATACGGTTTGGCCTCATCCGGTTTCGCTCGCCACTACTCCCGGAATCACGGTTGTTTTCTCTTCCTGCGGGTACTGAGATGTTTCACTTCCCCGCGTTCCCTCCACACTGCCTATGTGTTCAGCAGCGGGTGACAGCCCATGACGACTGCCGGGTTTCCCCATTCGGAAACCCCCGGATCAAAGCCTGGTTGACGACTCCCCGGGGACTATCGTGGCCTCCCACGTCCTTCATCGGTTCCTGGTGCCAAGGCATCCACCGTGCGCCCTTAAAAACTTGGCCACAGATGCTCGCGTCCACTGTGCAGTTCTCAAACAACGACCAACCACCCATCACCCCAC
>NZ_JBHWJK010000051.1:0-5117 GCF_042731455.1 Streptomyces sp. NPDC059852 | reverse complement strand
TCCGACTCTATCAGATCTTTCCGATCCGATTTCCTCGGTGCTTTCCAGGTTCCCGCTTCCGCGTTTCCCTTTCCGGCGGTTCCGACTTTATCAGAGGTTCTGAGTCGGATTTCCCGCCCCCTGCGGGGCAGTCCAGGCACATGAAGTGGCCGGGTTCCCCTCGGGCGGAGCCGTAAACGTACTGGAGCGGGGCGCCCCGATGCAAATCGAGGCGCCCCGCTCCTGAGTCACGCGGCCGTGGGCCGACGGACCGTCAGACCTCCACGACCACCGGCAGGATCATCGGCCGGCGCCGGTAGGTGTCCGAGACCCACTTGCCGAGGGTCCGACGCACCAGTTGCTGCAGCTGGTGCGGTTCGACCACGCCGTCCTGGGCCGAGCGTTCCAGCGACTCGGTGATCCTCGGGATGACGTCCGCGAAGGCGGAGTCCTCGATGCCGGAGCCGCGGGCCTGGATGTGCGGGCCACCCGTGATCTTGCCGGTGGAGGAGTCCACCACCACGAAGACCGAGATGATGCCCTCGTCGCCGAGGATCTTGCGGTCCTTCAGAGCGGGCTCGCCCACGTCACCGACGGAGAGGCCGTCGACGTAGACGTATCCGGCCTGGACCTTGCCCGAGATCTTGGCCTTGCCCTCGACGAGGTCGACGACGACGCCGTCCTCGGCGATGACGATGCGGTCGTGCGGGACGCCGGTCAGGGCGCCCAGCTCGGCGTTGGCGCGCAGGTGGCGCCACTCGCCGTGGACCGGCATCAGGTTCTTCGGGCGGCAGATGTTGTAGAAGTACAGCAGCTCGCCGGCCGAGGCGTGACCCGAGACGTGGACCTTGGCGTTGCCCTTGTGGACGACGTTGGCGCCCCAGCGGGTCAGGCCGTTGATCACGCGGTAGACCGCGTTCTCGTTGCCGGGGATGAGCGACGACGCCAGGATCACGGTGTCGCCCTGGACGATGCGGATCTGGTGGTCGCGGTTGGCCATCCGGGACAGGGCGGCCATCGGTTCGCCCTGGGAGCCCGTGCACACCAGGACCACTTCGCTGTCCGGCAGGTCGTCGAGCGTCTTGACGTCCACGACCAGGCCCGGCGGGACCTTCAGGTAGCCGAGGTCGCGGGCGATGCCCATGTTGCGGACCATCGAGCGGCCGACGAAGGCGACCCGGCGGCCGTACTCGTGGGCCGCGTCCAGGATCTGCTGGATGCGGTGGACGTGGCTGGCGAAGCTGGCCACGATCACGCGCTTGCGGGCGCCGGCGAAGACCTGGCGCAGGACGTTCGAGATGTCCCGCTCGTGGGGGGTGAAGCCCGGCACTTCCGCGTTCGTGGAGTCGGAGAGGAGAAGGTCGATGCCTTCTTCGCTCAGACGCGCGAAGGCGTGCAGGTCGGTCAGCCGGTTGTCCAGCGGGAGCTGGTCCATCTTGAAGTCGCCCGTGTGGACCACCATGCCCGCGGGGGTGCGGATGGCCACGGCGAGGGCGTCCGGGATGGAGTGGTTGACCGCGACGAACTCGCAGTCGAAGGGGCCGATGCGCTCGCGGTTCCCCTCGGACACCTCGAGGGTGTACGGGCGGATGCGGTGCTCCTGGAGCTTGGCCTCGATGAGGGCCAGGGTCAGCTTGGAGCCGATCAGCGGGATGTCCGGCTTCTCGCGCAGCAGGAAGGGGACACCGCCGATGTGGTCCTCGTGACCATGGGTGAGGACGATGCCCTCGATGTCGTCGAGGCGGTCCCTGATGGACGTGAAGTCCGGCAGGATCAGGTCGATTCCGGGCTGCTCCTCCTCGGGGAAGAGCACTCCGCAGTCGACGATCAGCAGGCGGCCGCCGTACTCGAAGACGGTCATGTTCCGGCCGATCTCGCCGAGGCCGCCGAGCGGGGTGACCCGTAGTCCGCCTTCGGGGAGCGGTGGGGGCGGGGCCAGTTCAGGATGCGGATGACTCAAAAGACTCTCCTCACCACACGCGCCACGTACCGGTTGGGCACGTGGCGCGCATGACGTTCGTGCAGAAGCAGTTGTCGTTGTGGGGTGCGGGCACCGGTGGCCCGCCTATTCAGTTGTGAAGTCAGGTGCGCGGCTCGCGCGCGAAGTCTGTGTTTAGAGCTGTACCCCGCCGGCGGCAAGATCGATCTTGAGCTGCTCGATCTCCTCGGGCGAGCACTCCACCATGGGGGCGCGCAGCGGTCCCGCGGGCAGGCCCTGGAGGGTGAGCGCCGCCTTGGTCGTCATGACGCCCTGGGTGCGGAACATGCCGGTGTAGACCGGGAGCAGCTTCTGGTGGATCTCGGTGGCCTTCTGGACGTCACCGGAGGTGTACGCCTCGATGAGCGCGCGCAGGTCCGGGGTGACGACGTGGCCGACGACGGAGACGAAGCCGACCGCGCCCACGGACAGCAGCGGCAGGTTCAGCATGTCGTCGCCGGAGTACCAGGCGAGGCCGGAGCGGGCGATGGTCCAGCTGGCGCGGCCGAGGTCGCCCTTGGCGTCCTTGTTGGCCACGATGCGCGGGTGCTCGGCGAGCCGGACGATCGTCTCGGTGCTGATCGGGACGCCGCTGCGGCCGGGGATGTCGTACAGCATGACGGGCAGGCCGGTGCTGTCGGCGATGGCCTTGAAGTGCCGGTACAGGCCCTCCTGCGGGGGCTTGTTGTAGTACGGCGTGACGACCAGCAGGCCGTGGGCGCCCACCTGCTCCGCGTCGTGGGCGAGCTCCAGGCTGTGCCGGGTGTCGTTGGTGCCGACCCCGGCCACCACGTGCGCCCGGTCGCCGACGGCCTCCAGTACGGCGCGTACGAGGTCCTTTTTCTCCGCGTTGCTGGTGGTGGGGGACTCGCCGGTGGTGCCGTTGATGATCAGGCCGTCATTGCCTGCGTCCACCAGGTGCGTGGCGAGCCGCTGCGCGCCGTCGAGATCGAGTACGCCGTCCGCCGTGAAGGGCGTGATCATGGCGGTGAGGACCCGCCCGAAGGGGGTCTGCGGAGTCGAGGTCGGAGCCATGGGTTACACGCTACTCGTTGTGCACGGCCGGGTCTGCCCTCGGGGGGTGCGGCAAGTCAGGACAAATAAGGAGCCCGGCACTGCCTGCTCGGGGGTTCAAGCAGTGCCGGGTCCGTTTGATCAGGCTAGATGAACTTCTCTAAATGCCGCAATACGGACACTTCGCGAGGCTGACGCCGCGCTGCCGTACCGACCGCTCCGGGGCGGTCGGGTCACGGCGCCACCCGGCCGTTCGCATTGAAGGCGGCGTACGTGAGGGGCATGAGCTTGGCCCACTCCGCCTCCATGCGCTCCCCCACCATCTCGATCTCGCGCTGCGGGAACGACGGCACCTTGGCCAGCTCGTGCTGGGTGCGCAGGCCGAGGAAGTGCATCAGCGAGCGTGCGTTGCATGTGGCGTACATCGACGAGAACAGGCCGACGGGGAGGACGGCGCGGGCGACCTCGCGAGCCACGCCGGCGGCGAGCATCTCCTGGTACGCCTCGTACGCCTGTCGGTAGGAGTCCTCCATGACGCGGCCGACAAGCTCCTGCTGGGCCTCGGTGCCCTCGACGAAGACGTACTTGCCGGGGCGGCCCTCCTGCACGAGCTTGCGGGACTCGTCCGGGACGTAGAAGACGGGCTGGAGCTCCCTGTAACGACCGCTCTCCTCGTTGTACGACCAGCCCACGCGGTGCCGCATGAACTCGCGGAAGACGAAGATCGGGGCGCTGATGAAGAAGGTCATCGAGTTGTGCTCGAAGGGGCTGCCGTGCCGGTCGCGCATCAGGTAGTTGATCAGGCCCTTGGAGCGCTCCGGGTCCTTCTTCAGCTCGTCCAGGGACTGCTCGCCGGCGGTGGAGACACGGGCGGCCCACAGCACGTCGGAGTCGGCCGCGCTGTGCTTGACCAGCTCCACGGTGACATCGCTGCGGAAGCTGGGTTTGAGGTCGGCGGCGGGGGTGTCGGTCACGGCTGGGGAGGTCCTTCCATCACGGCTTCGGGCGGCGCCCACTCTACGGCCCGGCTCTGACAACGGGGCGATCGGTGCCGGGTCCCGACATACGTCCGCGAATTTCTGTGAATTCGGTGAAACCGGGCACCGATTGGGGCGTTCGTTCGTCTGTCCTGATGACGATCACCCCTGCGTCCCGAGAGGAGACGAACCCCATGCTCCGCCGGCGCGAGCCCGTTCCCTTCGCCTTCGTCGCCGAGGCCGACCGGTTCCGCAGCAATGTCACTCCCCCGCCCCGTGAGCGGCCCACGCTCGGGCAGCTGGCCGGGCGGGCGCTGCTCGGTCTCACCCTCGTCGCCGGTCTCGTCGGCTCGCTGGTGATAGGTACGCCGGCCCTGTCGACCGACACCCACTCCGGCACCCAGCAGTCGCAGGCGTCCGACGGGCGCTGACCCCTTCGGACCCTCAAGGGTGGTGAGTGCTCATCCGTCTCGGTAGCCTCACCGGGCACACCCATGCATGGATTGAGTGAGGACCAGCCGTGCCCCTGCCCTTCCTGACGGCCGACCGCGCGTTCGAGGCAGCCGACGACGTCGCTCTGCCCCACGACGACCACGAGCGCTGGCGGCGGCCCTACCGTCCCGGGCCGTGGCGGGTGGGCGCGGCCGCGCTCTGGCTGCTGCTCGCCTCGTACGTGCTGTTCGCCGCGGTCATCATCGCCCTGACCGGCACCCTGTCCGCGTCCGCCACCGTGTTCGGCATCGCGCTGGTCATCATCGCCGGGGCGCTGCGCCTGCTGCGCATCGGCGTCTGGGTGAGCTCCCGCGGACTGCGCCACGTCCGGTTCCTCACCACCCGTACGGTGCCCTGGCAGCAGGTCGCCACGGTGCGGACGGTGCAGCAGCCGGTGCGCTGGCTGGGGCTTCCGCGGACCGTGCAGGGGCAGGCGCTGCTCCTCGTACGCCAGGGCCGTGGGGCGGCTGGCGACATGCCGGTGCTGATGACCACGCACGGTGCGGACTTCCTCGCCCGTCCCGCCGCGTTCGACCGGGCCACCGACGCCGTCGAGGCGTGGGCCGCGGAGAACGCGCGCGGCTGACCCGCATACGTGAGGGGCCGGTCCACGGTGGTGGACCGGCCCCTCACGTATGCCTGTGAGTTATACACATCAACGCTCCCACGAGACCAGG
>NZ_JBHWJK010000050.1:0-6155 GCF_042731455.1 Streptomyces sp. NPDC059852 | reverse complement strand
CCACCGTCCGGTGGTCACCCCCTGACGTCGTCACGGGAGCGGCGGCTAGTGGCCGCCCTGCTCGTCTCGGCGGCGCTGCCAGCGCTGCTCGATCCTGTCCATCATGGAGCGCCTCTGCCGGGCGGACCTGACTGGGTGCGGGCCGCCCGCGGGCTGCTCGCCCGGCTTGGGGGCCTTGCGCCAGCCGGTCACGGCGAGGACCGCACAGCCAAGCATCACCAGGAAGCCCACGACACTGAGCCACACCTGCTTGGCGACCATTCCAGCCATGAGGAGCGCGATACCTACGAGGAAGCCCGCGACCGCCTGGTAGACCCGTCGCCGGGTGTACGTGCGCAGCCCGCTTCCCTCAAGCGCTGTCGCGAACTTCGGATCTTCGGCGTACAGCGCTCGCTCCATCTGCTCGAGCATGCGCTGCTCGTGCTCCGAGAGCGGCACGGAGTCCTCCTCATCGTGCAGTCGCCGGGGCGACCCGGGGGGTCCCTTCAGGATAGGCAGGGAATCGCCCCCGTGAAACCCGCCCCTCTACGCCAATTGGCCAACCGGGCCCCGGCATGGCGCCCCGGCTCGCTGAGATCTACTTTCCCCAGCGGCCGACCCGTCATGCCGGAACGGTCTCCCTCGATCATACGGCGCCGGGCGCCCGGACGGGGGGCCTGTGGCGTACTCCATGTGCGGCCAAGTCCCTGATCAAGGCATGCCCGGCGGGGTGAACGCGGCGGCCGCTCAGGCCCCGGCCGTCTGAGGCGTCTCGCCGAGCACATGGAGCTGGGTGGCCACCGAGTGGAACGCGGGCAGCTCGGCCGCCGCCTCCTCCAGCTTCAGCAGCGCCTCCAGGGCACCGGGCTCGGTGTCCACGAGCACGCCCGGCACGAGGTCGGCGAAGACCCGCACCCCGTGCACGGCGCCGACCCGCAGGCCCGCGCCCTCGACGAGTCCGGTGAGCTGCTCGGCGGTGAAGCGCCGGGGCACCGGGTCGCCCTTGCCCCAGCGGCCGTCGGGGTCCTCCAGGGCCCGCTTGGCCTCCGTGAAGTGCCCGGCGAGGGCCCGGGAGAGCACCGCGCCGCCGAGCCCGGCGGCGAGCAGGCTGAGCACGCCCTCGGTGCGCAGCGCGGCCACCGCGTTGCGCAGGCCCTCGGCGGGGTCGTCGACGTACTCCAGCACGCCGTGGCACAGCACGACGTCGTACGCGCCGCGCTCGGCCACGTCGAACAGGCCGTGGGCGTCGCCCTGGACGCCCTGCACCCGGTCGGCGACGTCGGCCTCGGCGGCGCGCCGCTCCAGGGCGAAGAGCGCGTTGGGGCTGGGGTCGACGACGGTGACGCGGTGGCCCAGGCGGGCCAGGGGCACGGCGAAGTTGCCGCTGCCGCCCCCCGTGTCCAGGACGTCCAGCGCGGGACGGCCGGTGGCCTTGACCCGGCGGTCCAGGGCCTCCTGGAGGACCTCCCAGACCACGGCGGTGCGCAGGCCGGCGCGGGGCCGGGAGGGGCCGGAGCGCGGTGTCCCCTGGGGGTGCTGGGCGGAGACGGGCGGGCGCATCGGGTCCGACACGGCGATTGACTCCTCGGCGCGGGACCGCCGTCTGCACGGCGGAGCGAACGGTGTGCCTCACCGGGCCGGATGACGGGCGCGGGAAGGCTGCAGGCTTCTCCCACCCTATTGCCTCCGGGGTGCCGGGCGGCCATCGCGGTGCCGGGCGCACCCGGGCGTCCCGCCCACCGGACTCGCCGCCGCGCTCCCCCGCCGACCAGGGCCGCCGTACGTCCGGGGTGGTCCGTGCGGGCGCGGGTCCGCGGGTCTCACCCCGCGTCCGGCATCTGCGGGGAGCGTGGGAGGCCGGCCGGGTCGGCCTCGGCGTCCTGGCGGGGCTGGGGCAGGACGGGCTGGAGCACGAGCATCCGCTCGACGAGGCGCAGGAACATCGCCACGTCGCGGATGAGGTCGTCCGCGTCCCGGTGGCCGGCCGCGCCGCGGATGCCGGCCTCGGCGCGGGCGCGGCGCTCGGCGCCGGAGGCGAACAGCGCGCTCCACTCGGCGAGTTCGGGCGCTATCTCGGGGAGCACTTCCCAGGCGCTCCGGATCCTGGCCCGGCGCCTGGGCGTGGGTTCCGGGCGGCCGCGTGCGGCGAGCACGGCGGCGGCGACGCGCAGGGCGGCCAGGTGGGCCGTGGCGTAGCGCTCGTTCGGGGTCTCGAGGACGGTGGCCTCGTCCAGCCCGGCGCGGGCCTGGGCGAGGAGGTCGAGGGCGGCGGGTGGGGCCGTGGCCTTGCGGAGCACGGGGTGGACGTCGCCGGCGGGGCCGGTCAGCGAGGGGGCAGGGCCGGTGGCGCGGCGCCGGCGGGCGGCGGCTGCGTGCGAGCTGGCCATGACGAACCTCCTGTCGTCTGTGTGACGGCATGCCCCGATACGGGTTGCCGTATGTGCCCATCGTGGGGTACGGCACTGACAATCCGTTCCGACCTGGGGTTTTGCCTCGCTCGCAAGTTCGGGCTACATTTTGCACTGACCAGTCAGTTCAAAAGATATGAGGGGGCGGGGATGGGGGGAACCGTGACAGCCGACGGCGTCACGGCCCGGAATCTCGGGCTTCGGGGACCGCGCGGGTGGGCGTTCCGCGCGGTCTCCTTCGAGGCCGGGCCCGGTTCGCTGATCACGATCGAGGGGCCGTCCGGCAGCGGCCGTACCAGTCTTCTGCTGGCCCTGACGGGCCGGATGAAACCCACCGAGGGCACGGCGTCGGTGGACGGGACGGAACTGCCCCGGCGGATGGCGGCGGTGCGGCGCGTCAGCGCCCTCGCCCATGTGCCCGGGGTGACCGACCTCGATCCGGCCCTGACGGTCGGCGAGCACCTGCGGGAGCGCGCGCTGCTCCAGTCGCGGTTCGGCGACTCGCTGCGCGCGCTGCTGCGCCCGCGCCAGGAGGGACGCGCGGCGCGGCGGAGGCGGATCGAGGACGCCCTGACGGCGGCGGGTCTGGATCTGGAGTCCCTGCCCAAGGGCCCGCGCACCGCCGTACGCGACCTGGAGCGATCCGAGGCGCTGCGGCTGTCCCTGGCGCTCGCGCTCATCGCACACCCGCGCGTGCTCGGCGTCGACGACACCGACCTGAAGCTCTCGGACGCCGAACGCGCCGGGGTGTGGGCGCTGCTGAAGTCGATCGCCGCGGCCGGGACCACGGTCCTCGCCGTGTGCAGCGAGGCCCCCGACGGCACGGTCCGGGTGTCCACCGCGCGCGCGGACGAGGCCGCCGGCACCGAGACCGACGAGGACGACGAGGACGACGGGAAGGAGGCCGCCGATGCGCTCGCCGAGGCTGGCCGCGCTTGAGCTGCGGCGGTTCGGCCGGGGGAAGCTCCCCCGTGCCGCGCTGGTCGCCCTGCTGGTGCTGCCCCTGCTGTACGGCGCGCTGTACCTGTGGTCCTTCTGGGACCCGTACGGCCGTCTCGACCGCATCCCCGTCGCCCTGGTGAACGAGGACAAGGGGGCGACCGTGAGCGGGAAGAGGCTCACGGCGGGCGACGACATCACCGAGGGGCTGCGCGAGAGCGACGTATTCGACTGGCGCGAGGTGAGTGCCGCCGAGGCCGAGAAGGGCGTCGAGGACGGCACGTACTACCTGTCGCTGACCATGCCGTCCGACTTCAGCGAGCGGATCGCCTCCAGCGCCGGGAAGAGCCCGGAGACGGGCGCCCTTCAGGTGCGTACGAACGACGCCAACAACTACATCGTCGGGCAGATCTCGCGGACGGTGTTCAGCGAGGTGCGCGACGCCGCGTCCACCAAGGCGTCCCGGTCGTTCCTGGACCGGATCTTCGTGTCGTTCTCCGACATCCACGGCGAGACCGTGAAGGCCGCGAACGGCGCCGACAAGCTCGAGGGCGGCATCGGCAAGGCCGAGAAGGGCTCCAAGGACCTCGCCGAGGGCCTCAAGGACGCCAAGGACGGCAGCGGCAAGCTGTCGTCGGGCCTGAAGCGGCTCGACAAGGGTGCGCGGGACCTGGAGAACGGCTCGCGGCGGGTCGCCGCCGGCACCCGGCAGCTGGCCGACAAGGTCAACGCCGTCGACAAGAAGGTCGGCCCGTTCCTCGCGGACAACGAGAAGACCATCGGCGACACCGCCCGGCTGGTCTCCGACACCTCGGGCGCCCTCCGCGACAACCTCGACGACCTGGTCGACCGCGCCCCCGCTGCCGCCAAGGGCGCCCACGCCGCCTCCGGCGTGCTCGACACCGTCTACCGGACGCGCTGCGAGGACGCCGTCCTGCCCGACCCGGTCTGCGCCGACCTGAAGAAGGCCAGGCAGTCGGCGGCGGACGTGGCGACCGTCGCCGACGACCTGAACACCCTGATCGCCGACCAGCACGGCGATCTGAAGAAGCTCGACAAGAACCTCGCCACGCTCCAGAAGCAGGCCGACGCCCTCGCCGAGCGCGCGCCCCACCTCTCGGAGGACCTCGACGACGCCGTCGGCCGCGTCAACAAGCTGAACGACGGGGCCGCGAAGGTCGCCGCCGGCGCCAAGAAGCTGCACACCGGGCTCGGCACGGCGAAGTCCGGCGCCGTGGACCTGGACACCGGCGTGGGCCGGCTGAAGTCGGGCGCGTACGACCTGCGCGGCGGCATGTACAAGCTGGCCGACGGCTCCGGCAAGCTGTCGAACGGGCTGCACGAGGGGGCCGGGAAGATCCCCGACTACGACAAGAAGGACCGCGACCAGCGCACCGAGGTGATGTCCGACCCGGTCCAGCTCGTCTCACGGGACCTGCACAAGGCACCCAACTACGGCACCGGCTTCGCCCCGTACTTCATCCCGCTGTCCCTGTGGGTGGGCGCGATGGTGGCGTACATGCTGATCGCGCCGATGAACCGGCGTGCGCTCGCCGCGGGCGCCTCGGCGTGGCGGATCGCGCTGGCGGGCTGGCTGCCCGTGGTCGCCCTCGGAGTCCTGCAGACCGTGGCGCTGATGTCGGTGCTGCACTGGGCGATCGGGCTGCAGATGGCGCGGGCGGCCGGGACGGTGGGCTTCCTGTTCCTGGTGACGGCGTGCTTCGCGGCGATCGTGCAGTGGCTGAACGCCCGCTTCGGCGCGGCGGGCCGGATCCTCGTCCTGGCGCTGCTGATGCTCCAGCTGACGTCCGCGGGCGGCACCTACCCGGTGCAGACCAGCCCGGGCTTCTTCAACGCCCTGCACCCGTTCCTGCCGATGACGTACGTCGTCGAGGCGCTGCGCCGGCTCATCACGGGCGGCGGGCTGCAGCCCGTGTGGACCGGATGCCTGGTCCTGGCCGCGTTCACGGCCGGCGCCCTGGCGCTGACCGCGCTGTCGGCCCGCCGCCGGCAGGTCTGGACGCTCGACCGGCTGCACCCGGAGCTGAGCCTGTGAGCGGGCGCGGGACAATCGGGGCCATGGAAAGCAGCAGCGCCGCGTCGGGCGGCAGCACGCGCCGTGAGGCCACCCGGCAGAAGCTCTACGAGGCGGCCGTCACGCTCATCGCCGAACAGGGCTTCTCCGCCACCACGGTGGACGAGATCGCCGAGCGTGCCGGAGTGGCGAAGGGCACCGTCTACTACAACTTCGCCAGCAAGTCGGTCCTCTTCGAGGAGTTGCTGCGGCACGGGGTCGGCCTCCTCACGGCCTCCCTGCGGGACGCGGCCGAGACGACCACCCGCGAGGGCGGGACCAAGGTGGACGCGCTCGACGCGATGATCCGCGCGGGGCTGGTCTTCATCGACCGCTACCC
The DNA here is from genome assembly GCF_042731455.1 of Streptomyces sp. NPDC059852. NCBI lineage: Bacteria > Bacillati > Actinomycetota > Actinomycetes > Kitasatosporales > Streptomycetaceae > Streptomyces > Streptomyces sp. NPDC059852. The sequence continues at coordinate 415 of NZ_JBHWJK010000050.1, read as the reverse complement.
GTCGTTCACTCAGCTCTACGTCGCCGAGCTGTGGCGGACCAACCGCGCCTGGCAGTCCACGCTGATGGTGGTCCGGCAGCAGGCCGTGGCGGTTGTCGAGGGTGTCCTGCGCGAGGGCGTGGAGGGCGGTGAGTTCAGCGACGAGATCGACGTCCCGCTGACCGCCGCCGCCCTGGTCGGCATGGTGCTGGTGGCGGCGCTCGACTGGAAGTCGTTCCAGCCGGAGCGCTCCCTGGACGACGTCCACGCGGCGCTGTCCCGGCTGCTGCAGGGCCGGGTGAGCGGGCGCGGCTGAGGTCCACGCCCGGCAACGCACACACGAAGGCGCCGGGGCCGGGACGGCCCCGGCCCCCCCGGCCCGCCCCCGCCCCCCCCCCCCCCCGGCGCCCCCCCAAAACAGGGTAGTTAAAAAAAA
>NZ_JBHWJK010000049.1:0-10093 GCF_042731455.1 Streptomyces sp. NPDC059852 | reverse complement strand
ACCCGCGTACAACCAGTACGCGGGAGTCCGCCCGGCACACCGAGAGCACGCACCGGACACCGCTCGGCCCGCCCTACGGGCGAACGACGGGACTTCGCGGACACGACCTAGTGCGGTGCCCCGCGCCACCCGGAGACGGGCAGCGCGAACTTCGCCACCAGCCGGTCCGTGAAGGACGCGTGGTGCAGCCGGGCCAGGCGCACCGGCACCGCCCCGCGCCGCACCTCGACCCGCGCCCCCGGCGGCAGTTCCACGGTCCGGCGCCCGTCGCACCACAGCACCCCCGGCGGGATGTGCGGCAGCACCTCCACGGCGAGCACCGAGTCGGGCGAGGTCACCAGCGGCTTCGCGAACAGGGCGTGCGCGCTGATCGGCACCATCAGCAGCGCCTCGACCTCCGGCCACACCACGGGCCCGCCGGCCGAGAAGGCGTACGCCGTCGACCCGGTCGGCGTCGACAGGACGATGCCGTCGCAGCCGAACCCGGTGACCGGCCGGCCGTCGATCTCCAGCACGACCTCGAGCAGCTTCTCGGCGGACACCTTCTGCACGGCCGCCTCGTTCAGGGCCCAGTCGGTGTGCACGATGTCGCCGTTCTGGTGCACGACGACGTCGACGGTCATCCGCTCCTCGACCTCGTACGCCTTGCTCACGACCCGGTCGACGACCTTGTCCAGGTCGTCGCGCTCGGCCTCCGCGAGGAAGCCGACCCGCCCCAGGTTGACGCCCAGCATCGGCACGCCGGACGCCCGCGCGAACTCGGCGCCGCGCAGCAGCGTCCCGTCACCGCCGAGGACGATGAGCAGTTCGCAGCCGTCGAGGCACTGCGGGGTCGCCTCCTTGACGAGTTCCACCTCGTCCGGCAGCGGCAGGTCCTCGGCCTCGGCCTCCAGGACCCGTACGCCGATGCCCGAACGCAGCAGGCCGCCGACCACGAGTTCGGCGCTGCGGATGGCCGCGGGCCGCCCGGTGTGGGCCAGCAGGAAAACAGTACGAGCTCGGTTCGGTGTCAACGCGGCCCCTCCGCCACTGCACGGTCGATGTCGGCCGGGTCCGGGGCGGGCGCCCCGGCACGCAGCCACAGAAAGTACTCGACGTTCCCGGACGGTCCCGGCAACGGACTGGCGGTGACCCCGTTCACCCCGAGCCCCAGCTCCCACGCCTTCCCGGCCACCGTCCGCACGGCCTCCGCCCGCAGCTGCGGACTCCGTACGACTCCCCCACTGCCCAGGCGTTCCTTCCCCACCTCGAACTGCGGCTTGACCATCATCACCAGATCGGCGTCCGGCTTCACGCACCGCACCAGGGCGGGCAGCACCAGGCCGAGCGGGATGAAGGACAGATCTCCGACGACAAGATCCACTGGCTCCCCATCGATCGCGTCGAGCGTCAACTCGCGTACGTTCGTACGGTCCTTGACGGTGACGCGTTCATCGCTCTGCAGAGTCCAGGCGAGTTGTCCGTATCCGACGTCCACGGCGACGACGTGCGCGGCGCCGGCCCGCAGCAGGACGTCCGTGAAACCGCCGGTGGACGCGCCGGCGTCCAGGGCCCGCCGGCCCTCCACGGCGAGCCCCCGCGGCGTGAACGCAGCCAGCGCGCCGGCCAGCTTGTGCCCGCCGCGGGAGACGTAGTCGGGGTCGCTGTCGTCGGCCCGCACGACGATCGCGGCCGCCGTCTCGACCTGGGTGGCGGGCTTGGTCGCGACGGTCTTGCCGACGGTGACCCGTCCGGCCGCGATCAGCTGGCTGGCGTGCTCGCGCGAACGCGCCAGCTTGCGGCGGACCAGCTCCGCGTCCAGACGGCGGCGTGCGACTCCTGCCACGTTCGGTTCAGCTCCTGTTTCGGTACGGCGGAGAGGGCGCCGGGGGTCCCGGGCGGGCGTCGAGCGCGGTGAGCGCGTCGCGCAGCCCTCGGTGTACATCCTCGTACACCTCGAGGTGCCCGTCGGTCGCGAGGTGGTCGGCGTCACCCAGCCGTTCCAGCAAGGCGTCCACGTCGGCGTTCCCGGTGGGGGTGCGCGGGACGGCCAGCGGGGCGGGGGCCGCCGGGTCGTGCTCCGGCCCGTCCGGGCCGCCCGGCTCCACGGCGTCCGTGGTGGCCGCCGTGTCCGCGGATTCCACGACCGTCTCGTCGACCGGTGTCGTGGCCTCGGGCAGGGAGTCGCTCATGCCCAGACGCTACCGCGAACGGCTGGGGTACCGTCGATCCCGATGGCCACGATCGAGGAGTGCCGCGCCGCACTCGAGAAGCTCTCGGAGTCCATGCAGCGTACCGAGGGGGACGTCCGGGCCGCCGTCGCCCTGGACCGCTCGGTGAGCTGCCACATCACGGACCTGGACGTGACGTTCACCGGCCGGATGACCGGCGGCCGGATCCACGTCGACCACACCCTGCAGGGCCCGCCCCGCGACAAGGCGCAGATCCGCCTGAGCATGACCGGCGACGACCTGGTCGCCCTGGTCGCCGGCGAGCTGCACTTCGCCAAGGCCTGGGGCGCCGGCCGGGTCAAGCTGCACGCGGGCGTGCGCGATCTGCTGCTGCTCAGGAAACTCCTGTGACGGACGCCTTCGCACGGGCCCTGCGGGCCGCCGGCACCACCAGCGGCGTACCCGTCTCCGGGTCGTCGATGACCTGACAGCGCAGCCCGAAGACCTCCTCGACCAGTTCGGCCGTGACGACGTCCCCCGGAGCGCCCTCGGCGACGACCCGCCCCTCCCGCAGGGCGATGAGGTGGGTGGCGTACCGGGCGGCGTGGTTGAGGTCGTGGAGCACGGCGACGAGGGTGCACCCCTGCTCCTCGTGCAGTTCCGCGCACAGGTCCAGCACGTCGATCTGGTGCTGGATGTCGAGATAGGTCGTCGGCTCGTCGAGCAGCAGCAGCGGTGTCTGCTGGGCCAGCGCCATGGCGATCCACACCCGCTGGCGCTGCCCGCCGGACAGCTCGTCGACGTACCGGTCGGCGAGCCCGGCCACCCCGGTCTGCTCCATGGACTCCCGTACGACCCGCTCGTCCTCGGCCGACCACTGGCGCAGGAGGCCCTGGTGCGGGTACCGGCCGCGGCCCACGAGGTCGGCGACGGTGATGCCGTCGGGCGCGATCGAGGACTGCGGCAGCAGCCCCAGGGTCCGCGCGACCTTCTTCGGCGGCATGGACTGGATCGCCTTGCCGTCCAGCAGCACCCGCCCCTCGGCGGGCTTGAGCATCCGCGACAGCGCGCGCAGCAGCGTGGACTTGCCGCACGCGTTGGGGCCGACGATCACGGTGAAGGAGTGGTCGGGTATCTCCACCGACAGCTGCTCCGCGATGACCCGCTGGTCGTAGGCGAGGGTGACGTTGTCGGCGGACAGACGGTTCACTGTGCTCCTTGGGTTGTTCGGCCCGTGGGTCGCCTCGCCGCCGAGGCCGCCGGCGGTCATATCCGGCCCGCCCTACGCTCGGTGACCAGCAGCCACAGCAGATACACGCCGCCGAGCACACCGGTGACCACGCCGACCGGCAGCTGGTCCGCGCCGAAGACCCGCTGGGACGCCCAGTCGGCGGTGACCAGGAGGGTGGCGCCCATGCACAGCGAGGGCAGCAGGTTCGGGCCCGGCGAGCGGGTCAGGCGGCGGGCCAGCTGCGGGGCGGTGAGCGCCACGAAGCTGACCGGTCCGGCGGCGGCGGTGGCGGCCGCGGTCAGCAGCACGGCGGCCAGCATCAGCAGCAGCCGTACCCGCTCCACCCGCACCCCGAGGGCGTACGAGACGTCGTCGCCCATCTCCATCATCCGCAGCGCGCGCCCGTTGCCCAGGACGAGCGGGACGAGCACCGCGCACAGCGCGAGCAGCGGCCAGACCTGCTCCCAGTCCCGGCCGCTGAGGGACCCGGTCATCCAGACCACGGCACGGGCCGCGTCGACCATGTCGGCCTTCGTCAGCAGATAGCCGTTGACCGCCGTCATGATCGCCGACATGCCGATGCCGACCAGGACCAGCCGGTAGCCGTGCACGCCCCGCTTCCAGGCGAGCAGATAGATCGCCATGCCGGTCGCGAGCCCGCCGGCGAGGGCGCCGAGGGTGACCTGACGGGCGTCCCCGGAGACCAGCACGATCACCACGAGCGCCCCGGCCGTGGCGCCCTGGCTGAGCCCGAGGATGTCCGGGCTGCCCAGCGGGTTGCGGGACAGCGCCTGGAACAGCGCCCCGCCCAGCCCCAGTGAGGCGCCGACCAGCAGGGCGACGAGGACCCGCGGCAGCCGCATGTCGGTGACGACGAGTTCCTGCCCCGGGTTGCCGTCCCCGAGCAGCGTCCTGATCACGTCCCGGGTGCTGATCGGGAACTCGCCGGTGCCGATCAGCAGGACTCCGGCGCCCAGCGCGGCCGCCAGCAGGACGACGACCACGGTCAGCGCCCGCACGTCCAGCCGGACGGAGAGCCCGCCCGGGGTCCGCACGGCGCGCGGGGCACGCCGCCGCTTCGCCGGGGCACCCTCCTCGGCGCGCGGTGCCTGCTTCGATGCGGTGCTCACAGCTGCGCCGTCCTCCGCCGTCGTACGAGAAAGATGAAGACCGGTCCGCCGAGGATCGCGGTGACGATACCGACCTGGAGCTCCGACGGCCGCGCGACGACCCGGCCGATCACGTCGGCGCCGAGCAGCAGCACGGGTGACAGGACGGCCGCGTACGGCAGGATCCAGCGCAGGTCCGGGCCGGTGAACGACCGCACCACGTGCGGCACCATCAGCCCCACGAACACGATCGGCCCGCAGGCGGCGGTCGCCGCACCGCACAGCACGGTGGCCGCGAGCATCGACAGCACCCGCGTCCGATTCAGCCGGGCGCCGAGGGCCCGGGCGGTGTCGTCCCCCATCTCCATGGCGTTGAGCGGCCGGGCCAGGCACAGCGCGAGGACCATGCCGGCGACGAGGAACGGCAGGACCTGCCGGATGGTGGAGTCCGTCGCCGAGGTCAGCGAACCGACCGTCCAGAAGCGCATCCTGTTCAGCGCCGCGTTGTCCAGGATCATCACGGCCTGCAGATAGCCGTACAGGGCGGCGCTGATCGCCGTCCCCGCGAGCGCGAGCCGCACAGGCGTGGCGCCCCGGCTGCCGCCGAGGAACCAGACCAGCGCCCCGACCCCCGCCGCACCGGCGAACGCGAACCACACATAGCCGCTCAGGCTCGTGACGCCGAGAAAGGTGATGGCGGTGACGACCGCGGCGGAGGCGCCCGCGTTGATGCCGAGCAGCCCCGGGTCGGCGAGCGGATTGCGCGTGAGGGCCTGCAGGACCGCCCCCGCCAGCCCGAGCGCGGCACCCGCGAGGATCCCCAGGACCGTCCGCGAGATCCGGTCGTCGACGACGACGTCGGCATAGGTGCCCGTGCTCGCGAACAGGCCGTGCCAGACCTCGCCCAGCGACAGCGGCTTCGCCCCGACGGCAACACTCGTCAGCACCACGGCCACCAGGATCAGGACGGAGACCAGCAACCCGACGGCACGCGCCGCCCGTCGGCTCGATGACACGGGCACCGACCGGGCGCGCTCTTGGGGAGGACTGTCGACCAACACCCAGTTAGGTTAGCCTACCCTCGCACTGACGCCCCGTTCGACGTCACAGTCCCAGCCGCGCCAGCGCCTTCTCCGCGTCCAGCGTGCACGCGCCGTCCCCGGCCCACGTCCAGGCCGCGGCGCACAGGGCGCGCAGCCCGTCCAAGGCCGCACCGTCACCGTCGAGTTCCAGCCGCTCGCCCCGCGCCGAGGCCGTCCAGCCGCCGCACCGGAAGCCGTCCCCCTCCTCGCCGACCTCCGGCTGCCCGGTGAGCAGCCCCCGCAGATCCGCGTCCACATACGTCGGCCGGTGCTGCGGCGGCGCGGCGAGCAGCTGGGCGCCGTCCGTGACACCGGTCAGCACCAGCAGCGAGTCCACCTCCCCGTTGAACGCGCCCTCGATGTCCGTGTCCAGCCGGTCCCCGACCACCAGCGGCCGCTCGGCACCCGTGCGCAGCACCGTCTCCCGGTGCATCGGGGGCAGCGGCTTGCCCGCCACCTGCGGCTCCGCGCCCGTGGCGATCCGTACGACCTCCACCGCCGCGCCGTTGCCCGGGGCGATCCCGCGCGCGCTCGGAATCGTCAGATCCGTGTTCGACGCGAACCACGGCACACCCCGCGCGATCGCGTAGCACGCCTCCGCGAACCGGCCCCACGGCAGCTCGGGCCCGCCGTACCCCTGCACCACGGCCGCCGGGTCGTCGTCCGCCGAGTCGACCGGCACGAGACCACGCTCGCGCAGCGCCACCCGCAGCCCCTCCCCGCCGATCACCAGCACCCGGGACCCCTCCGGCACCTGCTCACTGATCAGCCGCGCCACGGCCTGCGCCGAGTTGATCACGTCGTCCGCGCCGGTCGGTATTCCCAGCTCCGTCAGATGCGCCGCCACGGTGTCCGGGGTGCGCAGCGCGTTGTTCGTGACGTACGCCAGGTGCATCCCGCCCGCCCTGGCCGCCGCCAGCGAGTCCACGGCGTGCGCGATCGCGTCACCCCCGGCGTAGACCACACCGTCGAGGTCGAGCAGCGCCGTGTCGTACGCCTCGCTCAGCACCCGGCCACTGCTCTCGGGCCTCGTCCTGACGCTCTGGCTCATCCCGCATCGCTCCTCGTTCGACGGCTTTCCCCCGATCATCCCCCATGCCACCGACACCCGTACGATGCCGGGATGAACACAGCAGGTCACCCGGAACCACCGGCGGGCCCCGGCCTGGAACTCACCCCGTTCCGCGGCCTCCGCTACGACCCCGACCGGGTCGGCGGTCTAGCGGCCGTGACATCACCGCCGTACGACGTCGTCGTACGGCCCGACGGCCTGCACCACCTCCAGGACGCGGACCCGTTCAACATCGTCCGCCTCATCCTGCCGCAGGCCGGCACCCCCGCCGCCCGCAACGAACAGGCCGCGAGGACGCTGCGTCACTGGCTGTCCGAAGGCATCCTCAGGGCCGACCCCGAACCCGCCCTCTACGTGTACGAGCAGCGCTCCGACGACGGCATGCTCCAGCGTGGCGTCATCGGCGCGCTGCGCCTGTCGGACCCGTCCGAGGGGCTCGTCCTGCCGCACGAGGACGTCATGCCGCACGTGGTCGCCGACCGCGCCGCCCTGATGCGCGCCACCTCGGCCAACCTCGAACCCCTGCTGCTCACATACCGCGGCGACGGCACCGAGACCGACACCAGCGCCCTCATCGAGCGTACGGCCGCCCGCGCGCCCCTGTTCGCGACCACCACCGAGGACGGCTACCGCCACCGCCTGTGGGCGCTCACCGACCCCGCCGACGTGGCCCACATCCGCTCCGACCTGGCCCGTCGCCAGGCCCTGATCGCCGACGGCCACCACCGCTGGGCCACCTACCTGCGGCTGCGGGACGAGCACCCCTCCCCCAGCCCCTGGGACCACGGCCTGGTGCTCCTGGTCGACACGGCCCGCCACCCCCTGCGCGTGCGGGCCATCCACCGGCTCCTGCACGGCCTCGCGCCGGCCGACGCCCTCGCCGCACTCGACGGCCACTTCCGCGTACGCCGCCTCGACGTGCCCCTCGACTCCGCGCTGGAGCACCTGGCCGACGCGGCCCACGAGGGCAACGCCTACCTGCTCGCCGGGGACGGCGCGTTCCACCTCGTCGACCGGCCTGACCCCGCCCTGCTGGACCGCACGGTCCCCACCGACCGCCCGGCGGCCTGGCGCACCCTGGACGCCACCGTCCTGCACGCCACGCTCCTCGCCCACGTCTGGCGCGTCCCCGAGGACGACCCCGCCCGTATCGCCTACATCCACGACACGGCCGCCACCGTGCGCAAGGCGGAACGCGACGGCGGCACGGCGGTGCTCATGCACCCGGTCCGCGAGGACGTCGTCCGCGATCTCGCCCGCCAGGGCGTGACGATGCCCCGCAAGTCGACGTCGTTCGGCCCGAAACCGGCCTCGGGCCTGGTGCTGCGCGTCCTGGACGTCTGAGGACGCGAGGTCCGGAACGCGAAAGGGGCGGGACCCCGGCCGGGATCCCGCCCCTCCTCACACGTCACTCACTCACTCGTCGTCCGCCGGCGCCGCCGCCGCGTCACCGTCGTCGCCCTCGCTCTCGCCCTCGGACTCGTCGAAGGCGTCGACGAACTCGACACCGTCCAGCTCCGCGAGCCGGTCCGAGGCGTCCGTGCTGCCGTCCTTGTCGGCCTCCACGGCCTTCGCGAACCACTCGCGCGCCTCGCCCTGCCGCCCGGCGGCGAGCAGCGCGTCCGCGTACGCGTACCGCAGTCGCGCCGTCCACGGCTGCACGGAGTTGGACGCGAGCTCCGGGCTCTGCAGCGTGACGATCGCCGCGTCCAGCTGCCCCATGTCACGCCGGGCGCCGGCCGCGACCAGCCGCATCTCCACCTGGCCGGCCTTGTCGAGCTTGTGCACCTCGGGGGCGCCGGCCATGTCCAGCGCCTTCTCCGGACGCCCGAGCCCGCGCTCACAGTCGGCCATGAGCGGCCACAGCTCCACGGTGCCGGTCATCCGCCGCGCGGCACGGAACTCCGCCAGCGCCTCCGCGTACTTCTGGTTGGCGTACGCCGCGAAGCCCGCCGCCTCCCGTACGGCCGCGACGCGCGACGCCAGCCGCAGCGCGACCCGCGAGTAGCCGTACGCGCCCTCGGGGTCCTCGTCGATGAGCCGCGCGACCATCACCAGGTTGCGGGCCACGTCCTCGGCGAGCGTCTTCGGCAGGCTCTGGAGCTCCTGCCGCACGTCCTTGTCGATCTCGTCGCCGGTGACGTCCTCGGGGATCGGCAGCCGCTTGATCGGCTCGCGGTCACGGTCCCGCTCGTCCCGGGAGCGCCCACCGCCGCGCCGGTCGTCGCGCCGGTCGTCCCTACGGTCGTCCCGTCCGCGGAACCCTCCGGGGCGGCCCCCGCGATCGTCCCGGCGAGGACCACGGCCACCCCGGTCGTCGCGCCCACGGAACCCACCGCGGTCATCGCGCCGGTCATCACGACGATCGTCACGCCGGTCGTCCCTGCGGAACCCACCACGGTCACCGCCACGGTCGTCGCGACGGTCATCACGCCGGTCGTCCCTGCGGAACCCACCACGGTCACCGCCACGATCGTCACGACGGTCATCACGCCGGTCATCACGGCGGAAACCGCGATCGCGGTCGCCGCCACGGTCGTCCCTGCGGTCGTCACGCCGGAACCCACGGTCCCGGTCGTCACGACGGAACCCGCCACGGTCGCCCCGGTCATCACGGCGATCGTCACGACGGAACCCGCCACGGTCCCGGTCGCCACCACGGTCGTCCCGACGGAAGCCCCGGTCCCGGTCCCGATCCCGGTCGTCCCTGCGGAAACCGCGGTCGCGGTCGTCACCACGGCGCTGGTCCCTGCGGTCGTCACGGCGGTCGTCGCGCCGGCCGTACCCGCCACGGTTGTCCTCGCGACGGTCGTCCCGTCGATCGTCGCGCCGATCGTCGCGGCGGTAGGAGGGACGGTCCCCGTCACGACGGAAGCCACGGTCCCGGTCCCGGTCGTCGCGGCGCGGTGCGCCCGGCCGGTCGTCGCGACGGAACCCGGGACGCTGCCCACGGTCGCCGTCCCGACGGTCGTCCCGGCGATCGTCCCGGCGATCGTCCCTGCGATCATCGCGGCGGTCGTCACGCCGGCCGTAGCCGCCGCTGCCGCCACCGCGATTGTCATCACGACGGAAGCCGCGGTCCCGGTCCTCACGGCGGAACCCGCCACGGTCACCCCGGTCATCACGGCGGTCGTCACGACGGTCGTTGTCCCGCCGGAAGCCGCCACGATCACCACGGTCACCTCGGTAACCACCACGGTCACCACTGTCCCGTCGCCGCTGGTCGCGCTCCGGTCGGTCGTCGGGAGAGTTGGTGGACATGGGTGACTCCTGTCTTCGGTACCACAAGCATTGTAAAAACGAAAGGACCCCTGGTCCCAGCTGAACGCTGGTGACCAGGGGTCCTTCCCAAAGATTGTTCGGCGGTGTCCTACTCTCCCACAGGGTCCCCCCTGCAGTACCATCGGCGCTGTAAGGCTTAGCTTCCGGGTTCGGAATGTAACCGGGCG
>NZ_JBHWJK010000048.1:0-16660 GCF_042731455.1 Streptomyces sp. NPDC059852 | reverse complement strand
GGCCCGGCGGCGGCGCGCGCGGCGCGCGGGGGGGGGGGGGGGGGGCCCGCGGGGGGGGGGGGGGGGGGCGGGGGGGCGCCCCCCCCCGGGGGGGTGTCCGTCCTCGGTCGGGCGGCTCGGTGTCATGAGTGGTTCCGTCTTCCTGACGCCCGCCGCCGCGGGCGGACACCCCCCACCCCGGCCCCTCTCCGCCGTACGCGTCCGTCAGGTGGTGGCGACTTCCGTCGACGGGGGCTCGTTGGTGCCGGGGTGGGTGCGGACCTCGTCCGTGCACTCGTAGCGGCGGGGCGGGGTGTCCGCGGGGCCGCCCAGGATGACCGAGCCGTCGCCCTCGGCCGCCGCGGAGTCCGAGAAGGTGCAGACGATCTGGGCCAGGGCGTAGGACGTGAGGGAGGCCGGGGGTGTCGTCAGGCGCAGCGTTTCGTCCGGGTCGGTCCGGCGGGGCCCTGTGACGCCCATGGCGCCTCGGACGTCCGTGGTGTAGCCGGCCTCCTTCTCCGCCGACGACGGGCTCGCCTGGAGTTCGTCGAGGAGGCCCTGGGCCACCAGGACGCGGCGGGCCGCGTCGGCCGTGCCGTCGGGGACGCGGATGGTGCGGTCGACCGCGACCAGCTGGGAGCCGCACAGCAGGAAGACCTGGACCGGGAGGCCGCGGCCGGCCCGGGGGGAGGAGTCCGGTTCGGAGAGCGAGCAGTGGACGCGGGAGGGGGCAGGGCCGAAGTTGGTCGGTACCTCCGTGGACCGTATGCCGCAGCCGGCCAGGGTTATGGCGGCCAGGGAGAGGAGGGCCGGGAGACGCTTCATCAGTCCTCCTTCTTCGGTTCGTCCCGGGGGAGGCGCAGGGTGAAGACGGCGCCGCCGTCGGGGGAGTTGGCGGCGGTGATCTCGCCGCCGTGGATGTGGGCGTTCTCCAGGGCGATGGAGAGGCCCAGGCCGCTTCCCTCGGAGCGGGGGCGGGAGGCGCTGGCCTTGTAGAAGCGGTCGAAGACGTGCGGGAGGACGTCCTCGGGGATGCCGGGGCCGTGGTCCCGTACGTCGATGACCACGGCGTCGTCCTCCTCGCGGACCGTCACGCGCACCGGGGAGCCGCCGTGCTTGAGGGCGTTGCCGATCAGGTTGGCCAGGATGACGTCGAGGCGGCGCGGGTCGAGGCGGGCCATGATGCCGCGTTCGGCGTCGAGTTCGACTGCGTCCAGCCAGGCGCGGGCGTCGATGCAGGCGGTGATCTGGTCGGCCACGTCGACGTCGTCGAGGACCAGGCGGGCCGTGCCCGCGTCGAAGCGGGTGACCTCCATGAGGTTCTCGACGAGGTCGTTCAGACGGCGGGTCTCGCTGACCACCAGGCGGACCGCGGGCTCGATCATCGGGTCCACCGAGCCGGTCCCCGCCTCCAGCTCCTCTTCGAGGACCTCGGTGACGGCGGTGATCGCGGTGAGCGGGGTGCGCAGTTCATGGGACATGTCGGCCACGAAGCGGCGGGACGCCTCGTCCCGGCCGGCCATGTCGGCGACCCGTTTCTCCAGCGCCTCGGCCGCGTTGTTGAACGTCCGGGACAGATCGGCCAGTTCGTCCGTGCCGGACACCCGCAGACGGGTGTCGAGCTTGCCCTCGCCGAGGCGGCGGGCGGCCACGCCGAGGCGGTGCACCGGCTTGAGCACGGTCGTGGCGGCGGCCTGCGCGAGGAGCGCGGAGCCGATCAGGGCGAGGCCGGTGGCGATGCCCAGGGACCAGGCCAGGGAGTTGAGGTCCTTGGCCTCCTGTTCGAGGGACTTGAGCATGTAGCCGGTCGGGCCGCCGCCGATGACCTTGGTGCCGGCTATCAGGTACGGCTTGTCGTCCTCCACGATCCGCTGCCAGTACAGGTGGTACTCGGCCTTGTCGGAGGAGTCGACCCGCTGCTTCTCGTTGACCGCCGTGCGCAGGGACTCGGGCACGTCCGCGAGGGTGAAGCCGTCCAGGGCGCCGGAGCTGCTGTACAGCGGCTTGCCGTCGGCGTCCTGGGCGACGAGCAGCACGCTGAAACGCTGGCTGCTGTTCGCCATCTGCCCGGCGGTCTGCTGCAGTTCGTCCTGGGTGGGGCGCTCGGGCAGCAGTCCGGCCCGGTTCTGCATCTCCTGCTGGAAGTCGCGCAGCACCGCGTCCTGGGTGCGGGTGAGGACCGCCTCGCGGTTGAGCCAGTACGCGATCCCGGAGGCGGAGACGGCGGCGGTGAGCGCCACCAGGCCGAAGACGACCACCAGTCGCAGCCGCAGACTGGTGAGACGCAGCCTCGACCACACTCCCTTGCGAGCCGCGGCCCAGCCGCGGAGACCTGCCTGCGTGTCCGTCACTGAGGCGCGTCCAGGCGGTAGCCGACCCCGCGGACCGTGCGGATCAGGGTGGGCGAGGACGGGACGTCCTCGACCTTGGCGCGCAGCCGCTGCACACAGGCGTCCACCAGGCGGGAGTCGCCCAGGTAGTCGTGTTCCCAGACCAGGCGCAGGAGTTGCTGCCGGGACAGGGCCTGACCGGGCCGGCGGCTCAGTTCCAGCAGCAGGCGCAGCTCGGTCGGGGTGAGCTGGAGGTCCTCGCCGTTCTTCGTGACGGTCATCGCGGCGCGGTCGATGACCAGGCTGCCGAAGGTCGCGGCGTCGTTCGACTCCCGCTCCCCGCGGCGCAGCACCGCGCGGATCCGGGCGTCGAGGACCCGGCCCTGCACGGGCTTGACGACGTAGTCGTCCGCGCCGGACTCCAGGCCGACCACGACGTCGATGTCGTCGCTGCGGGCCGTGAGCAGGATGATCGGCAGCTGGTCGGTTCGCCGGATGCGCCGGCACACCTCGAAGCCGTCGATGCCGGGCAGCATCACGTCCAGCACGATCAGGTCCGGCCGCTGCTCACGCAGCAGTTTCAGACCGTCCTCGCCGGTGGCAGCGGTGGCCACCCGATGTCCCTGGCGCGTCAGTGAGAGCTCCAGGGCCGTACGGATGGCGTCGTCGTCCTCGATCAGCAACAGGGAAGGCACGCCGCACATTCTGGCCCATGCGGGGGTGGTGTTTCGACACCTGTACGAGCAGTTCGGCTACGCGCGCGTGGTGCTCGGGTGTCCCGGACCCCTGTGACAGGTCTGTGACAGTCGGCGGACAGCGCCATGAAAGTGGCCGGGCAGGATTCTCGGCACAGGCAAGACAGCACCGAAGAACACCGGAAGTCCACGACGGGGGGCGCGAGATGAACACGCTGCACGGCACCAGCACCAGCGCAGTGATCACGCGTCTGCACGACGTGAACGGGGGCCGGGGGACGACGGGGCGGGGGTGCGCTCGCGGCACGGGGCGTCAGCACACCGGTTACATGACGGTGGTCGACGGCCGCACGGGGGAGACGCACGGGGGAACCGCGTACGGGGAGGACTCGGGGGAGAGCCGGCGCTCGCTGTCGGAGGCGGAGTTCACCGCCTACGTCCAGGAGCGCCGCGCCTCCCTGTACGCCACCGCCTACCACCTGACCGGTGACCGCTTCGAGGCCGAGGACCTGCTGCAGAGCGCGCTGTTCTCGACGTACCGGGCGTGGGACCGGATCAGTGACAAGGCCGCCGTGGGCGGTTACCTGCGGCGGACCATGACCAACCTGCACATCAGCGCGTGGCGCCGCCGCAAGCTGAACGAGTACCCGACCGAGGAGCTGCCGGAGACGCCCGGCGACACGGACGCGATGCGCGGCACGGAGCTGCGCGCGGTCCTGTGGCAGGCGCTGGCCCGGCTGCCCGAACTCCAGCGGACGATGCTGGTCCTGCGCTACTACGAGGGCCGCACCGACCCGGAGATCGCGGAGATCCTCGGCATCAGTGTCGGCACGGTGAAGTCGAGCATCTGGCGCTCCCTGCGCCGGCTGCGCGAGGACGAGGTCCTCAGCTTCGGCCGTGACGAGGAGGACGCCTTCGGGGAGCTCGTCGCCTGAAGGTGAAGGGGGGACCGCTCGGGGGAGCGGTACCAGTGGGGGGACCCACGGGGGCTGGGGGGCCACCGGGGGGATCCACGGGGGAACGGGGGGTGCTCCACCACGGGGGAAGCGGTGGAGCACGACGGTGCGGGGCCGGGGCCGGGGGGTCCACCGGCCCCGTTTCCGTGTGCGGTCAGCGGGCGGTCATGTACGCGGCTCTCGACGGGTCGTCCCCGACGGCGACGGCCACGGTGGGATCGGCCCCCTCGACCGCGTAGACGCCGGTCGTGGCCTCGGGCAGACCGGTTCCCGGGTCGTCCGGGGTGTCCTCGCAGGCCGCCACGGTGACGGTGCCCAGCCGGTCGCCGACGGTGAAGCCGGACTTCTCCGTGGGCAGATAGTCGCGGCCGTCGTAGGTCACCCGGCCCGAGCAGGACGCCTCGCCGGCCTCCCCGCCCCCGCCCTGGCACCCGGCCACCGTCAGGACCGCCACCGTCACCAGCAGAACCGCACGCCTCATCGTTCGTCCTCTCCGTCGCGATGTGCTCGTGTCTGCGACGGAGAAGGCGGTGCGATCGTTCAGGCCGCCGGGGTCGGTGTCGCCGTGGCGGCCGCCGTGAGGCGGGTCAGGGCCTCGTCGCGGTCGCAGGCGTGGGCGCCCAGGGCCGTCTGGCGGGCCACGATCGAACGTTCCAGGCGCATCAGGCGCCAGCCGCGGCGCAGCAGGAACGGCACCGACTTGCGGCCCTCCCGCAGATCGCGCAGGAAGCGGCGCCGGAACGTCTTCACCGGGCCGCGGCTCAGGCACAGGGCGTCCGCCAGCAGGCCGAGCTCCCGGCAGCGCGAGACGATCTCGGCCGCGAAGATGCCCTCCGCGATGAACAGGGGGGTCTGCCCGATGTCCACGCTCTCGTGCCCGGTGCGGGCGCTCAGCGAGATGTCGTAGACCGGCACGTCCGTGCGCCGCGTGCGGCACAGGTCGGCGATCGCGGCGACGGCCGCGTCGGCGTCCCAGGAGCCGGGGTGGTCCCAGTCGATGTCGGAGCTCCCGGGGACCTGCGGCAGGGTCGGGTCGCCGGCCTCCTTGTAGAAGTCGTCGAGCCGCAGCACCGGAAGACCGGAGAGGGCCGCGAGGAGGGACTTGCCGGAGCCGGAGGGGCCGCAGAGCAGCACGACTCGCGTCGGTATGGGCACAGGGGAACTCACGGGACACCAGTGTGAGGCATCCACCGGCCCCCCGACGACCCGGCGGACGCCGTTGAAACGCGCATCACATCCAGGCGCCGGCACGCCGGGCGCGCGCCGGTACGGCGAAGAGCCGTGGCTCCCCCGGACGGAGGGGAGGCACGGCTCTCCGGTCGATGGGCGTCCTCAGTAGGAGGAGCCGGACGCGCCCAGCGAACCCGTCGGATGCCAGACCGTCTTGGTCTCCAGGAACGCCGTCATCCGGTCGGTGCCGGGAGCGGCCGACCAGTCGTCCACAGGCTGTGGACGCAGGACGCGCTTCAGATTGTCCGCCGCGGCGATCTCCAGCTCCTTCGCCAGCACCTCGTCGGCGCCCGCGAGGTCGATCGCGTTGACGTCCTGGTGCGCGGCGAGCGGCGTGGCGATCTCCGCCGTACGGCCGGAGAGGATGTTCACCACTCCGCCGGGGACGTCGGACGTGGCCAGGACCTCGGCCAGGGACAGGGCGGGCAGCGGGGCCTTCTCCGAGGCCACCACGACCGCCGTGTTGCCCGTCGCGATCACCGGGGCCACGACCGAGACCAGGCCCAGGAACGACGACTCCTGCGGCGCCAGCACGGCCACCACACCCGTCGGCTCCGGCGAGGACAGGTTGAAGTACGGGCCCGCGACCGGGTTGCCGCCGCCGACCACCTGCGCGATCTTGTCGGTCCAGCCGGCGTACCAGACCCAGCGGTCGATCGCCGCGTCGACCTGCTCGGCGGCCTTCGACTTCGACAGGCCCTCGGCGTCGGCGACCTCGTGGACGAACTGCGCCCGGCGGCCCTCCAGCATCTCGGCGACGCGGTAGAGGACCTGGCCGCGGTTGTACGCGGTCGCGCCGGACCAGCCGCCGACGGCCTTGCGGGCGGCGACCACCGCGTCACGGGCGTCCTTGCGGGACGACAGCGGTGCGTTCGCCAGCCAGTTGCCCTTCGAGTCCGTCACCTCGTACACCCGGCCGCTCTCGGAACGCGGGAACTTCCCGCCGACGTACAGCTTGTAGGTCTTCAGAACAGTCAAGCGCTCAGACATCGAGGTACGCCTCCAGGCCGTGGCGACCGCCCTCGCGGCCGAAGCCCGACTCCTTGTAACCGCCGAACGGCGAGGTCGGGTCGAACTTGTTGAACGTGTTGGACCAGACGACGCCCGCGCGGAGCTTGTTCGCCACGGCGAGGATCCGCGACCCCTTCTCCGTCCAGATGCCCGCCGACAGGCCGTACGGGGTGTTGTTGGCCTTGGCGACGGCCTCGTCCGGGGTGCGGAAGGTCAGGACCGACAGCACCGGGCCGAAGATCTCGTCCCGGGCGACGGTGTGCGCCTGCGTGACGTTCGTGAACAGCGTCGGGGCGAACCAGTAGCCGCTCTCCGGCAGGTCGCAGGCCGGCGACCAGCGCTCGGCGCCCTCCGCCTCGCCGCGCTCGACCAGGGAGGTGATGCGGCTCAGCTGCTCCTCGGAGTTGATCGCTCCGATGTCGGTGTTCTTGTCCAGCGGGTCGCCGAGACGGAGCGTGGACAGGCGGCGCTTGAGGGAGTCCAGCAGCTCGTCCTGGATCGACTCCTGCACCAGCAGGCGGCTGCCCGCGCAGCAGACCTGGCCCTGGTTGAAGAAGATCCCGTTGACGATCCCCTCCACGGCCTGGTCGATCGG
Source organism: Streptomyces sp. NPDC059852 (assembly GCF_042731455.1). Lineage (NCBI taxonomy): Bacteria > Bacillati > Actinomycetota > Actinomycetes > Kitasatosporales > Streptomycetaceae > Streptomyces > Streptomyces sp. NPDC059852. The sequence continues at coordinate 9,864 of NZ_JBHWJK010000048.1, read as the reverse complement.
GGCGTCGTCGAAGACGATGTTGGCGCCCTTGCCGCCGAGCTCCAGGGTGACCTTCTTGCGGGTGCCCGCGACCGTGCGCGCGATCTCCTTGCCGACGGCCGTGGAGCCGGTGAAGGCGACCTTGTCCACATCCGGGTGCGCGACCAGGGCGGCGCCCGCGTCGCCGTAGCCGGGCAGGATGTTGACGACGCCCTTGGGCAGGCCCGCCTGGCGGCAGATGTCCGCGAAGAAGAGCGCCGAGAGAGGGGTGGTCTCGGCGGGCTTCAGGACGACCGTGTTGCCGGTCGCCAGTGCCGGGGCGATCTTCCAGGCCAGCATCAGCAGCGGGAAGTTCCACGGGATGACCTGGCCGGCCACGCCCAGCGGGCGCGGGTTCGCGCCGTAGCCCGCGTGGCCGAGCTTGTCCGCCCAGCCCGCGTAGTAGAAGAAGTGCGCGGCGACCAGGGGGAGGTCCGCGTCACGGGTCTCCTTGATCGGCTTGCCGTTGTCCAGGGTCTCCAGGACGGCCAGCTCGCGGCTGCGCTCCTGGATGATGCGGGCGATGCGGAAGAGGTACTTGGCGCGCTCGGAGCCGGGCAGCGCGGACCACTTCTCGAACGCCTTGCGGGCGGCCCTCACCGCGCGGTCCACGTCCGCCTCGCCGGCCTGGGCGATCTCGGACAGGACCTCCTCCGACGACGGGGAGACGGTCTTGAAGACCTTGCCGTCCGCCGCGTCCGTGAACTCGCCGTCGATGAACAGGCCGTACGACGGCGCGATGTCGACGATCGAGCGGGACTCGGGGGCCGGGGCGTATGCGAATACCGATGCCATGGTGATCAGTCCACCGTCACGTAGTCGGGGCCGGAGTAGCGGCCGGTGGCCAGCTTCTGCCGCTGCATCAGCAGGTCGTTCAGAAGCGAGGAGGCGCCGAAGCGGAACCAGTGGTTGTCCAGCCAGTCCTCGCCGGCGGTCTCGTTGACCAGGACGAGGAACTTGACGGCGTCCTTGGACGTCCTGATCCCGCCGGCCGGCTTCACGCCGACCTGGATGCCGGTCTGGGCGCGGAAGTCGCGCACCGCCTCCAGCATGAGGAGGGTGTTGGCGGGGGTGGCGTTGACGGCGACCTTGCCCGTGGACGTCTTGATGAAGTCCGCGCCGGCCAGCATGCCGAGCCAGCTCGCGCGCCGGATGTTGTCGTACGTCGACAGCTCGCCGGTCTCGAAGATGACCTTGAGGCGGGCGGTGGTCCCGCAGGCCTCCTTCACGGCGGTGATCTCGTCGTGGACCTTCATGTAGTTCCCGGCGAGGAACGCGCCCCGGTCGATGACCATGTCGATCTCGTCGGCACCGGCGGCGACGGCGTCCCGCACGTCCGCGAGCTTCACGGACAGCGCGGCGCGACCCGCCGGGAAGGCGGTGGCGACCGAGGCGACCTTCACGGAGGTGCCGGCGACGGCCTCCTTCGCGGTGGCCACCATGTCGGGGTAGACGCAGACGGCCGCGGTCGACGGGGTCGTGCGGTCGGTCGGGTCGGGGCGGACCGCCTTGGCGCCGAGCGCCCGGACCTTGCCCGGGGTGTCCGCGCCTTCCAGCGTCGTCAGGTCGACCATCGAGATGGCGAGGTCGATGGCGTACGCCTTGGCGGTCGTCTTGATGGAACGGGTGCCGAGGGACGCGGCCCGCGCCTCCAGGCCGACCGCGTCTACGCCGGGCAGCCCGTGGAGGAAGCGGCGCAGCGTGCTGTCGGACGCGGCGACGTCCTTGAGTGCGTGAGCTGCGGCAGGTGCATTGGTGGGCATGGTCACCAGACGAGCATATCTACGCGCGTAGCGGCTGTACACCCCGTGAGGCGGAATCGGTGGGGGCGGGGTGAGGGGGGCGGGTGGGGTGCGTGGGGTGCGAGGGGCCTGTGGGGTGACCGGAGGCGTTGCGGGGTGGGGAGGCGTCGTGGGGTGGGGGCGGTGCGCTGCCGGGCGGGGGCGGTGCGCTGTCGGGTGCCGCGTTGTGAACAGGCGTTCAGGGGTGCGGCACAATCGGCAGCATGACGACCCCTGCTCCAAGCCCCGACCCTGCCACGAAGGACCGGGTCTACCGCTCGCCCCTGGGCATGCTCGGTGGTGCCCTCGTGCTGGCCATCGCCTTGTGGCTCGGCATCGACGCCCTGGTGATCGGCACGGGGCGCACTCCGTGGCTGGCCCTCGCCTCGCTCATCATGATCGTGCCGGTCATCACCGCGTTCACCCTGCGCCCGGCCGTCTACGCCAACGAGGAGCGCCTGCGGATCCGCAACCCGCTCCGGGTCGTCGTGCTGCCCTGGGGGCAGGTCGCGTCCCTGCGCTCGCGCTACTCCAACGAGGTCGTCACGGCGTCCGGCGCCAAGTTCGCGCTCTGGGCCATTCCGGTGTCGCTGCGGGCCCGCAAGAAGGCGGCGCGGCAGACGGCGGCCGCCGAGCGCGGCGCCTCGCGCGCCGGGCGCCGGGGCGGGGACCGGGGGCTCGGGCTGGACCTCGGCACGCCGGGCCGGGGTGCCGCCGCCGACGGGCCCGTGCGCGCCGAGACCGACAAGGTCATGGACGAGCTGCGGGAGCTGCTGGAGCGGTGGGAGGACCGGGCCTCGCGCAGTGACGCCCAGAATGCGGGGGAGGTCGGCGTGCGGTGGGCCTATGAGGTCATCGGGCCCGCGGTCGCGGGGGCCGTGCTGTTGGTGACCCTGCTCGCCGCGGGGTGAGTGGGGTCCGTTCGGCGCGATGTGCGGGGTGCCTCGGTTTCGTCGAGGCACCCCCGTGCTCGCTCAGATGCCCGCCGCCGCGGAGAGGTCGCTCTTGATCGCCGTCACCAGCTCCGTCGCCTTCGCGCGCGCTGTCGGCAGCGACTCGTGGTCCGCCACCGGGACCACCACCTCCAGGTAGCACTTGAGCTTGGGCTCCGTGCCACTGGGGCGGACGATGACGCGCGCGCCCTCCAGCGTGTAGCGCAGGCCGTCCGTGGGCGGGAGCCTGTCCGTGCCCTTGGTGAGGTCCTCGGCGCGGGTGATGCGCAGGCCCGCCAGTTCGGTCGGCTGCTGTTCGCGCAGACGGCGCATCGCGTCCGCGATGACCGACAGGTCCTCGACGCGGACCGAGAGCTGGTCCGTCGCGTGCAGGCCGTGCTCCACGGCCAGGTCGTCCAGGAGGTCGGTCAGCGTACGGCCCTCGGCCTTGAGCGTCGAGGCCAGTTCCGTGATCAGCAGGGCCGCCGTGATGCCGTCCTTGTCGCGTACGCCGTCCGGGTCGACGCAGTAGCCGAGCGCCTCCTCGTAGCCGTAGCGCAGGCCGTCCACCCGGGCGATCCACTTGAAGCCGGTCAGGGTCTCCTCGTACGGCAGCTTCGCCTTCTCGGCGATCCGGCCGAGGAGGGAGGACGAGACGATCGACTCCGCGAACGTGCCCTGGGCCCCGCGGGCGACCAGGTGCGCGGCGAGCAGGGCGCCGACCTCGTCGCCGCGCAGCATGCGCCACGCGCCGTTCTCCTTGACGGCCACCGCGCAGCGGTCGGCGTCCGGGTCGTTGGCGATGACGAGGTCCGGGTCCTCCTCGCGGGCCTTGGCGAAGGCCAGGTCCATCGCGCCGGGCTCCTCCGGGTTGGGGAACGCGACGGTGGGGAAGTCCGGGTCGGGCTCGGCCTGCTCGGCGACCAGGGCGGGGGTGGGGAAGCCCGCGCGCGCGAAGGCTGCCAGGAGGACGTCCTTGCCGACGCCGTGCATCGCCGTGTAGACGGTGCGGGCGGTGCGGGGGGAGTCCTGGGCGAGGACCGCGTCGGTGCGGGCGAGGTAGGCGTCCAGGACGCCGTCGTCCAGGGTCTCCCAGCCGGTGTCGGGGCGGGGGACGTCGTGGAGGGACGCGATCGCGGCGATCTCGGCGGCGATCTCGGCGTCGGCGGGCGGCACGATCTGGGAGCCGTCGCCGAGGTAGACCTTGTAGCCGTTGTCGCGGGGCGGGTTGTGGCTGGCGGTGACCTCCACGCCGGCCACCGCGCCGAGGTGCCTTATCGCGTACGCGAGGACCGGGGTGGGGAGGGGGCGGGGCAGGACGGCGGCGCGGAGGCCGGCGCCGGTCATGACGGCGGCCGTGTCCCGGGCGAACTCCGAGGACTTGTGGCGGGCGTCGTATCCGATCACGACCAGGCCGTCCGTGTGCCCTTGCGCCGTGAGGTACGCGGCGAGGCCGGCGGCTGCGCGGATGACGACCGCGCGGTTCATGCGGAGCGGGCCGGCTCCGAGTTCGCCGCGCAGACCCGCGGTGCCGAACTGGAGGGTGCCGGCGAAGCGGGCGGCGAGCTCGTCGGTGTCCCCGGCGTCCAGGAGCGCGGCCAGCTCGGCGCGGGTCTCCGGGTCGGGGTCCTCGGCGAGCCATGCCTGGGCGCGGGCGATGAGGTCGTCTTGCACGTCGGGTCAGCCTCTCGTGGTGGTCGGGGGCGGTGCCTGCGGCGGCCCGTTTCGGAGGGTGGGGGTTTCTGTGGCGCCGGCGCGTGTGGAGGGTGCGGGCACGGGGTGGGGGGTGTCCGTCCTCGGTCCGGCGGCTCGGTGCCGTGTTCTGTGCCGTCTTCTTGACGCCGGACGCTGCGGGCGGGCACCCCCCACCCCGTGCCCTCCCCGCCGTGTGCGGCTGCGGCACGGGGGCCTCACCGTGGGTACGGCTACAGGCGGCCCAGCACCTGGGCGAGGAGGGAGCCCATGCGGGCGGCCGAGTCGCGGCCCGCCTGGAGGACCTCCTCGTGGTTGAGGGGTTCGCCCGTCATGCCGGCGGCCAGGTTCGTGACCAGGGAGATGCCGAGGACCTCGGCGCCGGCCTCGCGGGCGGCGATCGCCTCGAGGACCGTCGACATGCCGACCAGGTCCGCGCCGATCACACGGGCCATGCGGATCTCGGCCGGCGTCTCGTAGTGCGGGCCGGGGAACTGCGCGTAGACGCCCTCCTCGAGGGTGGCGTCGATCTCCTTGCACAGGGCGCGCAGGCGCGGGCTGTAGAGGTCGGTGAGGTCGACGAAGTTGGCACCGACGATGGGGGAGGTGGCGGTGAGGTTGATGTGGTCGCTGATCAGGACCGGCTGGCCGGGGCGCATGCCCTCGCGGAGGCCGCCGCAGCCGTTGGTGAGCACGATCGTCTTGCAGCCCGCGGCGACGGCGGTGCGCACGCCGTGGGCGACGGCGGCCACGCCGCGGCCCTCGTAGTAGTGCGTGCGGCCCAGGAAGACCAGGGCCCGCTTGTCGCCCGTGCGGTACGAGCGGATCTTGCCGCCGTGCCCTTCGACCGCCGGCGGCGGGAAGCCGGGCAGCTCGGTGACCGGGAACTCGGCCTCGGGCGCGCCGAGGGCGTCCACGGCCGGTGCCCAGCCGGAGCCCATCACCAGGGCGACGTTGTGGGTCTCGGCGCCCGTGAGTTCGCGCAGGCGCGCGGCGGCGGCGTCGGCGGCCGCGTGCGGGTCGCCCTGGATGTCGTCCGGAAGGAGAGATGCGTTCACGCGACTGAGGGTAGCCGGTTTGGGCCTACGCGCGTAGATGACGGAGCTCACGGGATGACGATCGTTGTCTTGTCGTATCCGACAAGGGGTGGGATTCAGCAGGGGCGCTTGCGGAGTCCCATGACGTAGTCGTGGGGGGCTCCGGCGGATTCGGCCGCGTCGGCGATCTCGCCCAGGTAGCGGGCCGAGGGGAGGCCGCCCTCGTAGGCGTTCAGGACGTACGTCCAGGCCTGCTCCTCGCCCTCCAGGGTGTGGACGCGGACGCGTAGGCGGCGGTATATGCCCAGGCCCACGCCCTCCCAGCGGTCCAGGGACTCCTCGTCCATCGGCGCGATGTCGTAGAGCGCGACGAAGACCTGTTCCAGCGGGTCCTCGACGAGCGTGGCGAGCGCGCCCTCCCAGCCGAGCTGTTCGCCGCCGAACGTCAGCCGCCACCCGTTGAGCCAGCCGGTGGCGCGCAGCGGCGAGTGGGGGGCGCGGCGGGTCATCAGCCGCGCGTCGAGATTGCCGGCGTACGCGGCGTAGAGCGACATGGGGGGAAGGGTACGGCAGTGCCACTCCCGTAACGGTGGTGTCTCGTGGTGGCCCCCCAGGCGGTCGCACCCCGGCGCGTGCGGGACAATGGAGTACGTGACTCGGATCGTGATCATCGGTGGCGGACCCGGCGGATACGAAGCGGCGCTGGTGGCCGCTCAGCTCGGCGCGGAGGTGACCGTCGTCGACTCCGACGGTCTGGGCGGGGCGTCGGTGCTGACCGACTGCGTGCCGTCCAAGACTCTGATCGCCACGGCCGAGGTGATGACCACCTTCGACTCCTCGTACGAGGAGCTGGGCATCATCGTCGCCGACGACACCCCGCACATCGACACGCCCGCGCGTGTCGTGGGCGTCGACCTGGGCAAGGTCAACCGGCGTGTGAAGCGGCTCGCGCTCGCCCAGTCGCACGACATCACCGCGTCGGTGACGCGGGCCGGCGCCCGGGTCATGCGCGGGCGCGGGCGGCTGGAGGGCATGCAGGCCCTCGACGGGTCGCGCAAGGTCGTGGTGCGGACCGCCGACGGCAGCGAGGAGACGCTGGTCGCCGACGCCGTGCTCATCGCGACGGGCGGTCACCCGCGCGAGCTGCCCGACGCCCAGCCCGACGGCGAGCGCATCCTGAACTGGACCCAGGTCTACGACCTCGACGAGCTGCCCGAGGAGCTCATCGTGGTGGGTTCGGGTGTGACCGGTGCCGAGTTCGCGGGTGCCTACCAGGCGCTGGGTTCGCGGGTCACGCTCGTCTCGTCGCGGGACCGGGTGCTGCCCGGGGAGGACCCGGACGCCGCCGCCGTGCTGGAGGACGTCTTCCGGCGTCGTGGCATGAACGTCATGGCGCGTTCGCGTGCCGCCGCCGCCAAGCGCGTCGGCGACCGGGTGGAGGTGACGCTGGCGGACGGCCGGGTCATCAGCGGCAGCCACTGCCTCATGGCCGTCGGCGCCGTCCCGAACTCCGAGGGCCTCGGCCTGGAGGAGGCCGGCGTCAAGGTGCGGGAGTCCGGGCACATCTGGACGGACAAGGTGTCCAGGACCACCGCGCCGGGCGTGTACGCCGCCGGTGACGTCACGGGCGTCTTCGCTCTCGCCTCGGTCGCGGCGATGCAGGGGCGGATCGCCATGTACCACTTCCTGGGCGACGCGGTGGCCCCGCTGAACCTGAAGACCGTGTCCTCGAACGTCTTCACCGATCCCGAGATCGCCACCGTCGGGTACACCCAGGCCGACGTGGACGGCGGGAAGATCGATGCCCGTGTGGTGAAGCTGCCGCTGCTGCGCAATCCCCGCGCGAAGATGCAGGGCATCCGGGACGGCTTCGTCAAGATCTTCTGCCGGCCGGGCACCGGCATCGTGGTCGGCGGTGTGGTCGTCGCCCCGCGTGCCTCGGAACTGATCCACCCCATCTCGATCGCCGTCGACAACAATCTGACGGTCGAGCAGATCGCGAACGCCTTCACCGTGTACCCCTCGCTTTCGGGGTCGATCGCCGAGGTCGCCCGGCAGCTGCACACGCGCAAGGCGGGCGCCGACCTCTGACGGCCGGATCCGACTCCCCGCTGGTCACGGGGAGTTGCCGGACATGCGGGCGGCATAGGCGGCGGGACTAGGCCTTATACCACTGCGCATGCCCGCGTACGAACAACTTCTGTTATTCGGCGCAAACTGCTGAAAGCAGACGGTCGTTGGGGTTACTGTCAGTTTCGTGTTCGCTGCAGAACGTCGCCAATTGATCCTCGAAATGGTGCGAGCGAACGGGGCCGTGTCGCTCCGTGAGCTCGCCCGCGTCGTCCAGACCTCCGAAGTGACCGTACGGCGGGACGTGCGCGCACTGGAGGCAGAAGGACTCCTCGACCGCCGGCATGGCGGTGCGGTATTGCCGGGCGGGTTCACGCGGGAGTCCGGCTTTCCGCAGAAGTCACATCTCGCGACCGCCGAGAAGACCGCCATCGCCGACCTCGCCGCGAACTTCGTGGAGGAGGGCGAGGCCATCGTCGTCGGGGCGGGGACCACCACCCAGGAGCTGGCCCGCCGGCTCGCCCGGGTGCCCGGGCTGACCGTCGTCACCAATTCGCTGTTGGTGGCACAGGCACTGGCCCACGCCAACCGGGTCGAGGTCGTGATGACCGGCGGCACGCTGCGCGGTTCGAACTACGCCCTCGTCGGCAGCGGAGCCGAGCAGTCCCTCCAGGGGCTGCGGGTGTCGCGGGCCTTCCTCTCCGGGAGCGGGCTGACAGCCGAGCGCGGGCTGTCCACGTCCAACATGCTGTCGGCGTCCGTCGACCGGGCGCTGGTGCAGGCCGCCGCGGAGGTCGTCGTCCTCGCCGACCACACCAAGCTCGGCACCGACACGATGTTCCAGACGGTGCCCTCGGACGTCATCACGCGGCTGGTCACCGACGAGCCGCCGGCCCATGACGACCGTGCCCACACCGAGCTCCAGGCCCTCGCCGACCAGGGGGTGCAGATCGCCGTGGCCGGGGCGGCCGGGGCGCCGGGGGGTGACGAGGTCCCGGCGCGCCGGCAGCAGCAGCGCGCGCTGCCGGGACCGCGCCGGGGTCAGGCTCCGCCGGGACTGCGGCCCGCCGCCGCGACGATGCTCGGTGAGCAGGGCGCCGAGCGGGAGCGGGCCCGGGTCGCCGACCTGCGGCGGCGCTGACCCCTCAGGGCTTCAGGCCCCGCAGGGTCAGGTTCAGCAGCCGGTCCGCGAGGTCCGGGTCGGACGGGGTCTCCTCCGCCGCCAGGGCGATCGCGTGCGTCAGCTGGAGCAGGTCGGCGATCGCCACGTCCGCGCGGACGGAGCCGGCCTGCTGGGCGCGGGCGAGCAGCGCCCCGCCCGCCTGCCGGATCGGGTCGCTGCACCGGGCGAGCGCGGAGGAGCCGTCGGCCGGGACGGCCATCAGGGAGCGGGCCAGCCCGCGGTACTCGCCCGCGTGCGTCACCGTCTCCCGCAGCCAGGTCACCAGGGCCGCACAGGGCTCCGGGGCGTCGAGGAGCTGGCGCGAGCGGGCCAGCAGCTCGCCGACCGCGTCCTCGAAGACGGCGCTCACCAGGGCGTCCCGGTTGGGGAAGTGCCGGTACAGCGTGCCGATGCCGACGCCGGCCCGCCGGGCCACGTCCTCCAGGGACGCGTCGGTGCCGTGCTCGGCGAAGGCCGCGCGGGCCTCCGTCAGCAGCCGTTCGTGATTGCGGCGGGCGTCCGCGCGCATGGCGCGCGCGGGCGCCACGAGGTCCTCGCTCCCCGCTCGCTCGCGTGAGGTCGCGCCCACCCTGCCTCCTAGTCGACCCGCGCCGATGCCTCCACAATGCCACCCGTACGACGCGGAGGCGCCCGGCGGACCGTCCATGGGTCCGCCGGGCGCCTCCGGTGCCGTGGGGCGTCAGTCCTTGATCTCGCAGATCGGTGCGCCCGAGGTGAGGGAGGCGCCGACCTCGGCGGTCAGGCCCTTGACCGTGCCCGCCTTGTGGGCGTTCAGCGGCTGCTCCATCTTCATGGCCTCCAGGACGACGATCAGGTCGCCCTCCTTGACCTCCTGGCCCTCCTCGACCGCGACCTTGACGATCGTGCCCTGCATCGGGGAGGCGAGGGTGTCGCCGGAGGCCGCCGGGCCGGACTTCTTGGCCGCGCGGCGCTTCGGCTTGGCTCCGGCGGCGAGGCCGGTGCGGGCCAGCGACATGCCGAGCGAGGCAGGGAGGGAGACCTCCAGGCGCTTGCCGCCGACCTCGACGACGACCGTCTCGCGGCTGGTGTCCTCGTCCTGGTCGGTGTCGGTGGGGGTGGTGAAGGGTTTGATGTCGTTGACGAACTCGGTCTCGATCCACCGGGTGTGGACCGTGAAGGGGTCCGTGGAG
>NZ_JBHWJK010000047.1:0-19079 GCF_042731455.1 Streptomyces sp. NPDC059852 | reverse complement strand
CGGTTCTTGCTCCTCCGCTCCCTGGTCCCACTGGGCGTGCCGCGGGGCCCGCCCTCCTCCCGGACCCGCCGCACCGCCTCCCCCTCGGAGAAGGGCTTCTCAGCGCTGCAGGGTCAGCAGACCCGGGCGGTAGGGCAGCAGGCCGTAGTCACCTCCGGAGTTCGGGCTGCGGCCCTGGTAGAGCAGCTGCAGATTGCAGGGGTCGACGGTCATGGTCTGGTCGGCGCCGGTGCGCAGCAGCTCGCCGTGGCTGATGTCGTTCGTCCAGGTGGCGCCGCTGTTGGCCTTGCCGGCGAAGGGGTTGCTCTCGGTCGCGGCCTGGGGCGTCCAGGTGCCGCCCAGGCTGGTCGCCGTGAACGAGCGGAAGTACCGGCCCTGCGAGCCGATCGCCTCGACGATCATGAGGTAGCGGTTCTGGCCCTGGAGCTTGTACACCTGCGGCGCCTCGAACAGGTTGTTCGTGGAGTCGCTCATGACCACGGTCGAGGTCGAGCCGAAGCTGCCGGGGAAGTTCCCGATGGGCATGCTCGCCCGGTAGATCTTGCCGTTGTCGCCGGCGAAGAACAGGTACATGTTCGTGCCGTCACCGATGAGCGTCTGGTCGATGGGTCCCGTGCCGGAGCCGGAGATGCTCCCGGAGAAGAGCACCTGCTCGGACGACCAGCCGTTGGGGTTGGTGGGATCGCTCGACGTCCGGTACGAGAAGGCGGTGCCGCCCCACTGGTAGGCCAGCACCCAGATGTTCTTCGGCGCGAAGTAGAAGAGGCTGGGGGCGACCGTGGAGCTGTTCATCGCGTTCTGGCTCGCCGAGCCCATCTCCGACCAGGCACCGAACAGACCGAAGTTCATCGAACCCCAGCGGGTCCCGGTGTCGTGCGTGGTCGCGTACACGAGCTGCTTGCCGTTGTAGGGGGCGACGGTGAAGTCCTTCAGCGACACCCATCCCTGCCGGGGCTGGGCCAGTGCGCCGGTCGAGCTCCAGCGGTAGCTCGACGGCAGGTCGCAGGAACCGGGATCGCCCGGATTCCCGCTGTCCGAGCCGACCTTGACGAGCTGCCACTGCTGGTTGGCCCCGCCCCAGTCGTCGTACTGGACGATGTTCGCGTTGTCGGCGGTGGAGGCGCCCTGCACCTCGAGGGCCTTGCCGCTGTGGCGCGAGACGAGGCGTACGTAGCCGTCCGAGCTGTCGGCCAGCCGCCACTGCTGGTTGGTGGCGTTCAGATCGGACCACTGGACGATCGAACCGCCGTTCGCGGTCGACCAGTTGTAGACGTCCAGCACCTTGCCGGAGTGCCGTGACGCGATGCGGTAGGAGCCGTTGCCGGAGTCGATGAACCGCCACTGCTGCTGGCTCTGGTCGTTCCGCGACCACTGGGTGATCCGGGCGCCGTCGTTCGTGGCCAGGTTGTACACGTCCAGCGCCTTGCCGCTGTTGCGGTTGACCAGGACGTACCAGGCGTTCGTGTCGACGGTCGCGGCCTGGGCCGGCTGAGCGCCGAGAAGGGCCGTCAGCAGAAACAAGGGCGCCAGGACGCCGAGCAGGCGTCTCGGGCGCACCGCGGTGGGGGGGCGTGACCACATCGGAGAGCCTCCTTGGGGGGAGTGGGGGTACCGCCGACGAAGCGCCGAACGGTTGTGCGGGAGCGGGTGAACCGTGTCGAAACTTTCGAGCGCTCCTGGGATCTCCGGCGCCACAAGCTAGGAATGGGGAGCTTCGCGGTCAAGGTCTTTCGCCGATCTGGCTGCAAAACGTTCCCGCTTCGGGAGCCCCGACGGCTTCGGTGTGACCGCGATCCGAGATCGCCGCACGCCGCTGAAACATCGGCGGCTTGATGGGAGTTGACTCATCTGAGCTGGGCTTGTGTGAGCCCTGGCCGAACCCTCGCCGCCGGTGGCGCGAAGCTCGTCCACCGCGCGCGCGGGACTGCGGCAGCCGATGGAACCCGGCAACGAAAGTTTCGCGAGACAGTCGGAAAAAATCAGTGCCGTACGGGTTGACGATTCACCGTCAAGCCCTCAATGATCTGTCTGGGAAACCGGCCGAGGTGCGAAATATCGAACCGCCTCGGTTCCGATGTCCTGAGCCGCACCACCGGACCCCCCGCACGGCACACCGTGGACCGCCCCCTGCCGACCGGCCCGAAGCCGCTCCGGCGCCCGCCCCGCACGTCCTTTCCCCGGTTTCCCCTGCTCTTCGGTCGTTCCGTGAGAACCGCTAAGGAGGCACCCCCCATGGGCATCCAAGCCCTTCCCAGAGCCGCCGTCCGTCACAAGCTCCGGACTCCGCTGCTGGCGCTGGCCGCCGGCGTCCTCGGGCTGACGGCCGCACTCGTCCCGCCCACGAACGCGGACGCCGCCGAGAGCACGCTCGGCGCCGCCGCGGCGCAGAGCGGCCGGTACTTCGGCGTCGCCATCGCCTCGGGCAAGCTGGGCGACTCGACGTACACGTCGATCGCGAACCGTGAGTTCAACTCGGTGACGGCCGAGAACGAGATGAAGATCGACGCCACCGAGCCGAACCGGGGGCAGTTCAACTTCTCCTCCGCCGACCGCGTCTACAACTGGGCCGTGCAGAACGGCAAGCAGGTCCGCGGCCACACGCTCGCCTGGCACTCGCAGCAGCCCGGCTGGATGCAGAGCCTCAGCGGCAGCTCGCTGCGGCAGGCCATGATCGACCACATCAACGGTGTGATGTCCCACTACAAGGGCAAGATCGCCCAGTGGGACGTCGTGAACGAGGCGTTCGCCGACGGCAGTTCGGGCGCCCGCCGCGACTCCAACCTCCAGCGCACCGGCAACGACTGGATCGAGGTCGCCTTCCGCACCGCGCGCGCCGCCGACCCGTCCGCCAAGCTCTGCTACAACGACTACAACGTCGAGAACTGGAACTGGGCGAAGACCCAGGCCATGTACAACATGGTCAAGGACTTCAAGTCGCGCGGCGTGCCGATCGACTGCGTCGGCTTCCAGTCGCACTTCAACAGCGGCAGCCCCTACGACAGCAACTTCCGCACCACGCTGCAGAACTTCGCGGCCCTCGGCGTCGACGTCGCCGTCACCGAACTCGACATCCAGGGCGCCTCGTCCTCGACGTACGCCGCCGTGGTCAACGACTGCCTGGCCGTCTCCCGCTGCCTGGGCGTCACCGTCTGGGGCGTGCGCGACAGCGACTCCTGGCGCGCGAGTGACACGCCGCTGCTGTTCAACAACGACGGCAGCAAGAAGGCCGCGTACTCCGCCGTCCTCAACGCCCTGAACGGCGGCACGACCACGCCCCCGCCGACCGGCGACGGCGGCCAGATCAAGGGCGTCGCCTCGGGCCGCTGCCTGGACGTCCCCAACGCCTCCACCACCGACGGCACCGGGGTCCAGCTGTACGACTGCCACTCCAACAGCAACCAGCAGTGGACCGTGACCGACTCCGGTGAGCTGCGGGTCTACGGCAACAAGTGCCTGGACGCCGCCGGCACCGGCAACGGCGCCAAGGTCCAGATCTACAGCTGCTGGGGCGGCGACAACCAGAAGTGGCGCCTGAACTCCGACGGCTCGATCGTCGGCGTCCAGTCGGGCCGCTGCCTGGACGCGGCCGGCAGCGGCAACGGCGCCCAGATCCAGATCTACTCCTGCTCGGGCGGCTCGAACCAGCGCTGGACCCGCACCTGACGCACTCGGCACCCAGCAGGCGGCCCGCGTTCGAATGTCATCGAGCGCGGGCCGCTTGGGTGCTCGGTCTCAGGACGGCCGCCGGCCCTCCCAGCGGTCCCGGAACCACGTCAGCGTCTCTGCCAGCAGCTCGCGGTTTCCCGGCTTCACCAACAGGGACAGTCGAAGATTCGGGCGAAGTTCGAGCTTCCCCTCCGGGATCTCGACACCGTCCAGGGCGTTGAGGCGGCTCAGAAGTTCGACGCGCAACGCACGATCGGTGAAAGGCTCCCTGACGGCCACGTACTGGAACACCACCTCTGCCGTGCCGCCGCGTCCGGCGCCGGGGTAAAGCGTCATCGGCCAGATGCCGCGGCCGGGTCCGCCTGCTTTGCCGAGCATGAGGTACGCGCTCGTGGTGACGTGTCCGGAGCCGTGGCCGATCCAGCCGCCCAGCGACTCCCAGTGGGCGAAGAGGGCGTGCACCGCTTCGACCGTCTCAGGTGAGTCGTCGGCGGCTAGCTGGCGGAAGAACCGTTCGGCGCGGGTCTCCTCGTCCGGCGTACCGACGGTCCCTTGTTGAGCGGTGTCCTCGCCGTCCGCGCGGTCGTCGTCCGTGCCGGCGAGCAACGCGGCGAGGTCGTCGGCAGTGAGCCGCTGGGCGGGGTCCGCGGCCCCGGTGGCCGTGAAGCGGACGCCGTCGGCAGTGAGACGAGCGCGGACGTCGTCGCTTCCCTCCTGTTGGGGTGTGGCCCACCGGAAGCCGTCGGAGACCTTGCCCTCGGAGGTGAGAACCCGGTAGGCGTTCACCACTCCGGGGGTGTTGGCCAGGTGGTTGCCCACGGCTTGGGCACCGGAACCGAGGAACGCGGCTAGGTCGCCGTAGGACGTCCAGGTGCCGCGGGGGAGGGCTGCCAGGACCTGGTGAGCGAGTTGCCAATCGCGGTTGCGTTCCGCACGGCCCACTCCGTGCAACGGGGCCGGCCACAACGCGATGGCATGGTCGGCGAGTTCGTCGGCGCGGGCCAGGATCTCCCGCACGCCCCACCGCTCGGTGGCAGCGATGCGACGGTTCATCTCCAGGTGGCTGCCCCGTAGCAGGTCCTGCTTGCGCTCGAAGGGGTGATTGGACAGTTCCGCGTTGACAGCGGTGAGTGTCAGGTTGCCGAGCGTGTGCTGGAACCGGGCGTGCAACTCCTCCCCGGTCTCGTCCTCCTCGGCCTCTTCGCTCAGAGTGCGAAGCCACTCGTCGCCGGGCGACTGCGGCATGACGTGCTCGATGGTGAGCTGCGCGGTGGCGAAGTCGACCGGCTCGGGGTGTCCGTAGCTCTCCTCCAGCCGCTGCAGTACGAGTTTGCGTTGCTGCCACCGGCCGTACTGGTAGAACGGCGCAGATCTGATCCTCCGGCGCAGCTCGACATCGTCGGGCCAGAAGCGGTTCTCGGAGGAGAGGAGCCGGTGCAGCCCTTCAACCACGGGCATGTCGAGCGGGAGTTGTCCGGGAATAGCCTGGAAGATCCGATTGAGGTTGTTGGTCGGGACTCGACAGATCATCCGGCGGACGAGGAAGCTCTCGATGTACGTCAGGGCACGGGTGGTGTCGGCGGAGTTCAGCTCCCCGCGCTCGCGCCGGTCGAACAGGAGCATCAGTGCGGGATAGGTGACGGCGGACTGCCACCCGTCCAAGCGGCGGAGAGCGTCCCGGACTGCGGGTTCAGGCTCCTCCTCGGGGTGCAGCAATCGACGGAAGTGGGCGCTGCGACGGTGCAGTTCCCTGATGTACGCCTCGATCTCCGCGTCGTCGGCTTTCGTGTCCTCGAAACGCCTCTGCTGGGCGGCATAGAGGTCCTGCCGGCGGACCCGGTCATCTCCGTCTAGTACAAGTTGCAGCCACATGAGCTGTTCGAGCTCGTCGTTGCTCAAGCTCTTCTGCAGCGGGAGCCAGTAAGTCTCGTAGACGTGTTCGCCGCGCGCTCGGAGCTTCATGAAGAGGTAGTTGCGTAGCAAATCCGCCTGGCTCAGCTTGAGGCCGGTGTTGTTGAGCGACTCGAAGATGCGGTGGACGTTGTCACCCCGCTCGGCGGTCACCGCCACCAGCGCGAGCCGGGAGGTGATCGCCTGCTCGATGCGGAACACGTCCTGTGGGGCCGCTGGATCGTCCGCCTCTACCAGCTTTCTGCGGAAGAAGGCGTAGGCGGTTGAGACACCGCTGCCGGTGCCCTGATCGGTAAGAGGCCCGCGGACATGAGCGGCGAACTGCGTCCTGTCCGCCTGGGTCGGCAGCAGACGGAGGTGATCGTTGCCGCTTTTCCACTTGTTGATCAGGTACTGCTCATCGATACGCTGGGCCTCGACGGGTGCGGTGTCCGCGACGTGATCGCGGATGGCAGCCAGGGCCAGGGACAGGGTGGTCAGCCGCTGTTGACCGTCGACGACGAGCCAGCGGGGGAACGTCACGTCGTTCTGCGGTGACGGCGCGAGCACCACCGAGCCGAGGAAGTGGGTGCTCTCCTTCTCGTCGGACGACTCGAGCAGACCCGCCTGTTCCAGGATGTCGCCCCACAGCTGTTTGAGGTGCTTTTCGGTCCAGGAGTACGTCCTTTGATAGAGCGGCACTTGGAATTGCTGAGCGCGGCCCTGCATCAGATCGGCGAACAACGTCTCCTTGGCATGCATACGGCGGCGCCCCCTTGGTCCACGGTCGTTCGCCGCCGATTACACCAGGTCTGTCCGCCATTCGTATCCTTCCCGGCAATATCGCACCTCGGTTGCAGTGCGATGGTAAGTGCGAGGAGGTGTCTGGCCGTGATGTCTCACGCCGAGCGGCTTCTCGCCGAGCTCGGACGAACGACTCGAGACAGAAGCAGGCGATGTTCCTCACAGTCTTCGAGTCCCTCGCACGCTCCGACGGTAGAGTCACGACCGCCTTTGACCTGCACCAGCAGGCAGGGAGCCGACTTCCAGGAGTCCAACGTGCTGCGCACCATGTTCAAGTCCAAGATCCACCGTGCCACCGTCACCCAGGCCGACCTGCACTATGTGGGATCGGTGACCATCGACGCGGATCTGCTCGACGGCGCCGATCTGTATCCCGGCGAGCTCGTGCACATCGTCGACATCACCAACGGCGCCCGGCTCGAGACGTACGTCATCGAGGGGGAGCGCGGGTCCGGTGTCATCGGGATCAACGGGGCCGCCGCCCATCTAGTCCACCCCGGCGACCTGGTGATCATCATCAGTTACGCTCAGATGACCGACGCCGAGGCGCGGGAGTACGAGCCGCGCGTCGTGCACGTGGACGGCGCCAACCGGATCGTCGCCCTCGGCGCCGACCCGTCCGAGCCGGTGCCGGGCTCCGACCAGGAGCGCAGTCCGCAAGCCGTGCCGGTGGCCTGAGTCCCCGGAGCAGGAGCAGGAGCGTGCGATGAGCGACACCGAGATCCGTGACGACCGGGCGGCGGGCCGCCTGGAGGCGGTCCAGGGCGACGAGGTCGTCGGCCACATCGAGTACTTCGTCCTCGACGAACCGTCCCGCGCCCTCGTCCCCGTCCATACGATCGTGGAGCCCGCCCACGAGGGGAAGGGCATTGCCGGCTCCCTCGCTCGCGAGCTGTACCGCACGGCGGAGCGCGAGGGCGTCGTCGTCGCACCGCTCTGCCCGTACGTCGTCAAGTGGGCCGAGCGGCATCCGGACGAGGCCCCGGCGGCCGACCCGCGGCTGCTCGCCGCCGCGAAGGACTGGCTGCGGGCGCATCCCGAGCGGTTCTGACGTCTCCCGGCGTCTGCCGGCGGGTCGTGCGTGGTGCGGGCGGGTGACTGCCCGCGCCCGCCCCGGGTAGGCGGGGCAGTAGTCCAGAGCCGACCTGCGTCGAGTGGCTGGAGGACGCCATGACGAACCCGTATCCGGATCCGGTCCCCGGACCGGCGCCGGACCCGGAGCCGCAGCACCCGGAGCCCCATCCGGTCCCGCCCCCGGAGCCCCCGCCGGCTCCCCAGCCCCCGGCACCCGGGCCGCCGCCGCCCACGCCGGGCCCGCCCCCGGCACCGGACCCGGTACCGCCGGGCCCACCGTCGCCGCCCGACCCCGCGCCGCCGGGCCCACCGTCGCCGCCCGACCCCGTACCGCCGGGGCCCGCCCCCTCGCCGATCCCGCCGGGACCCGAACCGGTGCCGAACCCCGAGCCCGGGCCGCCGCTCAGCTGACCGTCGGCACGGACCCGACGTACGGCACCGATCCCGCCGGGACCGGGACCGGGACCGGCGCCGAGCCCTGAGCCAGAGCCCCCGCTCAGCTGACGGTCGCCCGGACCCGATGTCGCGGTACCGATCCCGCCGGGACCCGAACCGGTGCCGAGCCCCGAGCCCGGGCCGCCGCTGAGCCGACGGTCGGCACGGACCCGATGTACAGCGCCGATCCCGAACCCGTGCCGAACCCCGAGCCCGGCCCCCCGCTCAGCTGACCGCCGGGCCGGGCACGGCCTACGGTGCGATCTCGAACCGCGGCGGGCGTACGGTCGCCAGGCACGACCGGTCCGCCGCGGTCGGGGACCGGAAGAACGACACGGTGATGGACTGCGCGCACGGCGACTCCGCGAAGGCGACGTGGGCGACGTACGGGACCGTGACCACCGTGGACCGGCTCAGCGTCCGGGCCACGTACGCCCCGTTGCTCGCGCCGGTCTGCGCGTCGAAACCGGCCGACATGACGAGCGTCGGGATGGAACTGCGGGTCACGCTCCGGATCGACGGGGGCGCCGGCGGGACCTCCCAGGCCCGGCAGTCGTCGTGCAGGAACGGCAACTGCGGGGCGTTGGCCAGCACCGAGCGCGGGAACGACGGGAACGCGCGCCGCCCGGCGCGGATCACGTCGGCCTCGGTCTCGTACGGTGTCCACTCCCGGCAGAAGACGCCGTAGGCGAGGCCGTGGGCCAGCCGTCCGACGGCCTGCGGACTGAGCTTCCCGCCCGCCCACTGCTCCGCGATCCGCGTCGGGTCGCCGTGGGCCAGCGCGTCGATCGAGCGCGGCACCCCGGCCGCCACATGGGTGGCCGAGGTCAGCCAGTTCACCAGCACGCCGCCGTCCAGGACCACCTTCACCGGGGACGGCCGGTCCGGCACCGTGACCGTCGTCGTGAGCGGGCGGGCCTCCAGTTGGCGCACCAGGCGTTCGAACGTTCCTTGCAGGTCCGGGTACCGGCGGGCGCAGGCCAGCTGCTCGGCGCAGGCGCGGAACAGGCCGTCGAAGCCCTGCCGTGCCGCACTCCAGGTCAGGCTCGCGCCCGCCAGGGAGGGCGGCAGGACGCCGTCGATGCCGACGGACCGCACGCCCTGCGGGTAGCGGCGCATATAGGTGAGCGCGAGGTCGGTGCCGTAGGAGATGCCGAAGACGTTCCACCAGCGCAGGCCCAGCGCGGCCCGCAGGTCCGCGTAGTCGGCGGCGCTCTCGCCGGTGTCGTACGCCGGCAGGTCGGCGCCGAGGCGGGCCAGCCGGTCCCGGCACGCGCGGGTCGCCCGGACGTGCAGCCGCCCGGTCGACGGGGCGCCGTAGACGAGGCCGACCGAGCGGGCGTTGAACTCGTCGATGTTCGGGCAGGTCAGCGCCGGGTTCGCCGAGTAGGTGCCGCGCTGCGACATGAAGACGACGTCCCGGTCGCGGTTGAGGCCGCCGTTCACGGCGAGCTGGGCCTCGGACACCGCGTCGTCGCCGGGGCCGCCCGCGAACCACACGATCGGGTCGGACGCCCGCCGCGCGACCGCCGGGACGATCGCCACCCCGAGCGTGATCCGGCGCCCGCCCGGCCGCGACCGGTTCTCGGGCACCGTCAGTGTGCCGCACCGGGCCCCCTCCAGCGCGGGCACCGGATCGGCGGTCCGGGGGCAGGGGCCCGGCGTGTAGCGGGCGTGCCCGGCGGTGCGGGCGACCGTGCCGAGCGGTGCCGTTCCGCCGCCGTCGGCGTGAGCGGGCGGCACGGCGAGACCGGTGACGAGGACACCGGCGGTGGCGGCGGCGAGGACGGCCGGAAGCCAGGGGTGGGGGAGCGTGGCGGTCATACGGTCTCCGGGCGGGGAGGGGCGGGGGCGGGGGACGACGGGGGCTTCGGTGCGGGCGTGATCGTGAAGGGCTTGGGAGCCAGCCCCGCCACGCAGGTGGTGTCGGGGCCGGTCGGGCGGGTCAGGAAGGACGCCAGGACGCGTTGCGCGCACGGCGACTGCGGTACCACCCAGTGCCCGACGCCGGGGATGCGGACCGTGGTCGAGCGGGACAGGGTGCGGGCCGCGTAGGCGCCCCAGCGGGCCCCGGTCTTCGCGTCGAACGTGCCCGACAGGACCAGCGCCGGTACCGCGCTCGTGGTCGTCAGCCGCTGGACGGCGGTCCGGTCCGGGACGTCCCAGACACGGCACACCTCGTGCTCGAACGGCAGTTGCGGGGCCTGGGCCAGCACACTGTCCGGCCAGCCGGGGAACGCCCGCCGGCCCGCCCGCAGCAGGTCGGCCCGGCTGTGGCCGGGCACCCACTCCGCGCAGGCCACCGACTGGGTCAGCCCGTGCGCGAACTCGCCGAGGACCGGGGTGGCGCCCGCCGCGCGGGCCCGCGCGAACCGCTCCGGGTTCCCATGCGCCAGTTCGTCCAGGGCGGCGGGGACGTCGACGGCAGGGACGGCGTTGGCGACGAGCAGGTTGACCAGCGCGCCCCCGTCGAGGACGACCCGCACCGGCGCACCCCCGGCGGGCGGCTGCGCCATGACGGTGAGGGGGTGCGCCTCCAGCCGTCCGACCTGCCGGTCCAGCGTCCGCCGGAGATCCGGGTAGCGGCGGGCGCACCGGGGCTGGGCCGCGCACGCCGCGAAGACGGTGGTGATGCCCTCATGGGCGCTGTCCCACGTCCAGGGCAGGCTGACGATCCGCGGCGGGACCACGGAGTCGATCGCGACCGAGCGGACACCCCACGGGTGCCGGCGCAGATAGGTGAGGGCGAGATCGGTGCCGTACGAGTAGCCCTAGACGTTCCACCGCTCGATGCCCAGGGCCCGGCGCAGATCGGCGAAGTCGGCGGCGTTCTCGGTGGTGTTGTAGGCGCTCAGGTCGACGCCGGAGGCCGTGAGGCGGTCCCGGCACGCCCGGGTCGCGGCCACCAGGCGCCGCCCCGTCGACGGCGCGTCGTAGCGCAGGCCCACCGCCTCGGCGTAGAAGCGGTCGACCTCCGGGCAGGCCAGGTTCGGGCGGGAGTGGAGGGTGCCGCGCTGAGCCATCACGATCAGGTCGCGGTCCCGGTTCACACCCGAGTCGACGAGGAACGGGATGTCGCTGATCGCGTCGGCCCCCGGGCCGCCCGTCATGAAGACCACCGGGTCGGCGGCGGCACGTCCCGAGGCGGCCGGGACGATCGCCACGGTCAGCCGGACGGTCCGGCCGCCGCGCCGGGCGCGGTTCTCCGGCACCTCCAGATACCCGCATCGGCCGGGCACCGGCTCGGGCGTCGCCGGGCAGGGGCCGGGCACGAAGCGTGCCGGCACCAGCGGCCGCGGTTCGGCGGCGCCGGCCGTGGGGGCGAGGGCGACGAGGAGAGACGCTGCCGCCGTGACGAGGGCCGCCGCGGAGCGCCCCTGCCGTGCGCCTCCCCCGTGCCGGATGTACCGCGCGCCACCTGTGCGCCGGGCCCGGTCGCGCACCGGGGCGCGGCCGTGGACGGGCGGCGGCGGGCGGCCCGTTCCGATGTCCTGTTCCGCCATGTGATCCCGTCTCTGAGACGTCCCGGCCACACCGGCGTCGACATCGCCGTGCGGCACCGCCCGCCCACACGGATCATGGCGGTCTCGGCGTAGGACAGCCTCGGCGGGCGGCCCGGCGCCCACCACCCGGGGACGCCACTCGGGGCAGTCGGGCTCACCCGGACAGC
This sequence comes from Streptomyces sp. NPDC059852, assembly GCF_042731455.1. Taxonomy (NCBI): domain Bacteria; kingdom Bacillati; phylum Actinomycetota; class Actinomycetes; order Kitasatosporales; family Streptomycetaceae; genus Streptomyces; species Streptomyces sp. NPDC059852. Next base: position 7,540 of record NZ_JBHWJK010000047.1, on the reverse strand, counting down.
CGTCCGCCCCGCCCCCGGGTCGAGACCGGGGACGGGGCGGACGAGACGGCGGAGGGGGAGACCCCTATGCCGACACCTCCGAGCGGTCCCCGCCCCACAGCGTGTGGAACGAGCCGTCCCGGTCGACCCGGCGGTAGGTGTGGGCGCCGAAGAAGTCCCGCTGCCCCTGGGTGAGCGCGGCCGGCAGCCGCTCCGCGCGCAGCGCGTCGTAGTAGGCGAGGGCCGCCGCGAAGCCCGGCGTCGGCACGCCCTGGCGCGTCGCGGCGATCAGCACCTCGCGCCAGTCGTCCTGCGCGTCGGCGATCTCCTGTGCGAAGGTCTCGTCGGACAGCAGGCTCGGCAGGTCGGGACGGGTGTCGTAGGCGGCCCGGATACGGTCCAGGAACGCCGCGCGGATGATGCAGCCGCCCCGCCAGATCGCCGAGACGGCACCCAGGTCGATGTCCCAGTCGTACTCGGAGCGGGCCGCGTCGATCTCGTGGAAGCCCTGCGTGTACGACACGATCTTCGACGCGTACAGCGCCTGCTCGACCCGGTCGGCGAAGGCCGCGGCCTCCGACTCGCTCAGCGGCGTGGCCTTCGGGCCCGCCAGCCCGCGCGACGCGTCCCGCAGCGCCGCGTGCCCGGACAGCGACCGGGCGAAGACGGCCTCCGCGATGCCGGACACCGGCACCCCGAGGTCGAGCGCGATCTGCACGGTCCAGCGCCCCGTGCCCTTCTGCTCGGCCTGGTCGACGACGACGTCCACGAACGGCTTGCCGGTCGCCGCGTCCACGTGGGACAGCACCTCGGCGGTGATCTCGATGAGGTAGGAGTCCAGCCGGCCCTGGTTCCAGGTGCGGAAGATCTCCGCGATCTGCGCGGGCTCGTACCCGGCGACGTCGCGCAGCAGCTGGTACGCCTCACCGATCAGCTGCATGTCGGCGTACTCGATGCCGTTGTGGACCATCTTCACGAAGTGCCCGGCGCCGTCGGGACCGACATGCGTCACACAGGGCGCCCCGTCCTTCGCCTTGGCGGAGATCTTCTCCAGCATCGGGCCCAGCGAGTCGTACGACTCCTTCGGGCCGCCCGGCATGATGCTCGGCCCGTTGAGGGCGCCCTCCTCACCGCCGGAGACACCCATGCCGACGAAGTGGATGCCCTGCTCCCGCAGGTCCCGCTCACGGCGGCGGGTGTCCGCGAAGTGCGCGTTGCCCCCGTCGATGATCATGTCGCCGGGCTCGAGCAGCGGCGCGAACTCCTGGATCACGGCGTCGGTCGGCTCACCGGCCTTCACCATGATGACGAGCCGCCGCGGGCGCTCCAGCGCCGCCACGAACTCCTTGGCGGTCTCGGCCGCGATGAAGTCGCCCTCACCGCCGAACTCGTCCACCAGGGCCCGGGTGCGCGCGGGCGTACGGTTGTGCACCGCGACCGTGTAGCCGTTGCGGGCGAAGTTGCGGGCGAGGTTGCGGCCCATGACCGCGAGACCCGTGACGCCGATCTGCGCCGAAGTGCTCATGCCGTTGGCTCCTAGTGATCTCGATATGGCAGCGGTGCCACTCACGCCCGCCAGTATTGCCCCTCGTCCATCCTGACGTGCCGGTACGGCGACCGCACATCAGGGTGGCGCGATGTCGCAGGCACATACGCACGGAACGCCCCGGCGCACTCAGCGGCACCGTGCGTTCGTCAAAGTGCGCCCTTTCCGCGCCACTTGGCGCGAACAGGCGGCTGATTTGCCGTCTTGTCATGGCCTGTTCGCGGCGCTTACTTTTGCCCCTCCTGACGCAGTCGAGGGGGGCTCCTCCATGGCCGTACGCGGCCGGCACCGCCGGTACCAGCCGAACAGGATCAACCGCGCCTCGCTCACCGTCACCGCGGGCGGGGCGGGCATCGCGCTCCCGCTGATCGGCACCGGTGTCGCCCAGGCCGCCGACCTGGACACCTGGAACAAGGTCGCCGCCTGCGAGTCCACCGGCCGATGGCACGTCAACACCGGCAACGGCTACTTCGGCGGCCTGCAGTTCGCCCAGTCCACCTGGGAGGCGTACGGCGGCACCCGGTACGCGGCCCGCGCCGATCTGGCCACGAGGGACCAGCAGATCGCCGTGGCCGAGAAGGTGCTCGACGGTCAGGGCCCCGGCGCCTGGCCGGAGTGCTCGGTCCGGGCCGGGCTGACCCGGGGCGGGGGGAGCCCCGGCGTGCACCCGGACTCGGCCACCCCGAGGGCCACCGCGCAAGCCGCTGGGAAGGCCGCCGCGAAGAAGACCTCCGTCCAGGACGTCCAGCCGCAGACCACGCCGCAGTCCCGCGCGGGCAGGGCCGAGATGTACACGGTGGTGCAGGGCGACACGCTGTCCCGGATCGCGGAGGAGCGGAAGGTCCGGGGCGGCTGGCGGGGCCTGTACGCCGCGAACCGCGCGACCGTCGGCGCCGACCCCGACCTGATCCTGCCCGGCCAGCGCCTGGCGCTGCGCGGCAAGGCGGCCGCCCCGGAGGCGCCCGCCCGCAAGGCCGCCCCGAAGACCCCGGCCCGCAAGCCCGCCGAGGCACCGGCGCGGAAGAAGCCGTCCACCGACCGCGGGGAACGCGTCACGAAGAGCGGCGGCTCGCTGGTCGCGCCGGTCGGCGCGAGCACCGGCACGCCCTACCGCAAGGCCGGCTCGTCCTGGTCGAAGGGCTACCACACGGGCGTCGACTTCCCCGTCCCGACCGGCACGTCCGTGCGGTCCGTCGGCGCCGGGACCGTGGTGAGCGCCGGCTGGGAGGGCTCGTTCGGCTACCAGGTGGTCGTCCGGCACGCCGACGGCCGCTACACGCAGTACGCCCATCTGTCCGCGATCTCCGTGAAGGACGGGCAGTCCGTGGGCGCCGGTCAGCGCATCGGGCGCTCCGGGTCCACGGGCAACAGCACGGGCCCGCACCTGCACTTCGAAGTGCGTACGGGCCCGGGCTTCGGCTCGGACGTCGATCCGGTCGCCTATCTGCGGGCGGGCGGCGTCAGGATCTGACGCGCACCCGGTGCCGGTCGACGGTCGGCGGCGGGTCGTAGGGGCCGGGGAACAGGCCGTACAGGCAGACCGGCCGCGGCCCGGCGTCCTCGTCGGCCGTGCGGCCCGCCCGCGCCGGGACGAGCAGGTCCTCCAGCAGGTCGGGGACGACGATCTCCTCGCGCTGCCCCGAGGAGGCCGTCTCCGGCGCCGGGACGGGCGGGGCGGAGGCCAGCCGCTCCGTCGTCAGCAGGATCAGGCCGCCCGCGGCGACCACGCCGCAGCCGAGCGCGAGCACGGTCCCGGTGATGCCGTACCGGAAGGCCTCGCCGAACAGGGTGAGGCCGACGGCGGCCGCCACGACCGGGTTCACCACCGTCAGCGTGGCCAGCGGCGCCGCCAGGCCCGCGCCCCGGTAGGCGGCCTGCGACAGCAGCAGGCCGGCCGTGGCGAAGACCCCGATGGTGCCGAGCGCCGGAAGGTCGCCGAGGGACACCCCGCCGTTCCAGTCGACGGCGACGACCTTGGTGAACACCGAGGACATGCCGAAGGCGATGCCCGACCCGGTCGCGAGCAGCGTGCTGCGCACCGCGGGGTGCCGGTGGGCGGCCCGGCCCGCGACCATCAGCGCCACGACGATCCCGCCGGTCACCAGGGCCACGGCCACCCGCTCGGCCGTGTCCAGCGACTGCGCCGGGGACGCGGCGACCAGGGAGAGCACGCCGGCCAGGCCGACGGTCGCCATCACGGCGCCCCGCCAGGCCGTCGCGCCGGCCCTGCGGCCCACGAAGAGCGCCGCCATCGGCAGCGCGAACACGATCGTCAGCGCGCCGAGGGGCTGCACCAGGCTCAGCGGGCCGTACGCCAGCGCCACCACGTGCAGCAGACCGCCGAGGCCGTTCAGCGCGACCGCGGCCCACCAGCCCGGCCGGCGCATCGGCGCGAACTGCTGCCCGGGGGAGGACACCGCGACGCGCTCCTGCACGATCGCGCCGCCCGCGTAGGCGACGGCCGAGACCAGGGAGAGCAGCACGGACAACGCGAGGGCGCTCATGGGCGGCTCCTCTGCGGAGGGCGGGGGCCGTGACCCCGGCGCGGCGAACGGTCGGCCATCATGACCAACACGATGCCGTGCGCCGCTCTTCCCGTCGTCGTCCCAGAGCACCCACTGTGTCGTACTGCTGATGGAGTACGACGGCCCGGGTGTCATCCTCCGGTCGGGTGTCCGTGTGGGGGACACCCGGAGACGGAGCCCTGAGGAAGGCTTGGTACTACTGCCTCCCGTGGACCTCGACCCCGGCCTCGCCCTGCTCCGCCCGCTCGGCGGCTTCTTCGCCCTGCGCACCTCTGCGGACGCGCCGCGGGCCGGGACGCCCCTGGCCCGGGCGTACGCCGACGGGGACGCCCTGGACCGGCGGGTCCGTCAGGTCGCGCGGGTCCTGCGGACCGGCGAGGACCGGGTCGCCGCGTCCGTCGCCCAGCAGGGCCTGGCCGCCCGCCTCTGGTCGGTCGCCCTGGGCTGCGCCGCCCTCTACGGGGCCGTCCCCGACCTCGATCCGGAACTGCTGCACTGGGACCCCGCCGCCACCGCCCCCGACGACCTGTGGCTCGGCGGGACGCGCGCACGGCCCGCCGACGCGGGGAGCGTCGCCGCCGCCGTCCTGCACGGGCATCTGGAACCCCTCGCCGCCGCCCTGGGCCGACGGCACCGGGTGGCCCGCGGGCTGCTGTGGGGCAACGCCGGATCGGCCCTCGCGGCGACCGCCCGGCAGCTCGACGGCTGGACCCGCGCCCACGGCCGGGCCGACGCGGCCGCCCGCGCCCGCGACCTGACCGCCCGGCTCCTCGCCCACCCCCTCCTCGCCGGCACCGGCACCCTCACCGGGACGGCCTTCCGGCGCCACAGCTGCTGCCTCTACTACCGGGTGCCCGGCGGCGGCCTGTGCGGCGACTGCTGCCTCGCGCGGCCCCCGCGCTCTTCCCCGCACGCCCCATCTGGGTGACCATGGGGACGACCAGCCGCTGAGACAGGGGGTTCCGGGTGCGAGTGGGACTGCTGACCCGGGAGTACCCGCCGGACGTGTACGGCGGCGCGGGCGTCCATGTGGAGTTCCTGGCACGGGAGTTGCGGGAGCTCGTCGACCTCGAGGTGCACTGCTGGGGCGAGGGCCGCACGGTCGGCGTACGACGGCACCGCCCCTGGCCGGCGCTCGACACCGCCAACGACGCGCTGCGCACCTTCTCGGTGGACCTGGCGATGGCCGCAGCCCTCGCCGGCCGCGAACTGATCCACTCCCACACCTGGTACGCCAACCTCGCCGGCCACCTCGGCAAGCTCCAGTACGGCATCCCGCACGTGCTGACCGCGCACTCCCTGGAGCCGCTGCGGCCCTGGAAGGCCGAGCAACTGGGCGGCGGGTACGCCCTGTCGAGCTGGGCGGAGCGCACCGCGGTCGAGTCCGCCGACGCGGTGATCGCCGTCTCCGGCGCCATGCGCGAGGACATCCTCGGCTGCTACCCGGCGCTGGACCCGGACCGCGTCCACGTCGTGCACAACGGCATCGACACCACGCTGTACCGCCCCGACCCGCGCACCGACGTCCTCGCCCGCTTCGGCATCGACGCCGACCGCCCCTATGTGCTGTTCGTCGGCCGCATCACCCGTCAGAAGGGCGTGCCCCATCTGCTGCGGGCGGTACGGCACATCGACCCCGCCGCCCAGGTCGTGCTCTGCGCGGGCGCCCCCGACACCCCGGAGATCGACCGCGAGTTCCGCGACCTGTACGAGGAGCTGAGCCGGGTGCGGGCGGGCGTGCACTGGATCCCGCAGATGCTGCCGCGCCCGGAGGTCATCCAACTCCTCACACACGCGGCGGCGTTCGTCTGCCCCTCGGTGTACGAGCCGCTCGGCATCGTGAACCTGGAGGCGATGGCCTGTGGCACGCCGGTCGTGGCGTCACGGGTCGGCGGCATCCCGGAGGTCGTCGAGGACGGCCGTACGGGTCTGCTGGTCCCGCTGGACGACGACTTCGAGGCGGGCCTCGCCCGGGCCCTGGACGCCGTGGTGGGGGACCCGGAGACGGCCCGGCGGATGGGCGAGGCCGGACGGGAGCGCGCGGTCGGGGAGTTCGGCTGGGACGCGGTGGCCCGCCGCACGGTCCGGCTCTACGGGGAGATCCTGAAACAGGCTTAGCGCGCGCCGCTCCGGGCAGGCTGGGAAGCAACCAGGGGTGAGGGAGCGGCCATGCGTGGTGGTGGACCTTCGGTACTCGGCATAGTTCTGGCGGGCGGGGAGGGCAAACGCCTGATGCCCCTGACCGCCGACCGCGCGAAACCGGCGGTCACCTTCGGCGGCACCTACCGGCTCGTCGACTTCGTCCTGTCCAACCTCGTCAACGCCGGCATCCTGCGGATCTGCGTCCTCACGCAGTACAAGTCGCACTCGCTGGACCGGCACATCACCACGACGTGGCGGATGTCGAGCCTGCTCGGCAACTACGTCACCCCGGTCCCGGCCCAGCAGCGGCTCGGCCCGCGCTGGTACCTGGGCAGCGCCGACGCCATCCTGCAGTCGCTGAACCTGATCCACGACGAACGCCCCGAGTACGTCGCCGTCTTCGGCGCCGACCACGTGTACCGCATGGACCCGCGCCAGATGCTGGAGCAGCACATCGAGAGCGGCGCGGGCGTCACGGTCGCCGGCATCCGGGTGCCGCGCACGGAGTCCTCGGCCTTCGGGGTGATCAGCCCCGGCCCGGACGGGCAGACCGTACGCGGATTCCTGGAGAAGCCCGCCGACCCGCCGGGACTCGCGGACGACCCGGAGCGCGTGTTCGCCTCCATGGGCAACTACGTCTTCACCACCAAGGCGCTCGTCGAGGCGCTCCAGCGGGACGCCGACGACGAGACCTCCGTGCACGACATGGGCGGCTCGATCCTGCCCCAGCTCACCGAGCGGGGCGAGGCGCAGCTGTACGACTTCCAGGCCAACCACGTCCCCGGCGAGACCAGCCGCGACCGCGGGTACTGGCGGGACGTGGGCACCCTGGACGCCTACTACGACGCCCACATGGACCTGATCGCCGAGCGCCCCGCGTTCAACCTCTACAACCGCAGCTGGCCGATCTACACCCACTCGGGCCAGCTCTCCCCGGCCCGGTTCAACGCGGGCGGCATCGCCGGGGAGTCCATCATCAGCGCGGGCTGCCTGATCCGCGGGCAGGTCACCCGGTCGGTGCTGTCGCCGGGTGTGGTGGTCGACCCGGGGGCCGTCGTGCAGGGGTCGGTGCTGCACGACAACGTGCACATCGGGCGGGGCGCGGTGGTGCGCGGCGCGGTCCTCGACAAGAACGTCGACGTGCCGCCGGGCGCCACCATCGGCGTCAACCCCGACCGGGACGTGGAGCTCTACACGGTCTCCCAGGGCGGTGTGATCGCGCTCGGCAAGGGTCAGCGGGTGCCCTAGGGGGTGTCTTGTCGATCAGGCCGGGCTCCCGGCGTCCGGCACCGCGCCTCGCCGCGTTGTCGTCGGTCTCCCCCACGCTCGAACGAGCTCCCGCGGGGGC
>NZ_JBHWJK010000046.1:0-19165 GCF_042731455.1 Streptomyces sp. NPDC059852 | reverse complement strand
CTTCCCGCGGGGCGCCGCCCGTTGGATCATCAGCGGCCCCACCCAGGGGACCGCGCCGGTCTTTGACTCCTCAACAGCGCACGACAGAGAAGAGACAGAGGCGCACGAGCACGCCCTTCTCAGACGCCCCCGGCGAAGTCCCCGGCCGAAGCCCCGTCCCAGTCCGCCAGTTCGGCGGCGTACGGCGGTTCCGCCCCCGCCCGGGAGCAGGTGATCGCGGCAGCCCGCGCCGCGAACCGCAGCAGCCGCGTCCAGCCCTCCGCGCCCAGTCCCACGAGCGCGTCGGCGGACAGCGCGTCCTCGGCGGCCAGCCCATGGAGCAGGGCCGCGTTCACCGTGTCGCCCGCGCCGATCGTGTCCACCACCTCGACGGCCTCGCCCGGCACGGAGTGCACCGCCCCGTCCCGCGTATAGGCGGTGAGCCCGTCCCCGCCCCGAGTGATCACGACGGCCGCCGGTCCCGCGGCCAGCCACTCACGCGGCGTCCCACCCAGCCACGCCGCGTCCTCCTCGGACAGCTTCAGCAGCGACACCGACGGCAGCCAGCCCTCGAACCGGGCCCGGTAGGCGTCCGGGTCCGGTATCAGACCTGCCCGGATGTTCGGGTCGAGCGCGGTGAACACCCCTTGCCCGGCCGCCCTGCGCATCAGCTCCTCGTAGGCACTCGCCCCCGGTTCCAGGACGAGCGAACAGGTCCCGAAGGACACCGCGCGGGTCCGCTCCGGCAGCTCCGGGGGCGCCGAGAAGAGCCGGTCGGCGGTGCCCTCGACGTAGAAGGAGTAGGCGGCCGACCCCTTGGCGTCGATGGTCGCAACCGCCAGCGTGGTCGGTTCCGGACCGCGCTGCACGGCCGTCACGTCCACCCCCGCCTCCCGGAGCCCGTCGAGCAGGGCCTCCCCGAAGGCGTCGAGGGACGTCCGGGAGCAGAAGGCGGTGGGGGACCCGAGCCGGCCGAGGGCGACGGCGGTGTTGTACGGGCCTCCGCCGAGCGCCGGCCGCAGAGGGGCGAGGGCGCCCGTGCCCTGCGGCACCAGATCGATCAGAGCCTCACCGGCGACGACGATCACGAGGGGGTTCCTTTCACGGACGTCAGGGGCTGTTCGGCACATCCGCACGAGGTGCGGTGCACGAAGGTGCTGGGCAGACGCAGGGTCCGGGCGGGCGCGGCCGGTTCCGCGAGCCGGTCCAGGAGCACGCGGACCGCCTCGGCGCCGATGTCCCTGCTGGGCTGGGCGATCGCGGTGAGCCGGGGCGAGAACAGATCGGCCCAGGCGAAGTCGTCGAAGCAGCACAGGGCGATGTCGCCGGGCACCGAGAGGCCGTGGTCGCGCAGGGCGCGCAGGGCGCCGATGGTCATGGCGTTGTTGGCGGTGACCAGCGCGGTCGGCGGCGAGGCGAGGGCCAGCAGCGCGGCGGTCGCCTGCTCCGCGCCCCGGGACGCGGAGTCGCCGTGCACGACCAGCCCCTCGTCGTAGGCGAGCCCAAAGGACGCCAGACCGTCCCGGTACCCGGCGAGCCGCTCCACGGTGGTGCTCAGCCCCGGAAGGCCGGCGACCATGCCGATCCGGCGGTGGCCGAGCCCGGCGAGATGCGTGACGAGCCGGGCCATCGGCGCGGCGCTCTCGGCACAGATCTGGTCGCACACGAGGGAGCCGTCCGCCGGAAGGTCGACGACCCGGTCGAGCAGGACGGCCGGCACCTTGTGGCGCCCCAGGTAGGCGAGCAGTTCGCGCGGGTCGGGCGACGGGGCGACGATCATGCCGTCGACCCGGCGTTCGTGCAGCAGCTGGACGACCTTGCGCTCATGGTGCGGGTCGTCGTGCGGGTCGGCGAGGAGCAGGCCGTACCCGTGCTCCAGGGCCGCCGCCTCGACGCCCTGGAGGATCTCCGTGAAGTAGGGGTTGCTGATCGCCGACACGGCGAGCCCGATGGAGCGGGTGCGCGAGGTCACCAGGGAGCGCGCGAGGGTGTTGGGCGTGTAGCCGAGCTCGTCCATCGCGTCCAACACGGCCCGACGGGTGTGGGGGAGCACGGGCCGGGTGCCGTTCACGACATGGGAGACGGTCGCCACGGACACACCGGCGCTGCGCGCGACGTCGGCCATGGTCGCCATGGTGACTCCTCCCGCTCGGACCACCCGCTCCGGCTTCTTCGTCCGGACGGTAACGCATGGAGGAATCGACGTAAACGCTTGCGCAAGCGTTTACGTCACCCGGACCCGCCGACCGCGGGAAACGGGCAGCGGTCTCACTCCCAGGCCCACCCGATCCCCACGATCCCCGTCCGCACCCGCTGCTCGACCAGGTGGACGGAACGGTGCTGGGCGCTCGGGACCAGTCGCTGCCGGCCGCCGCGGGGCGCCGCCGCCGAGTGCTGGGAGAACCGGTGACAGGCCACGGGCAGGGACTCGTCGGCGAAGCGGACCTGCAGGGCGTACTGCCCGCCCGCGAGCGGGAAGCCCCGCGCGTACTCGTGGGAGACGTCGGCCGTGCCGTCCTCCACGCCGTACCGGAAGAGATGGGTCTCGCCCGCCCGCAGCCGGGTGCCGAAGAGCAGTTCGGCGACGAGGACACCGGTCTCCTGGTGCCGCCGCACGCGCCCGGTGCGGCAGTTCTCCAGGGCGTGCACCCTCATGCGCTCCGGCTGACAGCCCGGGTCGCCGTGGTGGACGGCCACGAAGCGGTCCACGCCGTCCTTGTGGGCCCGCACGATGTGGTGCGACTCGGACTCCGCCAGCTCGCGGCGCCGCCCGATGCGGACCCGTTCGTGGTGGGCCAGTGTGTGCAGGCCGCCGCCGCGCGGGCTGTCCAACTCGGACAGCAGCTGCTCCAGGACGCCCGACGCCTCCACCAGGGAGCGGTAGGAGCGGGCCGCCGGGCGCTGGTGGGCGGTCGGGCCGTCGGCCTCGGCGAGCAGCCTGATCAGGGACTCCTCGGGCAGCTGGAGTATCTCCTCCAGCGCCCGCACCGCACGCAGGGACTCCGGGCGCTGCGGCCGGCGGGCCCCCTGCTGCCAGTAGCTCAGGCTGGTCACGCCGACCTTCACCCCGCGCCGGGACAGATGGTGCTGGACCCGCTGCAGGGGCAGGCCCCGTGCCGCGATGGCGGCACGCAGGGCGACGTGGAAGGGGCCGCCTCGCAGGGCCGTGTCCAGCTCCGCGGTGGTGACGGCGGCGATGTCGGCGTGCTGAGGGGCGTGCGGCATGCAGGGGCCTTTCTGTGGTGGCACAACGGCTGGTCGGACCGTTCACACGGCTCGGGCCCGTCGGCGAGGGCGTGGCGGGGGTCTTCACATCCGTAAGCCGCCGTTCAGGGCCCCGAGTTCCCCCGCATTGAAGCGTGTCGGGCAGGCCCCGACAACACTTGCGCCGCAACGGCGGTACGGTCCTGGCCGAGTCCCGACCCATCGGTCCGGACGCCGCCACCCATGACGGAGGGTGACGGGGCCAGGGCGTCCGGTGCGAGGGCGGGCCGCCCACCTGCTGCCCGCCCCGATGATCACGGTGTCCGGTTGTCCACAGGCTCGCCGGAGTGTCACCGCGCGCCAGTAGGGTGTGAGACATGGCCGACCCCTCCAGCTACCGCCCCAAGCCGGGACAGATCCCGGACTCGCCCGGGGTGTACAGGTTCCGCGACGAGCACCGCCGGGTGATCTACGTCGGAAAGGCGAAGAGCCTGCGTCAGCGCCTGGCGAACTACTTCCAGGACCTGGCGGGCCTGCACCCGCGCACCCGGTCGATGGTCACCACCGCCGCGTCCGTGGAGTGGACCGTCGTCTCCACCGAGGTCGAGGCGCTGCAGCTGGAGTACTCCTGGATCAAGGAGTACGACCCCCGGTTCAACGTCAAGTACCGCGACGACAAGAGCTACCCGTACCTCGCGGTGACGATGAACGAGGAGTATCCGCGCGTGCAGGTGATGCGCGGTCACAAGAAGAAGGGCGTCAGGTACTTCGGGCCGTACGCGCACGCGTGGGCGATCCGGGACACCGTCGACCTGCTCCTGCGGGTGTTCCCCGTGCGCACCTGCTCGGCGGGCGTGTTCAAGAACGCCCGCCGCACCGGCCGGCCCTGCCTCCTCGGCTACATCGGCAAGTGCTCCGCCCCCTGCGTCGACCGGATCTCCGCCGAGGACCACCGGGAGCTGGCCGAAGAGTTCTGCGACTTCATGGCCGGCCGCACCGGCACCTATCTGCGCCGCCTGGAGCGGCAGATGGGGGAGGCGGCCGAGGCGATGGAGTACGAGCGCGCCGCGCGCCTTCGGGACGACATCGGGGCGCTGCGCAAGGCCATGGAGAAGAACGCCGTCGTGCTCGCCGACGCGACGGACGCCGACCTGATCGCCGTCGCCGAGGACGAGCTGGAGGCGGCCGTGCAGATCTTCCACGTCCGCGGCGGACGCGTGCGCGGCCAGCGCGGCTGGGTCACCGACAAGGTGGAGGAGATCACCACCGGCGCCCTCGTGGAGCACGCCCTCCAGCAGCTCTACGGCGAGGAGACCGGGGACTCGGTGCCCAAGGAGGTCCTCGTCCCGGCCCTGCCCGACCCCGTGGAGCCCGTGCAGGAGTGGCTGTCGGGGCGGCGTGGCGCCCAGGTCTCGCTGCGCGTGCCGCAGCGTGGGGACAAGCGCGCCCTCATGGAGACCGTCGAGCGCAACGCCCAGCAGGCCCTCGTCCTGCACAAGACCAAGCGCGCCTCCGACCTGACCACCCGCTCCCGCGCGCTGGAGGAGATCGCCGACGCCCTGGAGCTCGACAGCGCCCCACTGAGAATCGAGTGCTACGACATCTCGCATCTGCAGGGCGACGACGTGGTGGCCTCCATGGTCGTCTTCGAGGACGGCCTGGCCCGCAAGAGCGAGTACCGCAGATTCCAGATCAAGGGCTTCGAGGGCCAGGACGACGTCCGCTCGATGCACGAGGTGATCACCCGCCGCTTCAAGCGCTATCTCGCGGAGAAGGAGCGGACGGGGGAGTGGACAGACGGCGAGAGCCCCGACGGCGCCGCCGGCGCCGCCGGGGCCGCAGGGACCGGCGCGGACGACGGCTCGGGTCCCCTCACGGACGTCTCCTCGGCTCCGCTGTCCGACGGCCTCAAGGACGAGGACGGCCGGCCCAAGCGCTTCGCGTACCCGCCCCAGCTCGTCGTCGTGGACGGCGGGCAGCCGCAGGTGGCGGCGGCCCAGCGGGCCCTGGACGAGCTCGGCATCGACGACATCGCCGTGTGCGGCCTCGCCAAGCGGCTGGAGGAGGTCTGGGTCCCCGGCGAGGACGACCCGGTCGTCCTGCCCCGCACCAGCGAGGGCCTCTATCTGCTCCAGCGCATCCGTGACGAGGCGCACCGGTTCGCGATCACCTACCAGCGGACCAAGCGCTCCAAGCGCTTCCGGTCGAGCCCGCTGGACGACATCCCCGGTCTGGGCGACACCCGCAAGCAGGCGCTGATCAAGCACTTCGGTTCGCTGAAGAGGCTGCGGTCCGCGACCATCGACCAGATCTGCGAGGTGCCGGGCATAGGCCGCAAGACGGCCGAGACCATCGCCGTGGCCCTCGCGCAGGCGGCCCCGGCCGCCCCCGCCGTGAACACCGCGACGGGAGAGATCATGGAGGACGAGGCACCCGACCCCACGACGGGGGCCTCGGGGGAGCCCGTGACCGCGGGCGCCCCGGACGAACGACGGGGGCAGGAGACATGAACGAGCACGACACCGGGGCCATGGCCGACCGAGATCCCGGGCCCCGGGACCCGCACAGGAAATCCGGAGACGATCCCGCCCAGCAGGACGCACGCCAGAAAGACGGAGCACAGGTGAGTACGGGCAGCGAGAAGGCCGGGGTCCCCGACACGACCATCCCCGAGCTGGTGATCATCTCCGGTATGTCCGGAGCCGGCCGCTCCACGGCCGCGAAGTGCCTGGAGGACCTCGGCTGGTTCGTCGTCGACAACCTCCCGCCGGCGCTGATCCCCACCATGGTGGAGCTCGGCGCCCGCTCCCAGGGCAACGTGGCGCGGATCGCCGTCGTCGTCGACGTCCGCGGCCGGCGGTTCTTCGACAACCTCCGCGAGTCCCTCTCGGACCTCGACGCGCGCGGTGTGACCCGCCGGATCGTCTTCCTGGAGTCCTCGGACGACGCCCTGGTGCGCCGCTTCGAGTCGGTGCGCCGCCCCCACCCCCTGCAGGGGGACGGCCGGATCGTCGACGGCATCGCCGCCGAGCGAGAGCTGCTGCGCGAGCTGCGCGGCGACGCCGACCTGGTGATCGACACCTCCAGCCTGAACGTGCACGAGCTGCGGGCGAAGATGGACGCCCAGTTCGCCGGCGAGGAGGAGCCCGAGCTGCGGGCCACCGTCATGTCCTTCGGCTTCAAGTACGGCCTGCCCGTCGACGCCGACCTGGTCGTGGACATGCGGTTCCTGCCCAACCCGCACTGGGTCCCGGAGCTGCGCCCCTACACCGGTCTGAACGAGGAGGTCGCGGCCTATGTGTTCAACCAGCCCGGCGCCAAGGAGTTCCTCGACCGGTACGCCGAGATGCTCCAGCTGGTTGCCGCGGGCTACCGTCGTGAGGGCAAGCGCTATGTGACGATCGCCGTCGGCTGTACGGGCGGCAAGCACCGCTCGGTGGCCATGTCGGAGAAGCTCGCCGCGCGTCTCGCGGCCGAGGGCGTGGAGACGGTGGTCGTGCACCGGGACATGGGACGGGAATGACCGGACGTACTCCGCGGCTGAGCAGGCTGCGCCGGGCGGTGCCGGAAGGGCGCGCCGACCGCGCCGGCCGTACCACCGAGACCCGTGGCGGCCGGCCGCGCCGCCGCGGCGCCCAGCCCAAGGTCGTCGCCCTCGGCGGCGGCATGGGCCTGTCGGCGTCGCTCGCCGCGCTGCGCCGGATCACCGGCGACCTCACCGCCGTCGTCACCGTGGCCGACGACGGCGGCTCCAGCGGGCGCCTGCGCGACGAGCTGGGCGTACTGCCGCCCGGTGATCTGCGCAAGGCGCTGGCCGCGCTGTGCGGCGACGACGACTGGGGTCAGACCTGGTCCCGGGTCATCCAGCACCGCTTCCACTCCCAGGGCGATCTGCACGACCACGCCGTCGGCAATCTGCTGATCGTCGCCCTGTGGGAGCAGCTCGGCGACCACGTCCAGGCCCTCGACCTGGTCGGCAAACTGCTCGGCGCGCACGGCCGGGTGCTGCCCATGTCGGCGGTGCCGCTGGAGCTGCAGGCCCTGGTCAAGGGGCACGACCCGGACCGACCCGACGAGGTCGACACCGTCCGGGGCCAGGCCACCGTCGCCCTCACCCGGGGCGAGGTGCAGTCCGTGCACCTGGTGCCGCCCGACCCGCCCGCCGTCCCCGAGGCCGTCGCCGCGGTACGGGACGCGGACTGGGTGGTGCTCGGCCCGGGCTCCTGGTTCTCGTCCGTCATCCCGCACCTGCTGGTGCCGGAACTCCTGGACGCCCTCACCGAGACGAAGGCGCGCCGGGTACTCTCCCTGAACCTCGCCCCGCAGCCGGGAGAAACCGAAGGCTTCTCCCCGCAGCGTCATTTGGAGGTTTTGGGACGACACGCCCCTAAACTCGCCCTGGACGTGGTGCTGGCCGACGAGGCCGCCGTGCCCGACCGCGAAGTGCTCACGGAGGCCGCGAAGCGGCTCGGTGCCGCGGTCGAGCTGGCCCCGGTGGCCCGGACGGACGGGACGCCCCGGCACGACCCGGAGCTCCTCGCCGCCGCGTACGACCGTATTTTTCGGATGCATGGAAGGATCGGCCCATGGCGATGACGGCAGCGGTGAAGGATGAGATCTCCCGGCTCCCCGTCACCCGGACCTGCTGCAGGAAGGCGGAGGTCTCCGCCATTCTGCGGTTCGCCGGCGGCCTCCACCTGGTCAGCGGACGCATCGTGATCGAGGCGGAGCTCGACACGGCGATGGCGGCCCGCAGACTCAAGCGGGACATCCTGGAGATCTTCGGGCACAGCTCCGAGCTGATCGTCATGGCGCCCGGCGGGCTGCGGCGCGGCTCGCGTTACGTCGTTCGGGTGGTCGCGGGCGGTGACCAGCTGGCCCGGCAGACCGGCCTGGTCGACGGCCGCGGGCGCCCGATCCGCGGGCTGCCCCCGCAGGTGGTCTCGGGGGCGACGTGCGACGCCGAGGCCGCGTGGCGCGGCGCCTTCCTCGCGCACGGCTCGCTGACCGAGCCCGGCCGTTCCTCCTCGCTCGAGGTGACCTGCCCGGGTCCCGAGGCCGCGCTGGCCCTGGTCGGCGCCGCCCGCAGGCTGTCCATCGCCGCCAAGGCCCGCGAGGTGCGCGGCGTGGACCGCGTGGTCGTCCGGGACGGCGACGCGATCGGCGCGCTGCTGACCCGGCTCGGCGCCCATGAGTCGGTGCTGGCCTGGGAGGAGCGCCGGATGCGCCGCGAGGTGCGGGCCACGGCCAACCGCCTCGCCAACTTCGACGACGCCAACCTGCGCCGCTCCGCCCGCGCTGCCGTCGCCGCCGGGGCCCGGGTGCAGCGCGCCCTGGAGATCCTCGGCGAGGAGGTCCCGGAGCACCTCGCCGCGGCCGGCCGGCTGCGCATGGAGCACAAGCAGGCGTCCCTGGAGGAGCTGGGCGCGCTCGCCGACCCGCCGCTGACCAAGGACGCGGTCGCGGGCCGTATCCGCCGTCTGCTGGCCATGGCGGACAAGCGGGCCCAGGATCTCGGCATCCCGGGCACCGAGGCCAATCTCAGCGACGAACTCGCCGACAACCTCGTGGGATGACGGCCTGAGCTGATCCCATGTCAGAAGATAGGTGCCGATGCCCACTTGGGACATCGGCACCGTCATTTGTCGCTCTTTGCGGCACTCTTGACTAGGACATGATGTGGCATGAGCCTGGCAGTCATTCGTCGCTGTGGCGAAACACTGCTAGGGGGGTACATGAGACCCAGAGCGAGATCGATCCTCGCTGTCGGCGCGCTCCTCGTCGGGGGAGCGAGTATCGCACCCATCGCCCAGGCACAACCGGGGAATCCGCCCCACACCGACCCGAGCGAAGTGAAGGTCTTCCGGGCCGAGGTCACCAAGCAGCAGGTACCCCTGCTGCTGGCGGCCGGCCAGGACGGCCATGAACTCAGTGAGCAGGCACCCGACCAGGGCAAGGCCACCGTCGAGGTCTATCTGACCGACGAACAGGCCGGGAAACTGCGCAAGCAGGGCGTCGCCCTGACCGAGCACCAGGTCACCGCCCGAGCCGAGGCCCGCACCGAGAAGGCCGCCGAGGGCGTGTTCCGCCCGTACAGCGGAAGCGGCGGGCTCAAGGAGGAGATCGTCCGGACCGGGCAGCAGAACCCGGGCCTCACCAAGGTCGTCTCCATCGGCAAGACGTTACGCGGCCAGGACATCCTGGCCCTGAAGCTGACCAAGCACGCCGCGAAGTCCAAGGACGGCTCCAAGCCCGCCGTCCTGTACATGTCCAACCAGCACGCCCGCGAGTGGATCACGCCGGAGATGACCCGGCGCCTGATGCACTACTACCTGGACAACTACAAGAAGGACAAGCGGGTCAAGAAGATCGTCGACTCGACCGAGCTGTGGTTCGTCCTCTCGGCCAACCCCGACGGCTACGACCACACCTTCAAGGACGCCGGCACCCGGCTGTGGCGCAAGAACCTGCGGGACGTCAACGGCGACGGCGTCATCAGCACCGGTGACGGCGTCGACCTCAACCGCAACTTCGCCTACAAGTGGGGTTACGACGACGAGGGCTCGTCCCCCAACCCCACCAGTGAGACCTACCGCGGCGCGTCCCCGGGCTCCGAGCCCGAGACCAAGGCGCTCGACGCCCTGCAGAAGCGTGTCGGCTTCACCTACGGCATCAACTACCACTCCGCCGCCGAGCTCCTGCTCTATGGCGTCGGGTGGCAGGTGGCCACGAACACGCCCGACGACGTGATGTACAAGGCGCTGGCCGGCACCCCCGAGAACTCCGCGATCCCGGGCTACCACCCGCAGGTCTCCTCGGAGCTGTACACGACCAACGGCGAGGCGGACGGGCACGCGTCGAACGTCAACGGCCTGGCGATGTTCACCCCCGAGATGTCGACCTGCCAGACCGCGTCGAACATCGACCCGAACGACCAGTGGAACGCGAGCGACTGCCGGTCGGTCTTCAACTTCCCCGACGACGAGAAGCTGATCCAGGACGAGTTCGCCAAGAACGTGCCCTTCGCGCTCTCCGTCGCCGAGAGCGCCGACCGTCCCGACCAGCCCGCCTCCTCGCTCGGTCTGAAGGCCGCCGACTTCACCCCGGCGCCGTTCACCACGTCGTACGCGCGCGGCGCGGACCAGGAGGTCTCCGTCGTCGCCCGCAAGGCGCTGCGCGACAAGGAGCTCAAGTACCGCGTCAACGGCGGCCGTACGTGGGACGTGGCGCTGCGGCCCTGGAAGGGCGGCGAGACCTTCGGCGGCGAGGACAACCTCTACTTCGACGAGTACCGCGCCAAGGTCCTCGACGGCGACCAGGGCGACAAGGTCGAGGTGTGGTTCACCGGCGAGACCCGCGACGGCAAGAAGGTCTCCAGCTCCCGCTTCACCTACACGATCGCGGAACGCCCGCGCGCGGACGTGCTCGTGGTCGCCGAGGAGGGCGCCGGAGCCCCGCAGGCGCAGAAGTACGTGGACGCCCTGAAGGCCAACGGGCACCGGGCCGTCGTGTGGGACGTCGCCGAGCGGGGCGCGCCCGACGCCCTCGGTGTGCTCGGCCACTTCGACACCGTCGTCCACTACACGGGCGCCGGCGTCCCCGGCAACGCCACCCAGCTGCAGCTGCGCGCCTACCTCAACGAGGGCGGCAAGCTCCTGGAGGCCGGTGAGCAGGCCGGCGGCAACGTCGACCTGGGCGGCGGCACCCTGTCGAACGACTTCAGCCAGTACTACCTGGGCGCCTACTCCCGTACGTCCCTGCCCGGCGCCACCGGCTTCACCGGGTCCGGCGATCTCGCCGGGTTCTCCGGCACGCTCGCGGGCGCGCCCGGCAACCCGCTCGACCGGGCCGGGAGCTACAGCGTCACCTCCGACCAGCTGCCCGCCGCCACGTACCCGCAGTTCGCGAGCGAGGGAGCGGGCCGGTTCGCGGGGACGGTCAATCCCTACGGGCCGTTCGCGGGCTCCTGGATGGCTGCCGCCGTGCACACCGACGACGCCTGGAAGCGGCTGACCAGGACCGTCGACCTCACCGGGGTGACTGCGGCCCAGCAGCCCACCTTGCGCACCCAGCTGCTGTGGGACGTCGAGCCCGGCTACGACAACGTCCTGGTCGAGGCCCACACCACCGGGGCCGAGGACTGGACGACACTCCCGGAGAAGAACGGCGCGTCCAGCTCCACCGTGCCCGAGGAGTGCGAGGCCGGCTTCTACATGAACGAGCACCCCTGGCTCGCGCACTACCTGACCCAGTCCCCGCAGGGCTGCGCCGCGTCCGGCAGCAGCGGAAGCTGGAACGCGCTGACCGGCGCCTCCGCCGGCTGGCAGCAGGTCGAGTTCGACCTCAGCGCGTACGCCGGCAAGTCCGTCGAGGTCTCCCTCAGCTATGTCACCGACCCGGGCTCCGGCGGACGCGGCGTCCTCGCCGACCAGGCCTCGCTCGTCGTCGGCGGCACGGCGGTGGAGACGGAGGGCTTCGAGACGTCGCTCGGCGCCTGGAGCCCGGCCGGACCGCCCCCGGGCAGCCCGGCCGTCCTCAAGGACTGGGCGCGCACCGGAGCGCTGTTCCAGACCTACGGCGCGGTCACCACGCGCGACACGGTGCTCCTCGGCTTCGGCCTGGAACACCTGCCCTCGGCGGCCGATCGAAAGGCGCTCATCGGAAAGGCATTTTCCTCACTTGAGAGGTAACCCGCCGAGGTGGCACACGCCCGACGGAGCCTGACCGGATCGGCCGATCCGGGCTCCAGGGCGGGGCGGTCCGTACCCTACTGACGGGTACGGGCCGCCGTGCCGTGTATGAGGCATCTGGATGTCACCACGGCGGCTCCAGAGAGGTAGGGTCGGAGGCGGTCGGGGACATCCCAAACAGAGCTCGCCGGCACCGCATGGCCGGCGTACCAACGAGGAGATCGGTTCGTGACGATCCGCGTAGGCATCAACGGCTTCGGTCGTATCGGTCGCAACTACTTCCGCGCGCTGCTGGAGCAGGGTGCAGACATCGAGATCGTGGCTGTCAACGACCTGGGTGACACCGCGACCACCGCTCACCTGCTGAAGTACGACACCATCCTGGGTCGTCTCAAGCAGGAGGTCAGCCACACCGCCGACACGATCACCGTGGGCGGTCACACCATCAAGGTCCTTTCCGAGCGCAACCCCGCCGACATCCCGTGGGGCGACCTGGGCGTCGACATCGTCATCGAGTCGACCGGCATCTTCACGAAGAAGGACGACGCCGCCAAGCACATCGCCGGCGGCGCCAAGAAGGTCCTCATCTCGGCTCCGGCCAAGGACGAGGACATCACCATCGTGATGGGCGTCAACCAGGACAAGTACGACCCGGCGAACCACCACGTCATCTCCAACGCCTCCTGCACCACCAACTGTGTGGCGCCGATGGCGAAGGTCCTCGACGAGAACTTCGGCATCGTCCGGGGCCTCATGACGACGGTCCACGCGTACACGAACGACCAGCGCATCCTGGACTTCCCGCACAAGGACCTGCGCCGCGCCCGCGCCGCCGCGGAGAACATCATCCCGACCACCACGGGTGCCGCGAAGGCCACCGCGCTGGTCCTGCCGCAGCTCAAGGGCAAGCTGGACGGCATCGCGATGCGCGTCCCGGTCCCGACCGGCTCGGTCACCGACCTCGTCCTGGAGCTCGGCCGCGAGGTCACCAAGGAAGAGGTCAACGCGGTCTTCCAGAAGGCCGCCGAGGGTGAGCTCAAGGGCATCCTCGAGTACACCGAGGACCCGATCGTCTCCTCGGACATCGTCAACGCCCCGGCGTCCTGCACCTTCGACTCCTCCCTGACCATGGTCCAGGAGGGCAAGAACGTGAAGGTCATCGGCTGGTACGACAACGAGTGGGGCTACTCCAACCGCCTCGTCGACCTGACGGTCTTCGTCGGCAACCAGCTCTGATATCCAGAGCAGGCACCTCGATGTGAGGTTCAGGGCTCGGACGGCGCAGGGACGCGCCGCCCGAGCCCTGACTCACGTACAGAACAGACCTGTTGGATCACGAGCGCTTCCGAGCGATCACGAGCTCTTCCCAGGAGTCCCCTAGATGAAGACGATCGACGAACTTCTCTCCGAAGGCGTCGCCGGCAAGCGGGTGTTCGTCCGCGCCGACCTGAACGTGCCGCTCGACGGCACCACCATCACCGACGACGGCCGCATCCGCGCCGTGCTGCCCACCGTCAAGGCCCTCGCCGAGGCGGGCGCCCGCGTGGTCGTCGCCTCCCACCTGGGCCGCCCCAAGGGCGCCCCGGACCCCGCCTTCTCCCTCGCCCCGGCCGCCGCGCGCCTCGGTGAACTCCTCGGCGCCGACGTGGCGTTCGCGACCGACACCATCGGCGACTCGGCCCAGGGCGTCGTCGCGGGCCTCGCCGACGGGCAGGTCGCCGTCGTGGAGAACCTGCGCTTCAACGCCGGTGAGACCAGCAAGGACGACGCCGAGCGCGCCGCCTTCGCCGACCAGCTCGCCGCGCTCGCCGACGTCTACGTCGGCGACGGCTTCGGCGCGGTGCACCGCAAGCACGCCTCGGTCTACGACCTGCCGGCCCGGCTGCCGCACTACGCGGGACACCTCATCGCCACCGAGGTCGGCGTCCTG
This sequence comes from Streptomyces sp. NPDC059852, assembly GCF_042731455.1. Taxonomy (NCBI): domain Bacteria; kingdom Bacillati; phylum Actinomycetota; class Actinomycetes; order Kitasatosporales; family Streptomycetaceae; genus Streptomyces; species Streptomyces sp. NPDC059852. The sequence goes on along the minus strand of NZ_JBHWJK010000046.1, from coordinate 5,362 downwards.
AAGAAGCTCACCGACGACGTCCAGCGGCCGTACGTCGTCGCCCTCGGCGGCGCCAAGGTCTCGGACAAGCTCGCCGTCATCGACCAGTTGCTCGGCAAGGCCGACCGGCTGCTCATCGGCGGCGGCATGGCGTACACCTTCCTCAAGGCCAAGGGGTACGAGGTCGGCATCTCCCTCCTCCAGGAGGACCAGATCCCGGCTGTCACCGAGTACCTGGAGCGCGCCGAGAAGAGCGGCGTGGAGATCGTGCTGCCGGTCGACGTCCTGGTCGCGTCCGAGTTCCCGGACCTGAAGACCAAGGCCCCGGCCCACCCCACGACCGTCGCCGCGGACGCCATTCCCGCCGACCAGGAGGGCCTGGACATCGGTCCGGAGACCCGCAAGCTGTACGCCTCGAAGCTCGCCGACGCCGCCACCGTCTTCTGGAACGGCCCCATGGGCGTCTTCGAGCACCCCGACTACGCCGAGGGCACCAAGGCGGTCGCCCAGGCCCTCGTCGACTCCAAGGGCTTCACCGTGGTGGGCGGCGGCGACTCCGCCGCGGCCGTCCGTACCCTGGGCTTCGACGAGACGGCATTCGGCCACATCTCGACCGGAGGCGGCGCCTCCCTCGAATACCTCGAGGGCAAGACGCTCCCCGGCCTCGCCGCACTGGAGGACTGACTCTCTATGAGCACGCGCACGCCGCTGATGGCGGGCAACTGGAAGATGAACCTCAACCACCTCGAGGCCATCGCGCACGTCCAGAAGCTCGCCTTCGCCCTGGCCGACAAGGACTACGAGGCCGTCGAGGTCGCGGTCCTGCCGCCCTTCACGGACCTGCGCTCGGTCCAGACCCTGGTCGACGGCGACAAGCTGAAGATCAAGTACGGCGCCCAGGACATCTCCGCGCAGGACTCCGGCGCCTACACCGGCGAGATCTCCGGGTCCATGCTGGCCAAGCTGAAGTGCACGTACGTGGCGGTCGGCCACTCCGAGCGCCGCCAGTACCACGCCGAGACCGACGAGATCGTCAATGCCAAGGTGAAGGCCGCCTACAAGCACGGCCTGACCCCGATCCTGTGCGTCGGCGAGGAGCTGGACGTCCGCGAGGCCGGCAACCACGTCAACCACACGCTCACCCAGGTCGAGGGCGGTCTCAAGGACCTCCCCGCCGAGCAGGCCGAGACGATCGTGATCGCCTACGAGCCCGTCTGGGCCATCGGCACCGGCAAGGTCTGCGGTGCCGAGGACGCGCAGGAGGTCTGCGCCGCCGTCCGCGGCAAGATCGCCGAGCTGTACTCACAGGACGTGGCCGACAAGGTCCGCATCCAGTACGGCGGCTCCGTGAAGTCGGGCAACGTCGCCGAGATCATGGCGCAGGCCGACATCGACGGGGCCCTGGTCGGCGGTGCCTCCCTGGACGCGGACGAGTTCGTCAAGATCGTGCGATTCCGTGACCAGTGAGTAGGCCGTAGCGGCGATCCGTCGTACCCTTGCGGGGGCATGGTAGGCCTGGATGCGTGGCTCGCTCCGCGCGGCTACCGTGCCCCCGTCGTTCATCCGAGTCCGAGAGAGTTGGTCCAGCCGTGGTTTTGGGGTTCTCGATCGCCCTGATCGTCTTCAGCGGGTTGCTGATGCTGCTGGTGCTGATGCACAAGGGGAAGGGCGGCGGCCTCTCCGACATGTTCGGTGGCGGCATGCAGTCGTCCGTCGGCGGCTCCTCCGTCGCCGAGCGCAACCTGGACCGGATCACCGTGGTGGTCGGTTTGCTGTGGTTCGCGTGCATTGTCGTGCTGGGCATGCTGATCAAGGTGAACAACTGACCGGCACACACCGTCCTTACGTAAGGCCCCATGTTCGGTACGCGCAGCTCAGCGCGGCCTATCATGGGGCTTGCGTCTAGGTGTGGGGGGCTTGTAACTCCAATCACTGGACGCGCGTTGGGCCTTACGTAGACTGAGGCGCTCGCAGCGAAGCGAAACGCCGACTCGCTTTGTGGCACCATCACGCAGGGAGTTACGACCGTGGCAAGTGGCAACGCGATCCGAGGAAGCCGGGTCGGGGCGGGGCCGATGGGCGAGGCCGAGCGCGGCGAGTCCGCACCGCGTCTGCGCATCTCCTTCTGGTGCTCCAACGGGCACGAGACGCAGCCCAGCTTCGCCAGCGACGCGCAGGTTCCCGACACCTGGGACTGCCCCCGCTGTGGCTTCCCCGCCGGACAGGACCGGGACAACCCGCCGGACCCGCCGCGCACCGAGCCGTACAAGACGCACCTGGCGTATGTACGGGAGCGGCGCAGCGACGCGGACGGCGAGGCGATCCTCGCCGAGGCGCTCGCCAAACTGCGGGGCGAGATCTAGACATCGACGACCGGCCGAGTCGCCCCAGGGCACTCGGCCGGAGCCGTGTCGCCCTCGCCCGCCGGCGCTCCGGGCCGATTGTCAGTGGTGCCCCCTACGGTGTTCCCATCGACGTCGACGCGTCGATGCACCGGGAAGGGGGGACCTGTGGCGACGACGGGGGAGACGGGCGTGCGGCCGCCCGCCTGGCGCGGCGGATTCGGACGGCTGTGGGGTGCCGCCGTGCTCTCCGGCTTCGGCGACTCCCTCCGTACGGCCGCCCTGCCGCTGCTCGCCGTGACGCTGACCGACCGGCCCCTGCTGATCGCCGCGGTCACCGCCTGCGGCTATCTGCCGTGGATCGTCTTTGGCCTGCTCGGGGGCGCCGTCGCCGACCGGGTCGACCAGCGCCGCGCGATGTGGACGGTGGACGCCCTGCGGGGCGCCCTGGTCGCCGCCTTCGCGGTCGCCGTGGCCCTCGGGCACGCCTCGATCGGCCTGCTCATCGCCCTGGCCTTCACCCTGACCACGCTCCAGACCCTGTTCGACAACGCCTCCACGGCCCTGCTCCCCGCCCTCGTCGACCGGGACGCGCTCGGCGCGGCGAACGCCCGGCTGATGACGGGGCAGCGGATCGCCGGCGGACTGCTCGGGGCGCCCGCGGTGCCGCTGCTGCTCATGGCCGGCGCCGCCGCCCCCTTCCTGGCCGACGCGGCGACCTTCCTGCTGGCCGCGGCCCTCGTCGCCTCCCTGCGCACCCCGCCGCCGGACCGGGCGGCCCGGCCCGAGGGCAGCACCCTGCGCCGGGAGATCGCCGACGGGCTGCGCACCCTGTCGCGGGACCGGGTCCTGCGCGGCCTGTGCGCCGCGACCGCCCTGTGCAACGTCGGGATGGGCGCCCTTGTCGCCACCCTGGTCGTCCTGGTCACCGGCTGGCTCGACGCGGGCACCACCGGGTACGCCGTCGCCTCCACCGCGTACGCCGCGGGCAGCCTGGCGGGCGGGCTCGGGCACGGGCCGATCACCGCCCGGCTCGGGCTGACCCGGGCCGTTCTGGCCGCCGGGCTCGTGCAGATCGGCGCGCTCGTCGTCATGGGCGCCGTGCGCAGCCAGACGGCGCTGGCGGTGGCCCTCGCGGTCTTCGGCTTCATGGGCATGGTGTGGAACGTCAACACCACGACGCTGATGCAACGGCGGACTCCCGCCGACCGGCTCGGCCGGGTCGCCTCCGCCTTCCGCACCCTGGCCGTGGCCGGCGCCCCCCTGGGTGCCCTGTTCGGCGGGGCCGTCGCCACCGCCTGGGGCCCGAACACACCCGCCCTGCTCACCGCGGCCTTCTTCGTCCTGTCCGTCCTCGCGCTGATACCCGGGCGCGAGCGGAACGTATCTGTGGATGCGCCGGACGCCGACGTCACGACGGCTCACGTCCCGCGCTGATCAATTAGGTTGGAACAGCTGGGACAGGCACGAAAGAAGGCTGAAGTCGGACATGAACGCAGACGGCCGTACCAGGCTCAACCAGACCCCCGAGTGGACCGCGCTGGCCGAGCATCGTGAGGAGCTCGCCGGTGTGGGGCTGCGGGAGCTGTTCGCCGCCGACCCGGGCCGTGGCACGGGGTACACGCTGCAGGTCGGCGACCTGCACATCGACTACTCCAAGCACCTCGTCACCGACGAGACGCTGCGGCTGCTGCGCGAGCTGGCCGCCGCGACCGACGTGTTCGGGCTGCGGGACGCCATGTTCCGCGGCGAGAGGATCAACACCACCGAGGACCGCGCGGTGCTGCACACCGCCCTGCGGGCCCCGCGCGACGCGGTGATCGAGGTCGACGGGGAGAACGTCGTCCCCGCGGTGCACGCCGTGCTCGACAAGATGGCGGACTTCGCCGGACGGGTCCGTTCCGGGGCCTGGACCGGCCACACCGGCCGGCGGATCAAGAACGTCGTGAACATCGGCATCGGCGGCTCCGACCTCGGTCCGGCGATGGCGTACGAGGCGCTGCGCGCCTTCACCGACCGGGACCTCACCGTGCGGTTCGTGTCCAACGTGGACGGCGCCGACCTGCACGAGGCCACCCGCGACCTGGACGCGGCCGAGACGCTGTTCATCATCGCGTCCAAGACCTTCACCACGATCGAGACGATCACCAATGCCACGTCCGCGCGCGAATGGCTGCTCGCCGAGCTGAAGGCCGGCCCGGAAGCGGTCGCCCGGCACTTCGTGGCGCTGTCGACCAACGCGGGGAAGGTCGCCGACTTCGGTATCGACACCGCCAACATGTTCGAGTTCTGGGACTGGGTGGGCGGCCGCTACTCCTACGACTCCGCGATCGGCCTCTCGCTGATGATCGCGATCGGCCCGGACCGCTTCCGCGAGATGCTCGACGGCTTCCGGACCGTCGACGAGCACTTCCGCACCGCGCCCGCCGAGTCCAACGTGCCGCTCCTGCTCGGCCTGCTGGGCATCTGGTACGGGAACTTCCACGACGCCCAGTCGCACGCGGTCCTGCCGTACAGCCACTACCTGTCGAAGTTCACCGCCTACCTCCAGCAGTTGGACATGGAGTCCAACGGCAAGTCCGTCGGGCGGGACGGACGCGAGGTCGACTGGCAGACCGGGCCGGTGGTGTGGGGCACGCCGGGCACCAACGGGCAGCACGCCTACTACCAGTTGATCCACCAGGGGACCAAGCTGATCCCGGCGGACTTCATCGGTTTCGCCGAGCCCGTCGCCGAGATGAGCGACCGGCTCAAGGGCCAGCACGACCTGCTGATGGCGAACTTCTTCGCCCAGACGCAGGCGCTGGCGTTCGGCAAGACGCCGGACGAGGTGCGGGCCGAGGGCGTGCCCGAGGAACTGGTGGCGCACAAGACGTTCAAGGGCGACCACCCGACGACGACGATCCTCGCCCGTGAGCTGACGCCCTCCGTGCTGGGCCAGTTGGTCGCCCTGTACGAGCACAAGGTGTTCGTGCAGGGCGCCGTGTGGAACATCGACTCCTTCGACCAGTGGGGCGTCGAGCTCGGCAAGGTCCTCGCCC
>NZ_JBHWJK010000045.1:0-20005 GCF_042731455.1 Streptomyces sp. NPDC059852 | reverse complement strand
TTCGCCCCGCGTCAAGCCTACGTCCGGGCCGGTAGCGTCGCGACCGGCCGACGATGGCCCCCCCCCCCCCCCCCCCCCCGCGGCCCCCGCGCCCCCCCCGGCGCCCGCCCCCCCCCCCCCCCCGCCCGCCCGGCCCCGGGACTGCTTTTTGCCCACAATTCAGGGGCGCGCACGCCGAATTCACATGCCATCGGCCAACGCGGTGAGAGATTTCCGAATTCTGGCGCGCCGCCCATTGCTTTGAAATACTTCTTATTAGTCTCCGTAACTGTACGAACGCGGTCTGTTACGGATCGCAACCCCCTCCACTCCACCGGAGATGAACATGCACAAGCTCCACAAGGCCGCCGTCGTGGTCGCCGCGCTCGGCACCGTCGGACTCCTGGGCGCCGGCACCGCGCAGGCCGACCAGGGCGGCTGGGGCCAGAAGGGCAGCAGCGTCAGCGTCCTGCAGAGCAGCAACTGCCGTTCGCACGACGCCAACGTCGACATCCTGGGCCAGGTCGGCATCGCCAACGGCCTGGGCGGCAACCTGCTGAACGGCGAAGGCAACCCCGGCGCGCAGGAGACGGGCCTCGGCTCCTCCATGGGCTGCAACAACAGCGCCTTCGGCAAGTGACGTAAGGGAGTTCTCTCCCCGCGGAACGAGAAAGCCGGACCCGGATCACTCCGGGTCCGGCTTTCTCATGTCGGCCGGGGGGCCGGCGCGCGGCGGGCGTCAGAAGTCGAACTTGGGGAGCTTGAACCCCTTGGGCAGCTCCGCCCGGTTGTTGCATTCGACGACGGGACCCGAGTCCGTGGCGCCCTCGTCCACCGCCCTGCCGTCGACGCCGACGAAGCGCGGCCGCTCGGTCGTCGAGCAGTCCTGCTTCTGCTGGAGCACGTAGCCGTCACGCTTGTCCTTGTGGACGACCTCGCTCTTCTTCACACACACGATGTCGCCCTGCGACGTGATGGTGCAGACCCCCTTGGAGTCGTCCGCGAACGCGGGTGCGGCACCGCCGTAGAGGACGGCGAGCGCTCCGATGAGCCCCGAGACGGTTGCGATCTTCTGTCGACCGGTCATGTGCTGCGTTCCTCTTTGTCCTGGAGATGGTCGAGTTACGAAAAACCCGTCGCCCGCGCGAACTCGGACGCGCCCGGCGACGGCACCGCCGCAGCCCGGCCGCGCACCCCGAAGGGTCTGCCGCGCGGCCGGGCTGCGAGTCGCTGAGGGTTTCACCGGCACACCGCCTGCGGCGTACCGGGGGAAGCCGGTGTGAGGCCCTGAATCTCGTGCACCGGTTCCCGCGGGGAGATGCTTACTTGGCGGCGTACTCGCCGTAGCCGTACTCCGGGGCGGCGGCCTCGGGAGCGGCCTGCGGGGCAGCCTCAGGGGCGGCCTCGGGAGCGGCGACCGGAGCGGCCTCGGGAGCGGCAGCCTCGGGAGCGGCGGCGACGGGAGCGGCCTCCGGCGCGACCTGCGGCTCGGCGGCGACCGGAGCGGCCTCCGGAGCGTCGGCCTTCTCGGCCTGCGGGACACCCGCCGTGGCGACGGCGTTGGCCGAGGAGTTGGCCACCGCGGTGACGAACTGCCCCTCCCACTCACCCTCGCCGGCGAAAGCGGTACCGGCACCGATACCGAAGGCGGACAGCCCCGCAACAGCCGCGGCTACCACCGCGACGCGCTGAAACCTGCGCATGGATTGACCCTTTCTTCCCGGGCACGAAGCCCTGGTTGACTACTTAATGTGAGCATATACAGTCAATCCGTAGCAATTTGGGATCTTTCACTGTCGCGGGAGGCGTGTCGGCGGCGTTCTCCTTCAAGGGAAAACGACATCACCCGGGGTCCGGGTCACGGCCCGGAAGGCACGGTCACCCCAATGCCGAATTGCCGCGTGAAAAAGCGGCGGCCGGATCAGGTCTCCCTGATTCCGGCCGGCCGCTGCTTTTTTCGTACCGATGTCGTCCGCTCAGCCCAGGAGGCGGGCGATGAGCGGGCTCACCTCGTTCTGCTCACCGCTGTCGGCGGGGGCCGCCGCGGGCGCCGGCTCGTTCATGTCGGCGCAGGTGATCTGGGGGCCGATCCGGGTCTTCCCGTTGGACAGGACGCCGGGGGCGGGCAGGGTGAGGGGCTGCGACGGCTGGCAGTTCACGCTGCGCCGCAGGACGAAGTCCTCGCCGTCGGGCGTCTGCCCGGTGACCGTCTGCGTGCAGATGATGTTGCCCTGCGCGTCCAGGGCGCAGGCCGGGGCCGCGGCCTGGGCCTGCCCGGCGCCGATGCCGGCCAGGGCGAGGCCGCCGAGCAGCCCCGAGACAGCCACGATCCTCTTGCCGTTGAACATGTTTTGCGTCTCCTTCGTGGGGGTGGGCCCGGACGCGCCTTCCCGAGGGCCGCGCAGGAACGGGCCCCCTCGGGGGTGACTCCGAAGGGGCCCGCGGAAGGCGTCGCGCACGACGTCGCCGCCGACCGTCAGCGGGTGAAGGCGTTGTTGAACTGACCGCAGGTGGTGTCGAAGGTCTCCGAGAGACCGAGCACGGCGATCGGGACATCGGTGGCGGCCACGGTCTGCGGGCTGCACTCCTGGTACGGGCGGTACATGTCGGTCACGGACGGCGTGGCGTCGTGGGCGACGCTCGTACCGGCGCCGATGGCGGTGAGCCCGCCGGCGGCGGCAGCGGCGATCATGACCTGGTGGAGCTTGCGCATGGAACCCTCGGATTTCATTACATGGAGCTGAGGCTGATTGCCCACGGTGACTGCGTGAACACTAGCAGTAGCGATCCTATTCCATGGCGGCGTATGTCCCGTGTTCCGGACGGGACATGGGGGTGTGAAAGGGGACGGGAAAAGACGTGCGGGGCGGCCTCTTTCGAGTCACCGCCCCGCAGTTGTGGGAGCCCCCTGTCGGATTCGAACCGACGACCTGCTGTTTACAAGACAGCCGCTCTGGACCAACTGAGCTAAGGAGGCATGCGCGCGGTGTACGCACGCGCCCGTGCAGTGTACCCACCTCAGCGGCGGGTTCCGTCGAAAATTTCCGCGAAGTTCACATGCTCCATGTACTGACAGACCAGGCGAACGCCAGGTAGCGTCCAGTGCCAGTCCGCACATGTGGACTACACCAACCACCTTCCTACAACGGATCGTCCGGCACGTTCCTGCCGGTAGAAGGGGGCCCATTCACCATGGCCACTGTCTCGTTCGACAAGGCGACCCGGATCTACCCGGGTTCCGACAAGCCCGCCGTCGACGCACTCGACATCGAGATCGCGGACGGGGAGTTCCTCGTCCTGGTCGGCCCGTCGGGCTGCGGCAAGTCCACCTCGCTCCGGATGCTCGCGGGGCTCGAGGACGTCAACGCCGGAGCCATCCGTATCGGTGACCGCGACGTCACGCACCTGCCGCCCAAGGACCGGGACATCGCCATGGTGTTCCAGAACTACGCGCTGTACCCGCACATGACGGTCGCCGACAACATGGGCTTCGCGCTCAAGATCGCCGGTGTGCCGAAGGCCGAGATCCGCCAGAAGGTCGAGGACGCCGCGAAGATCCTCGACCTCACCGAGTACCTCGGCCGCAAGCCGAAGGCGCTGTCCGGCGGTCAGCGTCAGCGTGTGGCGATGGGCCGCGCCATCGTGCGTGAGCCGCAGGTCTTCCTCATGGACGAGCCGCTGTCCAACCTGGACGCCAAGCTCCGTGTCTCGACCCGTACGCAGATCGCGTCGCTGCAGCGCCGCCTCGGCATCACCACCGTCTACGTCACCCACGACCAGGTCGAGGCCATGACGATGGGCGACCGTGTGGCGGTCCTCAAGGACGGTCTGCTCCAGCAGGTCGACACCCCGCGCAACATGTACGACCGTCCGGCCAACCTGTTCGTCGCCGGCTTCATCGGCTCCCCGGCCATGAACCTGGTCGAGGTCCCGATCGCCGACGGCGGCGTGAAGTTCGGCAACTCCGTCGTCCCGGTCGACCGTGACGCGCTCTCCGCGACCACCGACAAGACGGTCACCGTCGGTGTCCGCCCCGAGCACTTCGACGTCGCCGGCCCCGAGTCGGACCAGGGTCTCGCCGTCACGGTGAACGTGGTCGAGGAGCTCGGCGCCGACGCCTACGTCTACGGCTCCGCCAAGGTCGGCGGCGACGACTCCAAGGACCTCGTGGTCCGCGTCAGCGGTCGTGACGTCCCGGAGAAGGGCAGCACGCTGCACATCGTCCCGCGTTCCGGTGAGACCCACGTCTTCTCGACGTCGACGGGCGCGCGCCTGTCCGACTGAGGCGGCGATCACCGGGTGAGGCACCCGCGGTGAACGAGGAGGGCCCCGCAGACCGCTGCGGGGCCCTTTTCCATGTCGACAAATACCCCGGCATACCGGTCATTTCGAATGGTGTGCGTCAACACGCAACCCACGAAAGGGGACTGGCCGTCCCTCGAACCGGTGACTAAATGTCGCCATATCCGCACTGAACGCTACCCTCACTCGCGTGAAGCACTCCACCACCCAACAGACACGACGCGGCCACCGGGGCCCCGCCCGCCAGCTCGGCCGCACTCTCGCCCTCGTCCTGCCCGTCGTCCTGGTGCTCTCCGGGACACTCGCGGTCACCCGGGTCAACTGGTCGGGGAACTCCTCGGACTCGGTGCTCACGGCGACCGACGTCACGAGCGTCGGCGGTGCGAAGAACGCCGCCCCGCGCGCTCCGCAGGACGTGCTGCGCGACCGGCTGCTGACCGAACTGCAGGAGAAGAACCCCGGGGTCGCCCTGACCCACCTCCAGCAGGCGGTCGACGAGCGTCCGTCGCTGGGCCGGCACTGCGCGTCCATCGCCCGCGCCCTCGGCCGCGCCGCGGTCCACGCCTACGGCCCGAACCGCGCGCAGTCGTTCGCCCGGCCCGTCTGCGACACCGCGTTCGCGTCGGGGGTGGCGGCCGCTCACCGCTGATCACGCCGACCGGGTGCCTCCACGGAGGCACCCGCGCGCTTCCGGGCGGTTACGGCCGATGGCGGGCAGGTTTCCCGCGCGTGCGGGGAGCGGGGCGCCGCGTACAGTGCGGTCATGACTGATCCGAACGCCGCGTCCCGCCCCGTTCAAGCCGTCGTCCTGGCCGGTGGCCAGGGCTCCCGGCTGCGCCCGTACACCGACGACCGGCCCAAGCCGATGGTCGAGATCCCCGGCACGGGGACGCCGATCATCGGCCATCAGCTCGTCTGGCTCGCCGAGGAGGGCGTGACGGACGTCGTGATCAGCTGCGGGCATCTCGCCGAGGTGCTCCAGGACTGGCTGAAGTCGGCGGACCTGCCGGTGCGCGTCACGACCGTCGTCGAGACCGAGCCCCTCGGTCGCGGCGGCGGTCTGAAGTATGCCGCCGCCCATCTCCCGCACCCCGACCAGCCCTGGTACGCCACCAACGGCGACATCTGGACGCGTTTCTCGCTGCGCGACATGGCCGACTTCCACGCCGAGCGCGACGCCGTCGCCACCCTCGCCCTCGCGCGGCCGCGTATCCCCTGGGGTGCCGTGAAGACGGACGGCTTCGGGCACATCACGGACTTCATCGAGGCCCCGCCGTCGACCTTCGAGATCAACGCGGGCGTCTACGTCTTCTCCCCCGCCTTCGCCGGCCTGCTGCCCGAACGCGGCGACCACGAGCGCACCACGTTCCCCCATCTCGCCCGCGAACGGCGCCTGTACGGCTTTCCGATCCCGCAGGGCGCGTACTGGAGGGCCATCGACACCGCGAAGGACCTCACGGAGGCCGCGAAGGAGCTGGCGGCCCTGGGCCGCTGAGGGCCCCCGGCGGCCGTATGACGGCCCCACGCGGCGAGAAGGGGCCCCGGACGAGATGTCCGGGGCCCCTTCGGCGTCCTGCGGTGCCGGCTATCCCAGCAGACCGCCCACCAGACCGGGCCGGTCCGGCTCCGAGCCGCCGCCCGTGGAGCCGCCTCCGCCGGAGGTCGGGCCGCCGGACGTCGGGTCGGTGGTGCCGGGCTCCTGGTCGGTCGGCGACGACTGCTGGGGCGGCGCCTGCCCGGCCGTCCCCTGCGTCTGGCTGGGTGTCCCGACCCCGGTCGAGCCGGTCTCCCGGGTGGCGCCCGGGGCGCTCGCGGCGCCGGACGGGGACGCGGCGCCCGACGTGGCCCCCTGCGTCGGCGAGTTGGAGGCCGACGGCGCCTTCCGGTGCCGCTTGTGGGGCTCCTGCGGCAGGGGCGAGCCCGGCAGTTCGTTGCGCGGGGCCTCACCCGGGCCGGGCACCACCACACGGTCGGCGTCGCGGACGGCACCGCCGAGCAGGGAGCCGACGAGCAGGGTCAGCCCGGTCACCAGGGCCGTGATCAGGGCGCCGCGGCGCAGCACGTACTGCCGCAGCTCCCAGATGTCGGAGCGGGGGCCGAGCCGGCGCCAGGCCATGCCCGCGAGGCGTCCGTCGATGGAGTAGACGGGCGCGCCGGCGATGATCAGCGGGGACCAGGCGGCGAGGTAGATGATGTCGGGCGCGTCGTAGGCCGGGACGCTCTTCCAGCTGACGGTGACCAGCAGCGCGGCGGACAGCAGCGCGCCGACGACCGCGGCGACCCGCTGCCAGCACCCCAGGACCGTCAGGACGCCGACGATGACCTGGAAGAAGGCGATCACGAGGCCGGAGCCGACCGGGTGCGCGAGCGCGAACTGGCGCAGCGGCTCGGCGACTTCCCACGGATGCAGGGTGTTGAGCCAGGTCACCATGGAGCCGCGCTTGCCGCCGTCGAAGTAGACGGGGTCGCACAGCTTGCCCATGCCGGCGTAGATCGAGATGAAGCCGAGGAAGACGCGCAGCGGGAGCAGGACGACGCCGAGGTTCATCCGGCGGCCGGGGTAGTACGCGTGCCGGGCGTTGTCGTCGCCGGAGCGCCGGGGCGCCGCCTCGGTCCCGTCGTCCGGCTCGCCGTCGTCGTCCTGCGGCCCGAAGTCGTCGGCGGTGTACGCGAACTCCTCGTCGTACGCGCTCTCGACCGTGCGCATGTGCGGCAGCAGACGGGTCTCCAGGGACTCGTCGTGCGTGCGCTGCGCGCCCACGATCGGGGTCTCGACGGTCCGGGTCAGGTCGTCGTCGTAGCCGCCGTCCCCGTAGCCGCCGACGTAGCCGGCGCCGACGTCGACGCGCGGGATGACCTGGGTGCCGCCCCCGTAGGGGTCCGGTTCGTCACCGTGCCGGACGCTGCCGTCCCGGGCGGCCTGGAGGAGGCGGTGGGCGCCGGTGTCGTCGGGCGCCGACATGCCGTTCCAGACGGACACCCGGCGCCGGGCGCCGGACGCCGCGCCCGCGGCGCCGGCGGCGGGCACGCGGGCGGGATCCTCGGTGGCGCTCAGGTGCCGTGCGATCCGCTGGGACGTGGGGCGCCCGGTGGACGCGCCCAGCAGCACGCGGAAGCTCGCGTGATTGACGATGATCTGCGCCGGATCGCTCGGCACCTTCACCATGCTCAGCGCGGGAGCGTCGTCGTATCCCGACGAGCGGTCCCCCGTGGGAGTGCGGGGTGTTCTGGTGTCCACACTCAACTAACCGAGTGACGCGAGGTTAGGACACTGCCTTGACCGGTCCGATGTGTCCGGACCGCGTCAAGGATGCGCAGGTCGCACCACTGTCAGCACAATTAGCCCGCACGGGTGACCCCACGGACAGGTGTTCAGCGGCGCCGGCGAGCCGCCTCGTACAGCACGATCCCCGCCGCCACACCGGCGTTGAGGGACTCCGCGCCACCGGGCATCGGGATGCGCACCCGGACGTCGCACGTCTCGCCGACCAGCCGCGACAGGCCCTTGCCCTCGCTGCCGACGACGATGACGACCGGGCCGTCCAGGGCCTCCAGCTCGCCGAGGTCGGCCTCCCCGTCGGCGGCGAGACCGACGACCACGAGGCCCGCCTTCTTGTAAGCCTCCAGCGCCCGGGTCAGGTTCGTCGCCCGGGCGACCGGCGTCCGGGCGGCCGTACCCGCGGACGTCTTCCAGGCACCGGCCGTCATGCCCGCCGCGCGCCGCTCGGGCACGACCACGCCGTGACCGCCGAACGCGGACACCGAGCGCACGACCGCGCCCAGGTTGCGCGGGTCGGTCACGCCGTCGAGGGCGACGATGAGGGGGTCCTCGCCGGCGTCGGCGGCGGCGCCCGCCAGGTCCTCGGGGTGCGCGTACTCGTACGGCGGGACCTGCAGGACGAGGCCCTGGTGGTTCAGGCCGTTCGTCATACGGTCCAGCTCGGGGCGCGGGGCCTCCATCAGGTTGATGCCGCCGCGCTCGGCGGCGAGCTGGAGGGCCTCGCGGACGCGCTCGTCGTTGTCGATGAACTGCTGCACGTAGAGGGTGCTGGCGGGCACGCCCTCGCGCAGCGCCTCGACGACCGGGTTGCGGCCGACGACCAGCTCCGAGGTGCCCTTGCCACCGCGGCCGCGCGGCGCGGGACGGCGGACGGTCTGCTTCGCCTTGGCGTTGGCGACGCGGTTCTTCTTGTGGCCCTTGCGCATCTCGGCGGGCGGCGTCGGACCCCGGCCTTCGAGACCCTTGCGTCGCTGGCCGCCACTGCCGACCTGCGCGCCCTTCTTGCCGGACATGCGGCGGTTGTTCGCGGCCATGACCTACCTGTCTGTCGTGAGCGTTCGAAAGTACGTACTGTGCAGTGTGCCGCCCGGAGGGCCGGGCGGCACAATCGATCTTCCCCGGGAGCCGGTCCGGTCAGCGCGGGCCGAGGCTCCAGCGCGGACCCTGCGGGCTGTCCTCGATGGCGAGCCCGGACTGGTTGAGCTGGTCGCGGATGGCGTCCGCGGTCGCCCAGTCCTTGCGGGAGCGGGCCGCCTCGCGCTGGTCGAGGACCATCCGGACGAGGGTGTCCACCACGCCGTGCAGGTCCTCGCCCCGGTCGGTCTCACCGGCCCAGTGCGCGTCGAGCGGGTCCAGGCCCAGCACACCGAGCATGGCCCGGACCTCGGCGAGGCGCGCCACGGCGGCCTCCTTGTCGTCGGCGGCCAGCGCGCTGTTGCCCTGCCGGACCGTCGTGTGCACGACCGCGAGCGCCTGCGGGACCCCGAGGTCGTCGTCCATCGCCTCGGCGAACGCCGGCGGCACGTCGGCGGAGGGCTCGACGACACCGGCCTTCTCCACGACGCGCTGCACGAAGCCCTCGATCCGGGCGAACGCGGACTCGGCCTCGCGCAGTGCCTCCTCGCTGTACTCGATGGTCGAGCGGTAGTGCGGGGTGCCCAGGTAGTAGCGCAGGACGATCGGGCGCCACTGCTTGACCATCTCGGACACCAGCACGCTGTTGCCGAGGGACTTCGACATCTTCTCGCCGCTCATGGTGACCCAGGCGTTGTGCAGCCAGTACCGGGCGAACTCGTCGCCGTAGGCCTTGGCCTGGGCGATCTCGTTCTCGTGGTGCGGGAAGATCAGGTCGAGTCCGCCGCCGTGGATGTCGAAGGCGGAGCCCAGGTACTTGTGGGCCATCGCCGAGCACTCCAGGTGCCAGCCGGGACGGCCCCGGCCCCACGGCGTCTCCCAGTCGGGCTCACCGGGCTTGGCGGCCTTCCACATCGCGAAGTCGCGCGGGTCCCGCTTGCCGGTGATGCCCTCCTCGGTGGGCTGACGCATCTCGTCGAGGTCCTGCCGGGACAGCTCCAGGTAGGAGGGCCAGGAGCGGACGTCGAAGTAGACGCTGCCGTCCGCCTCGTAGGCGTGCCCACGCTCGATGAGGCCGCGCATCATCTCGACCATCTCGGTGACATGGCCGGTGGCGCGCGGCTCGTACGTCGGCGGGAGGCAGCCGAGGGCGGTGTAGCCGTCGGTGAAGGCGCGCTCGTTCTCGTAGCCGATGGCCCACCAGGGGCGGCCCTGTTCCACGGACTTGGTGATGATCTTGTCGTCGATGTCCGTGACGTTCCTGATGAACGTCACGTCATAGCCGCGGTACGCGAACCAGCGGCGCATGATGTCGAAGTTGAGACCGGAGCGGATGTGCCCGATGTGCGGCGCGGCCTGCACGGTGGCGCCACAGAGGTAGATCGAGACACAGCCCGGCTTGAGCGGGGTGAAGTCACGGATCTGCCGGGCGCTGGTGTCGTACAGCCGAATAGTCACGACACCTAGGGTAGTGGGCCGATCCCCCTGCCCGGTGCCTTGGCTGCGATTCGCCGCCGTCCCGCGCCGCCGCCGCCGTCAGCCGTCCCCGGCGACCCGCACGACCAGCGCCGTCGCCACGGCCATCAGGCCCTCGTCCCGGCCGGGGAAGCCGAGGCCGTCCGTCGTCGCACCCGACACCGACACCGGTGCGCCCGCCGCTTCGGAGAGGACCTTCTGGGCCTCGTCGCGGCGCTTGCCGATCTTCGGGCGGGGGCCGACGACCTGCACGGCGACGTTGCCGATCCGGAAGCCGGCCTCGCGCACGATCCGGGCGGCCTCCGTCAGCAGGACGGTCCCCGGCGCCCCCGACCACTCCGGGCGCCCGGTGCCGAAGTGCTGTCCGAGGTCGCCGAGCCCGGCCGCCGAGAACAGCGCGTTGCAGGCGGCGTGGGCGACGACGTCCGCGTCGGAGTGGCCCGCGAGCCCGGGGCCCTCGCCCTCCCACTTCAGGCCGGCGCACCACAGTTCGCGGCCGTCCTCGAAGGCGTGGATGTCGGTGCCGATGCCCACCTGGGGCAGCGGCGGGGGCGTCTCAGAAGCCATCGTTGAGCCTCCTGCGGGCGAGGACCGCCTCGGCGAGCACCAGGTCCAGGGGGCGGGTGACCTTGAAGGCCTCCTCGTGGCCGGGCACGACCACGACGGTCAGGCCGAGCCGCTCCACCATGCTCGCGTCGTCGGTGACGTCCTCGGTCACGGTCTCGTGCGCGCGCACCAGCGTGGCGCGGTCGAAGCCCTGCGGGGTCTGCACCGCGCGCAGCCGGGCGCGCGACGGGGTGGCCACCACCGGCTCGGGCGTGCCGGGCACCTCGGCGGGCTCGACCTCCTTGACCGTGTCGGCGAGCGGCAGGGCGGGCACGACGGCCGGGGAGCCGTCGCGGACGGCCTCGATGACGGCGTCCACGGTGTCGACGGGGACCAGCGGGCGGGCCGCGTCGTGCACCAGGACGATGTCGTGCTCCGGCGGCAGCGCGTCCAGGCCGAGCCGGACGGACTCCTGCCGGGACTCGCCGCCCGGCACGACCAGGAAGTCGGTGCTCCCCCAGCTGCCGCCGGGGGTGTCCCCAGGCAGCGCGTGCGCGTCGAGCAGGCTCTTGACCTCGGCGGCTCCGTCGGGCGGGGCCACGACGACCACGAGCGAGACGGAACGCGAGGCCGCCATGGCGCGGACGGCGTGGATGAGCATGGGCGTGCCGTTCAGCGCGCGGAGCGCCTTGGGGGCGCCCGGACCGAGGCGCACACCCCGTCCGGCGGCCGGGATCACGACGGCCGTGCGGGTGCCGGCGCGCTCGTGCGGGGGCGAGAGACGCGATTCGTCGGACATCGGTTCCTGTCAGGTTTGTGTGCTCGGCCCAGGTGGGTATGGCCTGGGCGTGCCCCCCGCTCGAGCGTCAGCCTGAGCTGGGGGGAGTGCCGGGCGCGACACCTTGACCGGACCCTTCCGTGACAGTCGGTCGAGCCAGCTGCCCGGGCCCGGCACATCCAGTATCGGGGGCGCCCCCGAGATCAGACGTCAGCGCAGTGCGAACATGCCGCAGCGCCCGGCGACTGGAAGGTCATCGGGCACCGCGGCACTTTTTTGGATCACAACGTTGGTCGATCACACCTTTTGTCGATCACACAGCTGCGATCACACAGCACTGGCTGGTGCTGAGCTGAGGCGGATGGACCGCGTCAGGACGCGAGGACCTCGTCGAGCAGGGCCTCGGCCTTGTCCTCGTTCGTGTTCTCCGCGAGGGCGAGCTCGCTCACCAGGATCTGCCGGGCCTTGGCGAGCATGCGCTTCTCACCGGCGGACAGTCCGCGCTCGCGCTCACGACGCCACAGGTCACGCACGACTTCCGCGACCTTGATGACATCGCCGGAGGCGAGCTTCTCCAGATTTGCCTTGTAACGACGCGACCAGTTCGTGGGCTCCTCGGCGTACGGCGCGCGCAGCACCTCGAAGACCCGGTCCAGCCCGTCCTGACCGACCACATCACGTACGCCGACGAACTCCGCATTGTCCGCTGGCACACGTACCGTCAGGTCACCCTGGGCGACCTTCAGCACCAAGTAGGTCTTGTCCACGCCTTTGATCTGACGAGTTTCGATAGCCTCGATCAGCGCGGCCCCGTGATGGGGATAGACCACGGTGTCGCCAACCTTGAACGTCATGTGACAGGTACCCCTTCCGTGGCTATCCAGGGTAACACGGAAACGGGCGGTTCTGAATGGCGTTTTCGCAGGTCAGGGCATATCTCAGGGCTTGACAACTCCAACAGGAACGTGCTGCGCGGGCTGAACGGAAGCAGGTATTCGCAGGTCGGAGGGGCTCTGCGGGCGGGCCGAAACGCACGCGTTACGCGCCTCCGAGCCTGCCCACGAGTGACCTAACGTACACAAATGTCCGGTTCCATGTGTGCGACTTCCGCTACTCCGTTCGGCGTCCCGAGTCGGGTCCCGGCCGATTCCGGAATTGATCACTACCCGGTCGGCGGTACGTCCGGTGATCAATTCCGGGGTGTCCGCGCATTCCTTCACAGAAATGCCGCGAGCCGCGCCGCGGCGCTCCTTATGTGAATGACCGACCAGCTCACGGGCAATGCGGCGGCCGGAGCACAAGTGGGTGAAGGCACGGGTGGTGCAAGAGGGACCTTCGGTGGCAGTTGGCCGCTCAGGGGAGGGTCGGGTGCGGCGGCGCGAGAACGGCTCGGTAACCTGAGGCCGCTGACAGACACTTAGGGCGGCTTCACGCGCCCGCCCCGTTCGAGTCAAGGAGTTGCCGCCGCCGTGAGCAGCAGCCTTCGACGCGGCGCCCTCGCCGCCGCCGCCCTCGCGTTCTCGATGACGTCGCTCGCCGCGTGCGCCGCCGGCAACAACGCGCAGACACTGCAGATCAAGCCGGACAACGCCGCCACCAGCGTCGGAGCCATCAAGATCCAGAACGCCATCGTGGTGACCCAGCCCGAGCTGGAGTCCACCGGCCCCGCCGTGGTCTCCGCCACCCTGTTCAACTCCGGGGACACCGCCCAGACGCTGGACTCGGTCAAGGTGAAGGACTCCGGCGAGGAGGCCGAGCTCAAGCCCGCCAAGGGCGGCAGCCTGACCATCCCGGCCGGCGGCTCCCTCATCCTCGGCGGCAAGGACAACGCCGCCGCGGTGCTCCCCAAGGGCCGCGAGAGCATCCAGGACGGCAACGCCCAGGCGATCACCTTCACCTTCAGCAAGACCGGTGACGTGAGCCTGCGCGCCCTCGTCGTCCCGGCCGACGGCTACTTCGAGAGCTGGGGCCCGAGCGCGATCCCGTCCGCCCCGCAGGCGGGCGCCAAGCCGTCCGGCTCGGCCACCGGCTCCCCGACCGCCGGCAGCACGCCGAGCGGCGACGCCTCGGCGGACTCCACGGCGAGCGCCGGCGCCGGTACGGAGGAGACGGGCACCGCCGTGCTGCCCTCCGACAGCGCCTCCCAGTCGGCCGCGGGGCACTGAGAGCGCCGTAGACACGCCGAAGGGCGGGAGCCGCACACGCGGGATCCCGCCCTTCGGCGTGTCCGTACGGTCCGGGCCGGTCTACGGCTCGAACTTGTAGCCGAGGCCGCGCACGGTCACCAGGTACCGGGGCGCGCCCGGGTCCGGCTCGATCTTGGCGCGCAGACGCTTGACGTGGACGTCGAGGGTCTTGGTGTCCCCGACGTAGTCGGCGCCCCAGACCCGGTCGATGAGCTGCATCCGGGTGAGGACCCGCCCGGCGTTGCGCAGGAGCATCTCCAGCAGGTCGAACTCCTTCAGCGGGAGGTCGATCTTGGCGCCGGAGACCGTGACCACGTGCCGGTCGACGTCCATCCGGACGGGGCCCGCCTCCAGGGCGGCCGGGGTGACCTCCTCCGGCTCGCCGCGGCGGCGCAGGACGGCCCGGATACGGGCGACCAGCTCGCGGGAGGAGAACGGCTTGGTGACGTAGTCGTCGGCGCCTATCTCCAGGCCGACGACCTTGTCGATCTCGCTGTCCTTGGCGGTCACCATGATCACCGGGACGTTGGAGCGGCCGCGCAGCTGGCGGCAGACCTCCGTACCGGGCAGCCCCGGCAGCATCAGGTCGAGGAGGACGAGGTCGGCGCCGTTGCGCTCGAACTCGTCGAGTCCGTCGGGGCCGGTGGTCGCGACCGCGACCTCGAAGCCCTCCTTGCGGAGCATGTACGACAGGGCGTCGGAGAAGGACTCCTCGTCCTCGACGACGAGCACTCGGGTCACGGAAGGACCTCCGGGGCGGAAAGCGTTTCGTACGCGGCTGACTCGGGGGTGGTGCGGGAATGCGTGGGGGCTGCGGACCCGGCCTCGTCGTCGGGACCGGGTTGCTGCTGGGCGCGGTCGCGGGAGGCGCCCGCCTCCGGCAGCCGCAGGGTGAAGGTGGAGCCCTGTCCCTCCGAGCTCCACACCGTGACCTCCCCGCCGTGCGAGGCGGCCACGTGCTTGACGATCGCCAGACCGAGACCGGTGCCGCCGGTGGCACGGGAGCGGGCCGGGTCGACGCGGTAGAAGCGCTCGAAGACGCGCTCCTTGTCCTTGTCCGAGATGCCGATGCCCTGGTCGGTCACGGCGATCTCGACGTGGTCGCCGCCCGGCGCGGTGACCCGGCGTGCGGCGATGCCGACGCGGGTGCGGGCGGGCGAGTAGTTGACGGCGTTCTCCACGAGGTTGCCGAGCGCGGCGGCGAGCTGGCCGCGGTTCCCCCAGATCCTGAGGTCGGCGGTGCCCCCGGCGGCCATGGTGATCTGCTTGGTCCCGGCGGCGTGCCGGCAGCGGTCCATGGCCTCGGCGACGAGCTCGTCCACCCGGACCGGCTCGGCGTCCTCCAGCGGGTCGTCGTTCTGCACCCGGGAGAGGTCGATGAGCTCCTGCACCAGGTTGGTGAGCCGGGTCGCCTCGATCTGCATGCGCCCGGCGAAGCGCTCGACGGCCTCCGGGTCGTCGGCGGCGTCCATGACGGCCTCGGAGAGCAGGGAGAGCGCGCCGACCGGCGTCTTCAGCTCATGGCTGACGTTGGCGACGAAGTCCCGGCGGACCGCCTCGATGCGCCGGGCCTCGGTGAGGTCCTCGACCAGCAGGAGGACCAGCCGGGAGCCGAGGGGCGCGACGCGCGCCGACACGGCGAGGGCCTCGCCGCGGCCGGTGCCGCGCCGCGGCAGGTCCAGCTCGACCTGCCGTATCTCGCCGTCGCGCCGGGTGTCGCGGGCCATCTGCAGCATGGGCTCGACCGACAGCCGGCCGCCGCGGACCAGGCCGAGGGCGTACGCCGCCGAGCTGGCCTTGACCACGGCGTCCCCCTCGTCGAGGACGACGGCGGAGGAGCGCAGCACCGACAGGACCGTGTCCACGCCGGGCGGCAGGACGGGGTCGGTGTGCAGGGAGGTGCGGGTGGGGCGTTTCAGATCGCGTTCGCTCCAGCGGAACGCCAGCATGGCGATGACACCGGTGAGCACCCCGGCGATCGCAGCCGCTGCGGCGACCGCCGCGTTCACGTCCATGCGTCCAGGTTAGGCATGGGCCAGGTCATGCCCACAGCCGCCGGAGTGCGACCTCCGACACTCGTCGCCCAGAGTTCACCTGGGAGACGGGGCCGGTTCACCGGGGGTGGCGGAAACGGACGCGTACCGCCCGCATCGTGGGACCGTCGGGAGCGGTACGGCGGCTCCGGGGCGGCCTTCGGCGGATCGGAACGACGATCGCACGGATGGTTTCCCGACCGTCGGACCGTAGGGCCGTCGGACTTTCCTGCTGTCGTGCTGTCGGACCGTAGGGCTGTTGGACGGTAGTGCAGTCTGACCGTAGGGCCGTCGGACCGTAGTGCTGTCGGACGGTCCTCCTCCCGACCGTACGACTGTCGACGGTCCTACTGTCATAGGGCACGACCGTAGGACTGTCGGACACCCGGCCAAGCGGTTTTTCCGGTGAGACGACGGGCTGCCGGGCCCACCCCCTGAGGCAGATGTGAGAGAGGGACCCTGATGCGGGACGCGTACCACGAGGAACTGGACTCGATCGGTGACGGACTGGTCGAGATGGCCCGGCTGGTCGGGTCGGCGATCGGGCGCGCCACGACGGCCATCCTCGACTCCGACCTGAAGCTGGCCGAGAGCGTCATCGAGGCGGACCAGAAGGTCGACGACCTCCAGCACGACCTGGAGGCCCGGGCCATCGCCCTGCTCGCCCGCCAGCAGCCGGTCGCGACCGACCTGCGGATCGTGGTGACGTCCCTGCGTATGTCGGCGGACCTGGAGCGCTCGGGCGACCTGGCGCAGCACGTGGCCAAGCTGACGCGGCTGCGCTACCCGGAGCGGGCGATCCCGCAGGACCTGCACGCCACCATCCTGGAGATGGGGCAGCTGGCGCAGCGCCTGATGGCGAAGGCGGCCGAGGTGATCGTCACCAAGGACGTCGACCTCGCGCTGCAGCTGGAGCAGGACGACGACGAGATGGACCTGCTGCACCGCACGCTCTTCCAGCACCTGATGGACGAGCGCTGGAAGCACGGCATCGAGACGGCGGTCGACGTGACGCTGCTCGGCCGCTACTACGAGCGGTACGCCGACCACGCGGTGGCGGTCGCGAAGCGGGTCGTCTACCTGGTCACCGGTGAGCACGCCGACGAGCTCCAGGCCGACGTCCAGCCCGAGATCCAGCCGGCCTCCGGGACGGACGGGGTGTAGGGCGGGCCGGTGTGCGGGTCCGGCCGGGGCTCGCGGGGTCCGCTCCGGGCGCGTACGAGCCTCCGTGCGCCGTTGATGCGCCCAGCGGGGCGGGCATGCAATGGGCACAGGCACCAGCCTTCTAGGGAGGGACCGACCATGGCCGAATCCCCCGGCACCCCCGCCACGACGCCCGACCCGACACGGGAACGCCCGACCGAGCAGCCCGCCGACGTCCGGAGCCTCCCGCTGTTCGGGGCCTGCGGCTGCGGTTCGGGCTGCGGGTGCGGGTGCCAGTCCGGCAACCCGTGTCAGTGCGGGTGAGTCCGTGCCCGTGCGACTGAGTCCGTGCCCGTGCGGGTGAGGACGTAGCCGCTGGTCAGGGTGGCGTGTCCAGGGCACCCGGCAGCGCCTGCTCGGCCCAGATGACCTTGCCCTGCGAGGTGTACCGGGTGCCCCAGCGCTCGGTCGTCTGGGCGACCAGGAAGAGTCCGCGGCCGCCCTCGTCGGTCGTCGCGGCGTACCGCAGATGCGGTGAGGTGCTGCTGGAGTCGGAGACCTCGCAGGTCAGCACCCGGTCGCGGATCAGCCGTACCCGGATGGGCTCGCCGCCGTAGCGGATGGCGTTGGTGACGAGCTCGCTCAGGACGAGTTCCGTGACGAACTCCAGCTCGGCCAGGCCCCACTCGGCCAGCCGGGCGGAGACGGTCTCGCGCACCCCCGCCACGGCGGACGGGTCGGGCGGCACGTCCCAGGTGGCGACGTGGTCGGCCGGCAGCGCCTTCGTCCGGGCGATCAGCAGGGCCACGTCGTCCCTCGGGCCGGCCGGCAGCAGTGCGTCCACCACCGCGCGGCAGCTGTCCTGCGGTGACCGCTCGGGGTGGCCGGTCAGGGCCTGGCGCAGCATCTCCTGGCCGACGTCGAGGTCGCGGGTGCGGTCCTCGATGAGGCCGTCGGTGTAGAGGGCGAGCTGGGTGCCGTCGGCCAGGTCGAACTCCGCCGTGCGGAACGGCATCCCGCCGAGGCCGAGCGGCGGCCCGCCCGGCAGGTCGGGGTAGGTGACCTCGCCGTCGGGGGCGACCAGGGCGGGCGCCGGATGGCCGGCCCGCGCCATGGCGCAGCGGCGGGTGACGGGGTCGTAGATCGCGTACAGGCAGGTGGCGCCGACGACGGCGGCCCGGTCGGCGCAGGCCTCGTCCTGGTCGATCCGGCCGACGAGGTCGTCGAGGTGGCTGAGCAGTTCGTCGGGGGGCAGGTCGAGCGTCGAGAAGTTGTGCACGGCGGTGCGCAGCCGGCCCATGGTGGCGGCGGCGTGCAGGCCGTGCCCGACGACGTCGCCGACGACCATCGCGACCCGGCTGCCCGGCAGCGGGATCACGTCGAACCAGTCACCGCTCACCCCGGACTGCGCCGGTATGTAGCGGGAGCCGACGTCCAGCGCGCTCTGCTCGGGCAGGGCCCTCGGCAGCAGGCTGCGCTGGAGGGTGACCGCCATGGTGTGCTCGCGGGTGAAGCGGCGGGCGTTGTCGATGCTGACCGCGGCCCGCGCCACCAGCTCCTCGGCCAGCGACAGCTCCTCGCCGTCGAACGCCTCGTGCTCCTTGCCGCGGTAGAAGTTGACCAGGCCCAGGACGGCGCCGCGGGCCCGGATCGGCGCGGCGATGAGGGAGTGGATGCCGTAGTCGAGGATCTCCTGGGTGCGCTCCGGGTCCTGCGCCTGCCAGTCGGCGGCGGTCGCGAGGTCGGCGACCAGGACGGAGCGGCCCGTGCCGTAGCCGCGGGCCTGCGGGGTGGTGGGCAGGAAGTCGATGAGCCGGTCCACCTCGTAGAGCGGGTGGTCGTCGCGGATGCCGTGCGCGGCGACGCGCCGCAGGTCCGTCGCCGTGAGCGTCGGCTCCTCCCCCTGCACCACGCCGTCGGCCAGGTCGACGGTGACGAAGTCGGCGAAGCGGGGGACGGCGATCCGGGCCAGTTCCTCGGCGGTGCCGATGACGTCGAGGGTGGTGCCGACGCCGAGGCCCGCGTCGTACAGCAGCTTGAGGCGTTCCCGGGCGACCTCGGCGCGGCCGGAGACGGCCTGCAGCTCGGTGGTGTCGCGGAGGGTGACCACGGTGCCGCGGGGGCCGGCCCGGTCGGTGTGCCGCTGGTTGATCGCCAGCAGGCGGTCGCCCGCGAAGTGCACCTCGTCGGTGGCCTCGCGGCCGGAGACGAGCAGCTCCACCGTCTCGGGCTCCAGTCCGGACAGCTCCGCCACATGCCGGCCCTCGGCGTCCGGGGACAGCTCCAGCAGGCGCCTGGCCTCGTCGTTGGCGAGCAGCAGCCGGCCGTCGTCGACGATCAGCACGCCCTCCCGTACCGAGTGCAGGACCGCGTCGTGGTGCTCGTAGATGCGGTTCATCTCGTCCGCGGCCAGGGCGTGGGTCTGGCGCCGCAGCCGCCGGCTCACAAGGGCGGTGCCGCCCGCGGTGACGGCGAGCGCCCCGGCGCCGGCGCCCAGGATGATCGGGAGCTGGCGGTACGCCTCACCGGTCACGCTCTTGACCTTCAGCCCGGCCGAGACCAGGGCGACGACCTTGCCGTCGCCGTTCTCGATCGGGACGGTCGCCTGGACCTCCTTGCCGAGCGGCCCCTGCACGCTCTCCGTGTACACCTGGCCCGCCAGGGACGGTTCGATCGTGCCGACGAAGCGCTTGCCGATGCGGTCGGGCAGGGGGTGGGTGTAGCGGATGCCGTTGGTGTCCATGACGACGATGAAGTCGACGCCGGCGGCGCCGCGCCCGGCCTCGGTGAGCGGCTGGAGCACCTCGGAGGGGCTCTCCGACCGCAGGGCCGCGAGGACGCCCGGCGCGTGCGCGAACGTCTGGGCCACGGCGACGGAACGGCGCTTCGCCTCGGTCTGGGTGTCGCGGCTCGACTGGAGGATCAGGGCGACGACGGCGCAGACCACGAGCAGCAGGACGAGCGCCACCTGGAGCACGAACACCTGACCGGCGACACTCCGAGGGCTCCTGCCGACCAGCGAGCGCCATCGCCCTCGCGTCCACCGGTCGAATCGGTCCGACATGTCGCTATTTGTACCATCGGCGTTTTCTGCTGGCTACGGCGTGTCCACGCTAAGGGCTGTCCCGTAATCCGCGGTGGATCAGCGCGCGGCGTCGGATGCGGTGCATCGCAAGGCGGAGGGACGTCCGCATACTGGATGTATGCG
>NZ_JBHWJK010000044.1:0-25521 GCF_042731455.1 Streptomyces sp. NPDC059852 | reverse complement strand
GCCCCGTTGCCCCCCCCCGGGGTGCGCCCCCCCGGGGGGGCCGGCCGGCGCCCGGGCGGGGGGGGCCGCCCGGCCGGTGCGGAGGATGCCGCTAGCGGCGCAGGTCGTACCGGTCGAGGTTCATGACCTTGTCCCAGGCGGACGCGAAGTCACGGACGAACTTCTCGTCGGCGTCCCGGGCGGCGTAGACCTCGCTGAGGGCGCGGAGCTGGGAGTGCGCCCCGAACACGAGGTCGACGGCCGTCGCCGTCCACTTGACGTCCCCTGTGGCACGGTCGCGGCCCTCGTACACGTTCTCGTCCGTGGTGGACGTGGACCACTCCGTGCCCATGTCGAGGAGGTTGACGAAGAAGTCGTTGGTCAGTGCCCCGGGCCGCTCGGTGAGGACACCGTGCCGGGCGCCCTTGAAGCCGGTGTCCAGGGCGCGCATACCGCCGATCAGGACGGCCATCTCCGGGGCGGTCAGGGTGAGCAGGTTCGCGCGGTCCAGCAGGAGCGTCTCCGGGGAGAGCTTCTCCCCGGACCGCAGGTAGTTGCGGAACCCGTCGGCCGCGGGCTCCAGGACGTCGAAGGTGTTCACGTCCGTCTGCTCCTGCGTGGCGTCCGTACGTCCCGGCGCGAACGGGACGGTGATCGCGTGCCCGGCGTCGGCCGCGGCCTTCTCGACGGCGGCGCAGCCGCCCAGGACGATCAGGTCGGCGAGGGAGATCCGTGTGCCGCCGGTCTGGGAGCCGTTGAAGTCCTGCTGGATCCGCTCGAGCCCGCTGATCGTCTCGCTGATCTCGGGGAGGTCGTTGAGCTCCCAGTCCTTCTGCGGGGCGAGCCGGATGCGTGCGCCGTTGGCGCCGCCGCGCTTGTCGGTCCCGCGGAAGCTGGCGGCCGACGCCCAGGCGGTGGTCACGAGCTGGGAGACGGACAGGCCCGCGTCGAGGACCGTGCGCTTGAGGGCGGCGATGTCCGCCTCCCCGACCAGGTCGTGGTCGACGTCCGGAACCGGGTCCTGCCACAGCTGCGGCTCGGGGATCCACGGGCCCAGGTAGCGCGAGCGGGGGCCCATGTCGCGGTGCAGCAGCTTGAACCACGCCTTGGCGAAGGCGAGCGCGAACTCCTCCGGGTTCTCGTGGAAGCGCTTCGAGATCGGCCCGTAGACCGGGTCCAGCTTCAGCGCGAGGTCCGTCGTCAGCATGATGGGCGCGTGCCGCTTGGACGGGTCGTGGGCGTCGGGCACCTTGTCCCGGGCGTCCGGGTCGGTGGGCGTCCACTGGTGGGCGCCGGCCGGGCTCGTCGTCAGCTCCCACTCGTAGCGGAAGAGGTTGTCGAAGAACCCGTTGTCCCACTTGGTCGGCTCGTACGTCCACGCTCCCTCGAGACCGCTGGTGAGCGCGTCGGAGCCCTTGCCGGTGCCGTAGGTGTTCCGCCAGCCCAGGGCCTGCTGCTCGACGGGGGCGCCCTCGGGCTCCGGGCCGATGTAGCTCGGGTCGACCGCGCCGTGACACTTGCCGAACGTGTGACCGCCGGCGATGAGCGCGACCGTCTCCTCGTCGTTCATCGCCATCCGGCCGAACGTCTCCCGGATGTCCCGGGCGGCGGCCATCGGGTCGGGGGTGCCGTTGGGGCCCTCCGGGTTGACGTAGATCAGCCCCATCTGGACGGCACCGAACGGCCCGGTCAGCTCCCGGTCCCCGCTGTAGCGCTCGTCGCCGAGCCAGGTGTCCTCCGGGCCCCAGAAGATCTCCTCGGGCTCCCACAGGTCCTCCCGCCCGAAGGCGAACCCGTACGTCCTGAAGCCCATGGACTCCATGGCGCAGTTCCCGGCGAAGACCAGGAGGTCCGCCCAGGAGATCTTCTTCCCGTACTTCTGCTTGACCGGCCACAGCAGGCGGCGCGCCTTGTCCAGGCTCGCGTTGTCCGGCCAGCTGTTCAGCGGGGCGAACCGCTGCGCTCCGGTGCCGCCACCGCCCCGGCCGTCCGCGATCCGGTACGTCCCGGCCGAATGCCAGCTCATCCGGATGAAGAGCGGACCGTAGTGCCCGTAGTCGGCCGGCCACCAGTCCTGCGACGCCGTCATCACCTCGAACACGTCCCGCTTCAGCGCCTCCACGTCGAGGGACGCGAACTCCTTGGCGTAGTCGAAGCCGGGGTCCATCGGATTCGAACGCGACGAGTGCTGGTGGAGGACCTGGAGGTCCAACTGGTTCGGCCACCAGTCCCGGTTCGTCCGGGGCCGGGGGGTGGGCTTCGGGGCGGGGGAGGGGATTGCCGGGTTCTCGCTCTCACTGCCGGGCATGCGCGCGTCCTGCTTCCTGGTGTGTCGTATCCCTTTTGTCGGATTCTTCTCCTGACGTTGGGTGCTTTCGACCCGCCGGGCAATCCGACACGCGCGCAGGGGGCGCCATGGCGCCCACAGGAGGGAAACCCGGGCGCGCCGCCGCGGCCCGGCCGGTGATGGGACGTGCGGCGGCGCCGCGCGCTACGGCTGGCTGCCGTCGATGTGCTCGAGCAGGGTGGCGGCCTCGACGGTGCGGCGGTGCTCCGGACCGAACGACGCCAGGCAGGCGTCATGGGCGACTGCCGCGCGGTGACGGGCGTCCGAGATGCGCCCCAGCCCCAACAGGGCGTTTCCAAGGGCTAGTTCGACGGCGCCGGTGTCCGGGCGGCGATGGTCCGCGGGGAGCGCGTGGTACAGCTCGTCGGCGCCCTCGGCCACGGCGAGCGCCTCCTGGTGGCGTGCCTGGCCGTTGAGGCTGCGCGCCAGCCCGAGCCGCAGCACCAGGGCGGCCCGGTCCCGTGCGGCATGGGCGGCCAGGGCCTCGCGGGCGTGTGTCTCCGCCTCCTTGTGGCGGCCCTGCGCGTTGAGCGCGAACACCAGCCCGTTGCGGGCGGCCGACGCCAGGACGGCCATCTCGGGACCGGTGCCGCGCGCCGCCGCCTCCGCGACCGCCGCGCACTCCGCCTCGGACTCGGCGTACCGACCGAGGGACACCATCTGCTGGGCGCGGTCCGAGCGCAGTTTGAGGGTCAGGAAGTGACCGGCCCCGAACACCCCGCTGAAGACGGGCAGCGCCTCGTCGTACGTGGCGACCGCGTCGGCGTGCCGGCCCTGTGCGCCCGTCGCGAGCGCGGCGATGTTCAGCGCCACGGCCGTGTACTCGTCCTCGCGCGGCCGGGACCGGGCCACGGCGCGGGCCTCGGCCTCCGCCTCGACGTAACGCCCCGCTTCGTAGAGCGCTTTGGCTTCGGCGACCGGCGTTCCCTTCATGGGTTCGTCGTCACTTCGGCCGCGTCGGAAGAATCGCATGCCCGGCAGCATACGCAGCACGCGCGACCGCCCGGCGACGAGGCCAGGAGGGGCGGCGGGCCCCGGACGATACGGCGCTCGTCACACCTCCACGGCGCTCGAGGAGTGCGTCGGACCGCTGACGGAGGGGAAGCCGACCGCGCTCACATGGGCCATCGCCTTGCTCGTCACCCGGTAGCGGTCGTTGGGCACATCACGGGAGGTGGTCACGTGCACGGCCAGAGGCCCCGCCCACTCGTAGCCACGGCGTGCGCCGTACTGCGCCAGCTTGTCGGTGAGGACCTGCCCCACCCGGGCGCCCTGGCCGCCGAGTTCGGTGTGGACGTGCTCGGCGAGCTCCACGTCGTACGCGTTGGGGACCACGACCCGGTTCTCGCTGCACACCACCGCCTGACGGTCGCACTCCCGCTGCAGCGCGTCGACCAGCTCGACCGGCTCCTTGGGGAACCACCGCTCCCACAACCGCCCGCCGACCCGCTCCAGCGCCTGTTCCCATCCCGTGAGGCTGCTCATCCGCACGCCACTCCTCTGTCCCGTCGACACGGCCTTGCGTCACGCCATGGAAGGGCGGGTGCCCAGAACGCCGACTTCATTGCCTCAAAGCCCCCGCCTCCCCTCACCCCTCACCCGAACGGGCGTGCGTCCGACCTAGGAACCGGCGACCGTCGGGTAGTCCGTGTAACCCTCCGCTCCACCGCCGTAGTACGTGTCGCGGTCGCCGTCGGCGAGGGGGTGACCGTGCGTGAAGCGGTCGACGAGGTCGGGGTTGGCGATGAAGGGCGCGCCGAAGGACACCGCGTCCGCCAGCTGACGTTCGAGCAGCTCGTTCGCCGTCGCCTGGGTGAAGCCGAGGTTGGCGATGACGGCGCCCCGGTAGTGGCCGCGGAAGCGGGAGAACGCGGTGAACGTGTCGTCGGTGTGCGCGCCGGGCGCCGGACCGACGAGGTGGAGATAGGCCAGGTCGCTGTCGCCGAGGCGCTTCAGCAGCAGGTCGTAGTCGGCCAGTGCCTCGGCGTCCGCGGTGAACGCGGGCCCGCCGTTCCAGTACGGGGAGAGCTTGACGCCGACACGCTCGCCGCCCCACACCTCGCTCACGGCCTCCAGGATGTCGAGGAGGAGCTGGGCGCGCTTCTCGCCGGTGCCGCCGTACGCGTCGGTGCGCCGGTTGAGCCGGGGGTTGAGGAACTGGGCGATGAGGTGGGAGCCCTGCGCGTGGATCTCCAGGCCGTCGAAGCCGGCGCGCAGGGCGTTGGCCGCGGCCGTCCGGTAGTCGCGGACGGTGTCCGCGATCTCCGCGCCGGTCAGGGCGCGCGGCGTGACGGTGTCCTTCGGCCCGTCGGTGGTGAAGGACATCTCCTGCGGGTCGACCGCCGACGGGCCGACGGGAAGGCGGCCGCCCTGGTGGTCCGGGTGCGAGACGGCACCGAGATGCCCGATCTGGGAGACGATCCTGCCTCCCGCCGCGTGCACGGACTCGGTCACCTTCGCCCAGCCGGCGGTCTGCTCGTCGGTGTAGATGCCGGGGACGTGGATGTATCCGATCGCCTCCCGGTTGACCCAGGTCCCCTCGCTGATGAGCAGGCCGGCGCCGGCCCGCTGCGCGTAGTACGCGGCGTGCAGCTCGGTGGGGGCCAGTGCGGCGTTGGTGGCGCGGGCGCGTGTCATGGGGGCCATCACGACCCGGTTGGGCAGTTCGAGCGCGCCCAACTGGACGGGACGCAGGAGGGGCTGGGTGCCGGGTGCCGAGGTCTGGTCGGACATGAACGTCTCTTTCGTGAGGTCGAGGCTGGGTAGAGGTCCTCCTCGCGGACGCGGGGAGGACATGTGGACGAGCAGGGGGGTGGGTTCAGTCCTGCTTGAGGACGTGGAGGCCGGAGAGGGGGCCACCGAGCTGCATGAGGCGTCCTCCCTCGCGCAGGCCTCCGAGGTCGACCGGCGCGAACCCGAACGCGGAGGTCAGGCCGATCACGGTGTTCTTGGCGTCGGCGTCGTCACCGGCGAGGAACAGCACCTGCCGCCCGGCCTCGTGGCGCGGGTCGGGCGCGATGTACTGCGCGAACAGGGAGTTGAAGGCCTTGACCACGCGTGCGCCGGGCAGCAGGGAGGCCACGTACTCGCTCCCGGTGAGGTCGCCGAGGTCGGCGATCCGGGGGTGCGGTGGAAGGGACTCGAACTGGTTGGTGGTGTCGATGACGACGGTTCCGTCCAGGTGGGGGAGCCGGGCGGCGACGTCCGGGATCCGCGGCCAGCCGACGGCGAGGACGACGAGATCCGCGGTGGCGGCTTCCTCGGGCGACGCGGCCGACGCGAGCGGGCCGAGATCCTCGACCAGCGGGGCCAGGGAGT
Source organism: Streptomyces sp. NPDC059852 (assembly GCF_042731455.1). Lineage (NCBI taxonomy): Bacteria > Bacillati > Actinomycetota > Actinomycetes > Kitasatosporales > Streptomycetaceae > Streptomyces > Streptomyces sp. NPDC059852. Next base: position 19,877 of record NZ_JBHWJK010000044.1, on the reverse strand, counting down.
CGGGCCCCCGGCTGTTGCTGAGCACGACATCGTGACCGTGCCGGATCGCGTGCCGTGCGACGGCCTGGGCGATGGTCCCGGCTCCGAGCATGCCGATCCTCATCGGACGTCCTCCTGGCCGGTGCCGGTCGGTCGGGGTGAGGTGAGCAGGACGGTTCCGCTCTTCCCCGGGCGACGGGCGTGCTCGACGGCTGCGTTGACGTCGGCGAGGTCGTAGCGGGCCGCCACCTCGAACAGCTCCGGCGTGTTCTGCGCGAGGTCCAGGGCGAAGGCGACGTCCTGGGCACGCTCCTGCTGGGTGCGGTGGGTCCAGTGCCACACCGTCACGCCCCGGACCGTCAGTCCCCGCTGGACGAGGGGCAGTTCCTCCAGGGTGGTCGTGCCGGAGCCGAGCCGGCCGTACGTGACCAGGGTGCCGCCGTCGGCGAGCAGCCTGACGAGGTCCTGGATCAGGGGGCCACCGACGCAGTCGAGGACGACCTGGAGGGGGCGACCGCCGGTGTGGTGCCGGACCTGTTCCCGCCAGTCGCCGTCGCTGGTCGTGACGACCGGCAGCGTGGGGTACGACTCCCGCATCCGCCGGGCGCCGGACGCGTTGCGGACGAGGTTGACCAACGGCAGACCGTGCCGGACGGCGGCCGCGCTGACGAGCCGTCCGATGGACGAACCGGCGGCCGTCTGGAGGACGGGCCCCTTGCCCTGCTCGCCCAGGGCGTTGTCCAGCGCCCGGTACAGCATGACGAGCGTCAGCGGGTTGACCAGCATCAGGGCCGCGGTCTCGTCACTGACGCCGTCCGGCACGGGAACGGCACGGTCGGCCGCGACGACGACGAAGTCGGCCCAGGTACCCGGCGCCGGGAAGACCGCGACGCGCTGACCGGGCCGCAGGGCTGGTACGTCCGGCCCGACGCTCTCGACGACGCCCATGCCCTCCACGCCGGGAGTCCGCACCTCCGTCGGCCGCTGTTCCGCAAGGCCAGGCAGGCCCTCGACGCCGACCAGGTCACCCGGATGAACGGGCCGGACCAGCAGGCGGACGAGGATCTGCCCGGCGCCGGGGCGGGGCGGCGGATCGGGGTCCTCCCTCAGCCTCAGTACCTCTGCGGGGTCGCCCTGGCGGGTGTGCACGACGGTGCGCATGGCTCCTCCAAGCCGTATTGATGATGAGCATCATCAAAATAATGATGAGAGGTAACCTTGAAAACGTCAAACACGGGTCGGTGAGGGAGGGCGGACATGCCGCGGATCACCAAGGAAGAGAAGGCCAGGAACCGGCAGAACATCGTGGACGCGGCCGGGCGCATGTTCCGCGCGCAGGGCATCGACGCCGTCGGCATCGCCGACCTGATGAAGGAGGCGGGTCTGACGCACGGCGGCTTCTACAACCACTTCGCGTCCAAGGACGACCTGGCCGCCGAGGTGTGCAACGCGTCGTTCACGGCGTCCCTGGGCGTGCTGGCGCAGGCCATCGAGGACGGGGACGCTCCCGCCGGGTCACCGCTGCGGCGGGTGGTGGACGACTACCTCTCGGCCGAGCACCGCGACGCCCCGGACGGCGGCTGCCCGTCCGCCTCCCTGGTGATCGACGCAGGACGCCACGACGAGACCATCCAGCGCTCGTACGCGGCGGGTGTCGAGGGCTACTTGACCGGCTTCGCCGCGGAACTCGCCCGCGAGCGCGACGGGGAGCCGGGTTCGCCGGAGGCCCGCGAACAGGCGGTGCTGCTGCTCAGCCGGATGGTCGGCGCGATGGTGCTGGCCCGCGCCGTACGCGACGTCGCGCCCGAACTGTCCGACGAGATCCTGCGGACGTGCCGCGCGCACGCCCTCGACTGAGCGGAGCCGGGGCTCAACTCCGGGACGTGCTGTCCTGCGGGCGTCGCGGGTACGGCACGACCACGATCTGCACGTCGTCCTCGTAGACGACGCGCCCCGGATCGGCCGACCGCAGAAGGCGGCACTCGACGCCGTGCGCGGCCAGGATCTCCAAGTAGCCCGGCAGCGGGCGATCACCGTCTTGCCCGTCGTGGTAGTGGATCTCGAGCAGTCCGCCCTGCGTACGGGCCGAGGGGGAGGACTCCGCCTCGTACACCCTGACAGGGATGGCCTGCAGGTGCAGGACGCGGGCGAGCGTGGGGTCGCCGAGTCCGCTTTGGTGATCGTGACGAGGGCCGCCTGGTGTGCTCCTTCGTTGGCGGCACGCCGGTGGTATCCGGCGGGCCTTCGCCACAAAGGTGCCGACCGCCGCCGACGGGTCACCGACAGCGGTCCGACGGCCCCGACACCGGCCCGGCGCAGCTCCGACGAGCGGGCGGCACCGCGGCCCGGCCCGTGTTCCGCGACATGGCGCCGAGGGGGCTGCGACGGGCCGTCGTCAGTGGCGCGGAGCGGGATAGGCCCTGGGCATCCGCATGCCCCGGTCCTTCATGATCTCCCGCACCCGGTTCGGATAGTCGGTGATGATGCCGTCGACGCCCAGGTCCATCAGCGCCTCGATGGTCGCCGGGTCGTCGCACGTCCACGGGATGACCTTCATCCCGCGCCGGTGCGCGTCGGCGACCATCTTCTCGTCGGGGTAGAAGCGGAAGCCCGGGTCGGCGACCGTGCCGTTCTGCGGGAACCCGTAGTTGGGGGACAGGGCCGTGACACCGGGGATGGCCGAGGCCGCCTTGACGAAGTCACCGTCGTAGTCGTCGGCGTCGATGCCGCCGAGCCACGGCGACGCGCCTGGCTTGCCGACCTGGAGGAAGTCGTAGTTCGTCAGGGCGACGAGGGGGTACTTCGGGGCGAGCTCGTGCATCGCCTTGAGCGCGCCCCAGTCGAACGACTGGATCGTGACCTGCTTCTCGATCCCGGAGCGATGGATCTCCTCGTACACCCGCCGGACGAACAGCGCGCGTGGGGCGGTCTGTTCGGGTGCTCCGGCCTCGACCTTCGTCTCGATGTTCAGCGTGACCTGCTTGGCCTTGTACCGCTTGACGAGATCCAGGACGTCCTTGAGCTCGATCATGCGGAAGCCCTTGATCTGCTCCTGCTCCGGGTAGCCGGGAAGCTGCTGGAACCCGCAGTCCAGGGTGCGGATCTGAGCGAGCGTCAGGTCCTTGATGTACTTGCCGACGTACGGGAACTGCGGATCCCCGGGCGTCAGCGGAGCGGTGTCCTTGCACTTCTGCGCGCTGATCTGGCGGTCGTGGTTGACGACGACCTTCTGGTCCCTGGTGATCTGGGTGTCCAGCTCCAGGGTGCTGACGCCCAGGCGCAGCGCCTTGCCGAAGCCTTCCAGGGACTCCTCCGTGGTCAGCCCCAGACCGCCGCGGTGGGCCTGCAGGTCGAAGACACCATGGTGGGGGGACGGGGCGGGGTGCGGGGGCGTGGCGGCCTGCGCTGTCGCGGGGAGAGCGAGCAGGGGCAGGACGGCCAGGCCGGCGACGGTGTGCCGCAGGGACATGGGGTGCCTCGTTCATTTCGTGTCAGGGGTCCGACGGGACACGCGAAAGGCAAACCCCGAGGCACGGCACCCGCGGGGACGGCGGATGAGGTGGCGGTGAACGACCGCCGAACGGTGATCCTTCCGGACCTCCCGCACAGGCCCCGACCCGGCACGTTCCGTGCAGCCCGGGGTGCCGGCCGATACCCGGCCGAGCCGTGACCGATACACGATGGATGGGTGCGGCAGACATAATGCGCAGTCGGACGACAGGCCGCCGCAGCCGATGCGGACGGTGCACGGCACGGAAGGAAGGTCGGGCCCCATGGCTGACGGGGACACCCCGGCACCCGTGTCGATCCTGCTGGTCGAGGACGACGACGTGATCCGCAGATCTCTCACCCTGGCGCTGGAACGCTACGGCTACCGTGTCACCGGCGCCGCCGACGGTCTGACCGGCCTGGAGCTGTTCCGGGAGGGCCGCCACGACCTGCTGCTGCTCGACGTGATGCTGCCCGGCCTCGACGGCATCGGGCTGTGCCGCCGGATCAGGGAGACCAGCATGGACCCGATCCTCATGATGTCCGCGCGCGGCGACGCCCTGGACATCGTCTCCGGGCTGGAGGCGGGCGCCGACGACTACGTCGTCAAGCCCGTCGACACCGCCGTCCTGGTGGCCCGTATCCGCTCCCTCCTGCGGCGGGCGGTCTACGCCCCCACTCCGGACGGAAACCGTGCTGTCCCCGCGCGTACGGAAGCGTCACCCCCCGAGCCCGGCACCCGGCTCGTCTTCGGCGACCTCGTCATCGACACCGCCGGTCTCGAGGTCTGCGTGGCGGGGCGTGCCGTCGCGCTGGCCCCCACCGAACTGCGTCTGCTGCTGGAGTTCGCCGCCAACCCCGGCATCGTGCTCGACCGGCAGACCCTGCTGCGCACCGTGTGGGACTACGGCTGGGACGGCGACAGCCGGGTCGTCGACCTGTGCGTGCAGCGGCTGCGCAAGAAGATCGGAGCCGAGCGCGTGGAGACCGTACGCGGCTTCGGCTACAAGCTGCGGCGCTGACATGGACGTCCTCCGCGACCTGCGCAACTGGCGTTCGCTGCGCTGGAAGATCGCCCTGCTCGTCGCCGTCTGCTGCTGCGCCGTCGCGCTGACCGTCGGCCGGCTGGTGCACACCAGCACCCTCGAGCGGTCCATGAACGACCGCGGCGCCAAGGCCGTAGCGGCACTGGACCAGGCCCTGGACGACTACGAGCGCGACGGCACCCCACCGGCCGGGCTCCGCACGGCTCCCGGGGAACTCCCCGACGAACTGCTGCACCGGCTGCGCGGCGGCCAGGACACGAGCGGCGGGTACGTCACGTGGTACGAGGCGGACGGCCCCGGCGACCATCCCTCGATGTGGGCGGCGAAGACCCTCCACGGCGAGCCCGTCGCCATGGAGACCGACATGACCAGCGACCTGCTCACCCGCCGGGCCCTGGACCGGCACATGTGGAAGTACTCCCTGCTCACGCTGGGCGTCGTGGTGCCGCTCGCGGCGCTCGCCGCGGAACTCCCGCACCGAAGACTGCGGCGGGTCGCGCACACCGCACGCCGTATCGCCGCCGGTGACGTGACCGCCCGCACCAGGGCGGGCGGCCGTGGCGGCGACGAGATCACCGACATCTCGGCCACGGTCGACTCGATGGCCGACAGCCTGCACCAGCGGCTGCTCACCGAGCAGCGCTTCACCGCCGACGTGGCGCACGAACTGCGCACCCCGCTCATGGGCCTGGTCACCGCGAGCGGACTGCTGCCCGAGGGCGAGGCCACCGAGCTGGTCCGAGACCGGGTCCACGTCCTGCGCACGCTGGTCGAGGACCTGCTGGAGATCTCCCGGCTCGACGCGGGCGCGGAGCGGTCCGACGCCAGGCCCGTGCCGCTGGCCGGGGCGGTCGCGGAGTCGCTGAGCCGTACGGGACTGGAGACACCGCTCACCACGCACGACGCCGCCCGCGTCGAGACCGACCCACGGCGCCTGGACCGTATCGTCACCAACCTGGTCGTCAACGCCCACCGGCACGGGCTGCAGCCCGTCGAGGTGACGGTCGCCGGCACGACGGTCACCGTCCGGGACCACGGCCCCGGCTTCCCCGAGGACCTTCTCACCGACGGACCCCGGCGCTTCCGCACCGGGACACCGGAACGGGGCCGCGGCCACGGCCTGGGCCTGACCATCGCCCTCGGCCAGGCCCGCGTCATCGACGCGTCGCTGTCCTTCGCGAACGCCCCCGACGGCGGCGCCGTCGCCACTCTCCGTCTCCCGGCGACCGGCTGCTACCACCCCTCCGCCGGGCCTGTTACGTGACGGATGCGTGGCCGAGCGGAAGCGAAGACCCGGCCACGATCACCCCGACATCCGGGCCGCCCACAGTGACCGGTGTGCGTGAACGCCGCGCACGCCGACCTGTGGAGACGCCCCCATGCCCTCGACGCCCGACCCCGCACTCCGCCCCCGGACCCGGCCCCTGAGGCGCCGCCCCCTGCTCTTCTCGACGGGCACCCTGTCCCTGGCCGCCCTGCTGACGCTCGGCGCCGCCGTCCTCGACGGAGGTGACCCGCCCGGCACCCCACAGGCGCCGTCGTGGAAGCTGCCCTGGCCCGAGGAGGGGCAGGCGGCCGTACGGATCGACGGCCTCGGCGACCGAGGCGACCTGGGCTCCCACGGCTCGCGCACACCGGTGCCGATCGCCAGCGTCACGAAGGTCATGACGGCCTACGTGATCCTGCGCGACCACCCGCTGCGGGACGGCACTCCCGGCCCCCGGATCACCGTCGACCCGCAGGCCGCCGACGAGTCCGTCTCCGGCGTGGAGTCCACCGTCCCGCTGGAGCGGGGGGAACGGCTGAGCGAACGGCGACTGCTGGAACTGCTGCTGGTCCCGTCGGGGAACAACGTCGCCCGGCTGCTGGCCCGCTGGGACGCCGGCTCGGAGGAGGCGTTCGTGACGAAGATGAACCGGGCCGCCGACGCGCTCGGCATGCACCGGACCACCTACACCGGAGCCAGCGGTCTCGAGCCCACCACCACGAGCACCGCCGCCGACCAGCTGAGACTCGCCCGCCAGGTCATGCGGGACAAGGCGTTCAGGTCCGTCGTCGCCCAGCCCCGCACCACCGCTCCGGGCTCGCCCCGCACTCTCCCCAACACGAACACGCTGCTGGAGACCCCGGGCGTGATCGGCGTCAAGACCGGCTCCAGCACGCCCGCGGGCGGCGCGCTGATGTGGGCGGCCACCGTGCCCGACCGGCGCGGACGGGAGCACCTGGCCCTCGGCGTGGTCCTGCACCAACGTGCCGGCACCAGCCCCCAGGAAGGTCTGCGAGCGGTCTTCGACCACAGCCGTGCCCTCGTCGAGGCCGTGCGGCACTGGATGTCCCGGACCGAGCCCGCGGCCGACCACGCCACCGGAAGCCGGTGAGACGGCCATGACCGCACTCCTCACCCCTCCGACGGCCGCCCCCGCTCCGCCGCCGCCTCGCCGACCGGGGCGGTACGGCATATGGCGCAGGGGCCGAATCATCGCCCTGCTCGCGCTGCCCGCCGGCGCGATCATGCTGGGGCACTCCCTGCTCCCCGACCGGCCCGGACACCTCGGAAGCCTCGTCCAGACGTTCCTGCCCTGGACCGGCCTCGCGGTCCCGCTGCTCCTCGTGGGTGCGGTCGTCCGGCGCTCCGCCACGGCCGCCGTGGCCCTGCTGCTGCCCGCGATCGTATGGACCTCCCTCTTCGGTGAGCGCTGTACCGACAAGCGTGCGGCGGGCGGGGACCTGACCGTCGTGACGCACAACGTCAACGAGCACAATCCGCACCCGGCCCGCACGGCTCGCGCCCTGGCCGCCTCCGGCGCCGACGTGGTGGCCCTGGAGGAGCTCGGGGACGACACCCCGGTCTACGAGCGGGCGCTGGCCGCCGGTCACCCGTACCACGCGGTGCACGGCACGGTCGGCCTGTGGAGCCGCTATCCCCTCGCCGATGCCCGTACCGTCGACATCGCGCCCTGGCCGCGCGCCCTGCGGGCCAGCGTCCGCACCCCCGAGGGGCCCGTCGCCGTCTACGTCGCCCATCTGTCGTCCGTGCGGTTCGGCGTCACGTCGGGGTTCGGCACGGACGCCCGGGACGCCGGTGCCCGCCGTCTCGCCGCCGCCCTGCGCGCCGAACCCCTCGCGCGGACGGTCCTCGTGGGCGACCTCAACGGCACCACCGACGACGACGCCCTGTCGGTGCTGACGTCGGGTCTGCGCTCGGCCCAGGACACGGCCGGGAAGGGCTTCGGCCTGAGCTGGCCCGCCTCGTTCCCGCTGGCCCGGATCGACCACATCCTGGTCCGCGGTGTGGAGCCCCGGTCAGCCTGGACACTTCCGGCGACGAACAGTGATCATCTGCCGGTGGCGGCGTCCTTGCGGCTCCGCGGAGGGCCGTGACCGGGCCCCGGACCACCGTGGGTGCTGGTCGGCGTTGTGATTAACTGCCTGTCGCGGTGCGTAAGCGCCCGTGATCCGGTGGAGGAGGAAGCGGATGAGCCGCCGGGACGAGCCCTCGACGCCGGAGCGCGGCCCCTCCGGGGGTGGTGGAGCCGACGCCCTTACCCGTATCCGCGCGGGCCGGCCCACGCTGCCCCCGTCCCTCCGGCGGGTGGCTGACGCCGTGATCGCGGACCCGGCCGGCAGCTCGGAACTCTCCATCGGCGCGCTCGCCGAACAGGCCGCCACGTCGCCCGCCACCGTGCTGCGCTTCTGCCGGACGCTGGGGTTCGGCAGCTACCCCCAGTTGCGGCTCGCGCTGGCCGCCGCGGTCGCGCACGAGCGGGCCGTGGGCGGGGAGCGGTCGGCGCTCGGGACCGACATCGATCCGTCCGACACCCTGGAACAGGTCGTCAAGAAGATCATCTACAACGAGGTCCGCGCACTCGACGAGACCGCACGCAGCGTGGACCCGGCGGTACTCGGCCGTGCGGTCGACGCGATCACCGAGGCGCGGCGCATCGACATCTTCGGCGTCGGCGCCAGCGCGTTCGTCGGCCAGGACCTGCACCAGAAGCTGCATCGCATCGGGCACATCGCGTTCGTGTGGACGGACGTGCACGCCGCCCTGACGGCGACCGCCCTGCTGGGTCCCGGCGACGTGGCGATCGGCATCTCCCACTCCGGCGAGACGGAGGACACCGTCGAACCGCTGACCGTGGCCGCCGCCCGCGGCGCCACCACGGTCGCCCTCACCAACTTCCCGCAATCGCCCCTGGCGGAGGCGGCCGACCTCGTCCTCACCACGTCCGCGCGCGAAACCCCGTTCCGCTCCGGCGCCACGGTCAGCCGCATCGCCCAACTCGCCCTGGTCGACTGCCTGTTCGTCGCCGTGGCACAGCGCTCCTACGACGCCGCGGCGGAAGCACTCCAGGAGACGTACACGGCGGTGCAACGCCGCCGGAAGCGCCAGCCGTAGTCCGACGAAGGGCCCTATGTCCCGGGAGCGATTGTGCCGGTCATCGGCGGCCGGCACGCGACTTCCGTCAGACCAGGAGCTGACGGCGCAGCCATGCCCCTCGGGCGGCGATGGCGTCCTGCGACATCACGGCATGTGGGACGACGACGTCGAACCCGTGGAACCCGCCGGGCCACACGTGCAGTTCGAGACGGCCGCCCGCCTGCCATATGCGGCTCGCGTAGGCGACGTCCTCGTCCCGGAACGTTTCGGCCGACCCGACGTCGATGAATGTGGAGGGCAGACCGGAGAGGTCTGCCGCGCGGGAGGGCGCGGCGTACGGGGACACGTCCGGTCCTCCGCGCACGCCGTCCCCGAGGAGCGCGTTCCATCCGGTCTCGTTCGAGGAGCTGTCCCAGATACCGATGCCGCGCATCTGCCGGGCAGAGGGCGAGTCGTTGCAGTCGTCGAGCATCGGCGACAGGAGCAGCTGGGCCAGGATTGCCGGGCCGTTGCGGTCGCGTGCCATCAAGGTGACCCCTGCCGCGAGGCCGCCGCCGGCGCTCGCACCGCCGACGACGATGCGTTCAGGGTCGATGTCGAGTTCGTGGGCGTGATCAGACACCCACACCAGGCCCGCGTAGCAATCCTCGACGGGACCCGGGTGGGGTGTCTCGGGCGCGAGCCGGTACTCGACCGAGACCACGGCCATGCCCATCGGCTCGGCCAGGTTCAGCATCTCCACCAGGCCGAACCGGTTGTCTCCGACGATCATGCCGCCGCCGTGGATGTGGTAGATCGCCGGGGTCGGGGCAGTCGCGTGCTTCGGGAGACAGATCAGCAGCGAGATGTCCGGTTCCCCGTCCGGCCCCGGCACCGTTCGTACTTGGACGCTGTAGGTGCCACCGCGGGAGAGGGCCTCGTCGGTCGGGGGCTCCACCCCGGGGACGGGCCTGCGCATCTCGACGATGTTGTCCGAACGGTAGGCGTCGGGGGAGCGCAGGCTGGTCAGGATCTCAAGGACGGGAGCGAGCTCCGGGTCGAAGGGCGGGGGCGGTCCGACCGGTCGGGGGGATGAGCGGTCCGTGATCCGAGTGGTTATCTGCTTTCCTTGGTCGTGGTCCTCGACGCGCTTCTCGGCGTTGCGGCAGCGTCTGGGAGTTCTCCTTGTGAAGGAGCGGGTTCCGCCGCCGGATCGAGCTGTTCGTGCGTGGCGAGCGGAACCGGTGCCTGGCTCAGACGGTCGGGACGGTGCCGCCGTCGATGACGTACTCCGCGCCCACGATGGACGAGGCTCGGTCCGAGACGAGGAAGCCGACCAGGTCGGCCACCTCTTCCGTCGTGGCGAACCGTCCGAGTGGCACCCCTCCGAGGGCATCCATCACGCTCTGCTTCGCCTCCTCGCGGGTCAGTCCGTTGCCCTCGGCGAGCTGGTCGATGAAGCCCTCATACGCTCCGGTCCGGATCCCCCCGGGGCTGACAGCGTTCACTCGCACTCCTCGTGGCGCCAGTTCGTTCGCAAGACCCTTGCTGTACGTACGCAACGCGCCCTTCGCCGACGCGTACGGCAACGTCGCGTCGTGCAACGGCATCTGGCGCTGGATCGATGTGACGTGGACAACTGCTCCTGATCCGGCCTCCACCATGGCCGGCAGCAGTGCCCGGTCCAGTCGGACGGCTCCCAGGAAGTTCAGGTCGAGTTCCGCCAGCCAGTGCTCCTCAGTCGCTGCCGCGAACCCGCCAGGTGGGGTCGAGGACCCTCCGACAACGTGCACCAGGATGTCCAGCGCACCTCCCTCGGAGATCTTGGACACCACCACTTCGACACCGCCCACCGTGGACGTGTCCGCCTCGACGAATCGGTCGGGGCGCTCGTAGCCGTCGGGCATGGTGCGTGCCGTGGTCCACACGTCGGCACCCATCTCTCGCAGTCTCTCCACCACGGCCTTGCCCGAGCCCTTCGAACCGCCCGTGACCAGCGCCCGGCGACCGTCGAGACGATCGCGATCTGAACCAGACATTTTTCTCTCCACTGAAGATCGAGGTGGTGCGGGTTCGGTCAGGCCGGGTGGTTGGCGATGACGAGTTCGGCGATGCGGTCGTCCCGCAGCGTGAACCGGTAGTCGAGCTCGGCGACGCCCCCCGGGAAGGTGCCCTCGAGCCGCACGGTCACCACCCAGTGGGCGTCGTCGACGCGGTGAGCACCGATCCGCTCGGTCGTGTACGCGAACTCGGAGCCGGCGTCCCGCAGGAACGCGTAGGTCTCCTGCCGGCCGCGGAAGGTCTCGTCCTGGTCGACGATCACCGCATCCTCGGCGAGGAACGACGAGGCGGTGTCGGCGTCGCGGACGACGTGTGCGGCGAGGAACTCCTGCACGGTGGTCGGAAGCAGATCGGACGGAAGATCGGTGTGCTGTGTCATGAGCCCACGGTGTGGCCTCGCGGAGCGGGAGGGTCAAGCCGTGGACTCTCTCCCAGGGGGAGTGTTTAGAGTGACGGGATGCTGACCATCGGAGAGTTCTCGCGGCTGACCCACTTGAGCGTGCGGACCCTGCGGCGGTATCACGAAGCGGCCCTGCTGGAACCTGCCGTGGTGGACGAGACCACCGGTTACCGCTACTACCGCGTCGACCAGATCCCGACCGCGCAGGTCATCCACCGGCTCCGCGAGCTCGACGTCCCCCTGGGCGATGTGCGGGAGATCCTGCGGACCCCCGACCCCGATGTCCGCGCGGCCCTGATCACGGATCACCTGCAACGCCTCGAGGACGCACTCGACCGCACCCGCGCCGCGGTCGTGTCGCTGCGCCGCCTCCTTCGGCCCGACCCCGCGCCGATCGACGTCGAGCTGCGCGCGCAGCCCGCCCAGGAGGTCGCGGCGGTGGAGGCCGTCGTCGGGCACGGCGACGTCGAGACCTGGTACGCAGGCGCGATGGCCGAATTGGAGGCGGCCGTCGGCGCCGCCGTGACCGGACCACCGGGCGGCAGCTACGACAACGCCCTCTTCGAGCAGGAGCGCGGTCACGCGCTCGTCTACCTGCCGACCGCCGCACCACCTCGCACCGGACGCGTGCACCCCGCGATCCTGCCGGCCGCGGAACTGGCCGTCACCACCCACATCGGCGAGCACGACGGCATCGAGGTCACGTACGGCGAGCTCGGGACCTGGGTGGTGGAGAACGCGATGTCGGTGGCCGGGCCGGTACGGGAGGTCTACGTGGTCGGCCCCCGTGACACGAGCGATCCCGCGGCGTGGCGCACCGAGATCGGCTGGCCGGTCTTCCGTGTCACCTGAGCCGGTCAGTGCGGTGCGGAGTCCGGGACCGACCAGGCGCAGGCGCCCAGTGCGTCAGCTTCATGGGATTCAGCATCAGCCACACGTTCGTGACGCCGTCATCACTGACGTCGAAGGTCACCATCCCGTACCGGTGCCCCTCGTTCCGGAGAACGAACCCGAGGCCGTCAGCCGTATCGCGTCGTTCGAGACGGAGGGCGGGCTGTTTGCGCAGCACTCCCAGGAACCACCGGGCCACATGATCCGACCCGTGGATGACGCGCGGTGCGGCGTTGACGAAGCCGCCGCCGTCCACTCGGAGTTCGACGTCGGGAGCCAGCAGGCGGAGCAGGTCCTCGATGTCCCCTCCGACGGTCGCGTCACGGAAGGCCCGAACGACCTCGTCATGCTGGTGGGGAGAAACCTCTGCGCGTCTTCCTCGTCGAACGTGGCGGCGTGCGGACGTCGCCAGTTGCCTTGTGGCTGCGGCTGAGCGCCCTACGACACCGGCAATCTCGTCGAACGGGACCCCGAACACGTCGTGCAGCACGAACGTCACTCGCTCTGCCGGGGTCATGGCCTCGAGGACCGTCAGCAATGCCATGCTGACGGTCTCATCAAGGGTGACGCGTTCGAATGGATCGGCCGAAGGGTGACTGGAGTTCGGTGGCGCCTTCGCCGTGCCTGCGAAGAGGTCCGCTGGAACCGGCTCCGGCAGCCACTGCCCGACGTACGTCTCCCGCCGTGCGCGTGCGGAACCCAGCAGGTCGAGTGAGATGCGGCTCGCCACGCGCGTCAGCCATGCCGCGGGCACGGCAATCGCGTCGCGTTCCTCGGGTTCGAGGCGGTACCACCTCACGTAGGTCTCCTGCACGACGTCCTCCGCGTCGGCCAGGGTGCCCATCATGCGAAAGGCAAGCGACAGCAGACGGTGGCGTTCCGCCATGACGGAATCGAGAGCCCGTGATTCCTCACGCTCGGCTGCTCCGGACTCCGCTGATTCGCCGGGAAGGCCTTCCGACATGGGGGCACCCTCGGTTTCACGATGCACGTCGGATTTCATCTTCGCATTCACGCGGTGGGGATCCCCGCAATCGGGTACCGCACCGTGCCTTTCCGGTACGCGCCGCGCGGGACCATGGCCTCGACGGGCCCCTGTCCGTCCACCGTCACCACCTCACGAGGATCTCCGCGGTGGGCCAGAGTGGCGCGGAAGAGGTCGTCATGGAAGAAGCGGTCGGGGCCGGCGATCTCGATCGCGCTTCCCGGCTCCGGTGCGGTGACGGCCCCGGCGAGCAGATCGACGACTTCGTCCAGCTCGACGGGCTGGATGTACGACCTCGGAGCGAGAACCCTTCCGTCCACGGTGTGCTGGTCGATGAGGACAGGGATATAGCTCTGGAACTGGGTGGCCCGAATGATGGTGGCGGGGATCGAAGCGGACCGCACGGCCTTCTCCTGTGCCACCTTGCCGAGGTAGTACCCGATATCGGACGCGTCCCCTTCTCCGACGCCGACGATGGAGAGCACGATGTGGTGGCGCACGCCTGCCCGCTCGCCTTCCGCGGTGAGGTTGTCGACCGCTCCCTCGAAGAACGAGATCGCGCCCTCCGCATCGAAGCGGGGGGTGTTCAGGACGTTCACGATGGTGTCGACTCCGGCGAGGGCCTCGGCGAGCCCCTTTCCCGAGATCACGTCGACCCCGTCCTCCAGCCCGCCCGAGACCACCTCGATGCCCTGCGCCTCCAGGGCGTCGGCGACGCGGGACCCCACACGGCCGCGTCCACCAGCGATGAAAACCCTCATGTCCTGACTCCGTTCCGGGGCAGCGGTCGCCGCCCTCACCGACATGACGACGCACCCCGGACAGATGTGAGGTCGCGCAGCAGCCCGGGACGTGAAACTAATTTTCATCGCACACGCCTGATTGAAAGTTATTGACATCCGGTGCGGCCGCTCCCGATACTCCCGGGACCCGCCGTCGTCCCGCGCCGACCCGCCGCCCGCCACCCCGCCCCGCCGCCGAGGAGCCATGAGCCACCCCACCGCCTCCGTCCTGTCCGCCGCCCCGACACCGCCCCCTTCGGACGAGCGGCTGGCCCACCTCCTCGCCTCGTGCGTGGCCGACCCCGCCCGCGTCATCACCGCGCTGCCCCGCCGGATCGCGGCGGCCCACGACGCCTCCCCGTACCTGTTCACCCCGCGTGCCGTGGTCCGCGCGGCCTCCGCCGACGAGGTCGGCGCGCTGATGGCCGGCGCCCGTGAGGCGGGCGTCCCGGTGACCCTGCGCTCGGGCGGCACCAGCCTCGCCGGTCAGGCCGGCGGCGACGGCGTCCAGATCGACGTCCGCACGCACTGGCGCGACGCGGAGATCCTGGACGACGGGCACCGCGTCCGGCTCCAGCCCGGACTGACCGTCCGCCAGGCCAACGCCCGGCTCGCCCGGTACGGCAGGCGGCTCGGCCCGGACCCGGCCAGCGAGAGCGCGTGCACGATCGGCGGCCTGGTGGCCAACAACTCCAGCGGCATGAACTGCGGCACCCGGGACAACGCCTACCGCACGATCGAGTCCCTGCGGTTCGTCCTGCCTTCCGGGACCGTCGTCGACACGGCGGACACCGACGCCGACGCGGCACTGCGGGCGCGCGAGCCCGACCTGCACGCGGGACTGCTGCGGCTGCGGGACCGCGTGCGCGGCTCGGCCGCCTCCCGGGCCACGGTGGAACGGCTCTTCGCCATGAAGAACACCATGGGCTACGGGCTGAACTCCTTCCTCGACCACGACACCCCGGCCGACATGCTGGCCCGGCTCATGGTCGGCAGCGAGGGCACGCTCGGGTTCGTCGCCGAGGCCGTCTTCCGTACGGTCCCGCTCCTGCCGCACGCCGCCACGGGCCTGCTCGTCCTGCCGGGCCTCGCCGAGGCGACCGACTGCCTGCCCGTGCTGCTCGCGGCCGGCGCCCGCACCGTGGAACTGCTCGACGCGGCCTCCCTGAAGGTGGCCCAGCGCTCCGGCGACCCGGTGGAGGCCCTGCGCGGGCTCACCGTCACCGGCCACGCGGCGCTGCTCGTCGAGTTCGCGGAGGACGAGGCCGAGGCGCTGGACCAGACCGTCGCCGCCGCGCACCCCGCACTGCGGTCGCTGCCCACGCTCACTCCCGCCACGCTCACCCGGGACGCGGGGGAGCGGAACCGGCTGTGGCGGCTGCGGAAAGGCCTCTACACGGCGGTCGCGGGGGCGCGCCGCCCGGGTACGACCGCCCTGCTGGAGGACGTGGCGGTGCCGATGGACCGGCTCACCGCCACCGGCGAGGGACTGATCGACCTGTTCGCCCGGCACGGCTACGACGACGCGGTGATCTTCGGGCACGCCCGGGACGGCAACCTGCACTTCATGCTCACCCAGGAGTTCGACTCCGACGGGGAGCTGGAGCGGTACGCCCGCTTCACCGACGACATGGTCGACCTGGTCCTCGGAGCCGGCGGCACGCTCAAGGCCGAGCACGGCACCGGGCGCGCCATGGCGCCGTTCGTGCGGCGCCAGTACGGCGACGAGCTCCACGAGGTGATGCGCGAGCTCAAGCGGCTGTGCGACCCGCACCAGCTGCTGAGCCCGGGCGTCCTGCTCGACGACGATCCCCGGGCGCACCTCGGCAACCTCAAGAGCGTCCCCCAGGTCGACCCGGCCGTCGACGCGTGCGTGGAATGCGGCTACTGCGAACCCGTCTGCCCCACGGCCGACGCCACCACGACCCCGCGCCAGCGCATCGCCCTGCTGCGCGAGATCGCCGTGGCCGGCGCGGCGGGCGACGACGCCCGCAGGCGTGCCCTGGAGGACGACTACGGCTACGCGGCCGTCGCCAGCTGCGCCGCGGACAGTCTGTGCGTGACCGCCTGCCCTGTCGACATCGACACGGGCGAGGTCATGAAACGGCTCCGCGCCGACGCGCACGGCCGGACGGCCCAGGGCGTCGCCGACCGGGTGGCCCGGCACTGGCAGGGCACGGTCACGGGCGTGCGCACGGCCCTGAAGGCGGCCCACGCCGTCCCGCTGCCCGTCACCCGGGCGGCGACCAAGGCGGTGCGCGGACTCGGCGCCGGGGAGCTGGTGCCCGAATGGACCAGAGACATGCCGCGCGGCGGACCCGGGCGGCCCGCCGCGCGTCATCCGGCGGGGGCGGAGGCCGTCTTCTTCGCCGCGTGCATCGGCAGCCTCTTCGCCCCCGAGGAGGGCGGCGGCGGGGCCGGGGGAGCGGCGCAGGCGTTCCTGCGGCTGTGCGAGCGGGCGCGGGTGCCCGTGGCCGTGCCGGACGGACTCGGGGGCCTGTGCTGCGGCACCCCCTGGCAGTCCAAGGGCTACACGCGCGGGCACCGGACCATGGCCGCCCGCACGCTGGACGTCCTGTGGGCCGCCTCCGAGCAGGGCAGGCTGCCCGTCGTCTGCGACGCCTCCTCCTGCACGCACGGACTGGAACGGCTCGCCGACGCGCTGCCCGAGCAGGAGCGCGCCCGCTACGCGGCCCTGCGGTTCGTGGACAGCGTCAGCTTCACCGCCGAACGGCTGCTGCCGGCGCTCCCCGCCGTACGGCCTCTGGCGTCCATGGCTCTGCACCCCACCTGTTCGACGGCCCATCTGGGCGCGGACGAGGCACTGCGGACCGTCGCCGCCGCCCTCAGCCCGGACGTTACCGTGCCCGACTCCTGGGGCTGCTGCGCCTTCGCCGGCGACCGGGGACTGCTGCATCCCGAGGTCACCGCCGTCGCCACGGCGCGCCAGGCCGCCGAGATCAACAGCCGCTCCCACGACGCCTACGCGTCCTGCAACCGGACCTGCGAGATCGGGATGACCCGTGCCACCGGGCGGCCCTACCGGCACATCCTCGAACTCCTCGACGAGGCCACCGCCTGAGCCGTAGCCGGAGCGTGACCCGGTGATCGCCCCAAGGGTCTTGACGCACCCCCTGACTGAAAATATGTTTCATGCCAGTGGAGCGCAGTGAAAGTAAGTTTCGAACACTGTCTCTCGTGTCACAGAGGCCGGTCGCACCGGCTGCCGTCCCGTAGGACGGAGACGCGCCCCATCACCCCAGCCCCCTGAACCGCCCGAACCACAGGAGCCGTGAACGCCCATGTCCACCCACGACGCCGTCGGTGACGCCCTGCTGCGTGACCAGCTGGCCACCCTGGCCACGGAGGCGTACCGGCCCGAGCTGGCGGACATCGACCGCCGCACCACGCTGGACATCGCCCGCCGCATGAACGCCGAGGACGGCACCGTCCATGCGGCGGTCGCGGCCCGGCTCCCGGAGATCGCCGCCGCGATCGACGGCATGGCCGAGCGGATGTCCCGGGGCGGACGGCTCGTCTACGCCGGAGCGGGCACCGCCGGGCGGCTCGGTGTGCTGGACGCCTCCGAGTGCCCGCCCACCTTCAGCACCGACCCCTCCCAGGTCGTCGGCCTCATCGCGGGCGGCCCCGCCGCCATGGTCACCGCCGTCGAAGGCGCCGAGGACTCCGAGGAGGGAGCGCGGCAGGACCTCGACGCGCTGCGGCTGACCGCCGACGACGTGGTGGTCGGCATCTCCGCCTCCGGCCGCACCCCGTACGCCGTCGAGGCCGTCCGCCACGCCCGCTCCCTCGGCGCGCTCACCGTCGGCCTCTCCTGCAACGCCGGCAGCGCCCTCGCGGCGGCCGCCGACCACGGCATCGAGGTCGTCGTCGGACCGGAGATCCTGACCGGCTCCACCCGGCTCAAGGCGGGCACCGCGCAGAAGCTGGTGCTCAACATGTTCTCCACCATCACCATGATCAAGGTCGGCAAGACCTACGGGAACCTGATGGTCGACCTGCGCGCCTCCAACGAGAAGCTGCGGGCGCGCGCCCACCGGATCGTCGGACTCGCGACCGACGCCTCCGACGAGGCCGTCTCCGCCGCGCTCGCCGCCACCGGCGGCGAGGTCAAGAACGCGATCCTCCTCCTGCTCGGCGGTGTCGACGCGCCGACCGCCGAGCGCCTTCTCCGCACCGCCCACGGACATCTGCGCAGCGCCCTCGAAGCCGCAGCCGCCTGACGCACCAGCCCTTACTCACAGCAAGGCCGATCTCATGGCGAACGAGAACAAGTACCGCGACACCGCGGCCGCCATCCTGCCCCTCGTCGGAGGAGCGGGGAACGTGGCGTCGGTGGCCCACTGCATGACCCGGCTCCGGCTGGGCCTGCACGACCGGACCCTCGTGCAGGAGGAACAGCTCAAGGCACTGCCCTCGGTGATGGGCGTCGTCGAGGACGACACCTACCAGATCGTGCTCGGGCCGGGCACCGTCGCCCGCGTCACCCCCGAGTTCGAGACCCTCGTCGAGGAGGAGCGCGCCGCCGCTCCCGAGGCGGCCCCGGCCGGCGCCCCGGCCCCCGAGACCGTCACCGCCGAAGACCTCGCCGCGCAGGGCGCCGCCCTGCGCGCGGAGCGCAAGGCCCGCAACGCCACCCCGTTCAAGCTGCTGCTGCGGCGCATCGCGAACATCTTCGTGCCGCTGATCCCCGCCCTCATCGGCTGCGGCATCATCGCCGGCCTGAACGGCCTGCTCGTCAACCTGGGCTGGCTGCCCGGCATCACCCCCGCCCTCGCCGCGATGGCCTCCGGGTTCATGGCGCTGATCGCCGTGTTCGTCGGCTACAACACGGCGCAGGAGTTCGGCGGCACCCCGATCCTCGGCGGTGCCGTCGCCGCGATCATCGTCTACGCGGGCGTCGCCAACGTGGAGGCGTTCGGCCAGCACCTCTCCCCGGGCCAGGGCGGAGTGCTCGGCGCCCTCGGCGCGGCCTGGCTCGCCGTGCAGGTCGAGAAGTGGTGCCGCCGCTGGGTCCCCGTCTCCATCGACGTCCTCGTCACGCCCACCATCACCGTGCTGGTGTCCGGACTCGTCACCCTCTTCGGGCTGATGTTCCTCGCCGGTGAGGTCTCCACGAAGATCGGTGAGGCCGCCAACTGGCTGCTCTCGCACGGCGGCGCCGGAGCCGGCCTGATCCTCGGCGGCCTGTTCCTGCCGCTGGTCATGCTCGGCCTCCACCAGGCGCTCATCCCGATCCACACGACTCTCATCGAGCAGCAGGGCTACACCGTGCTGCTCCCCATCCTCGCCATGGCCGGCGCGGGCCAGGTCGGTGCCGCGATCGCCGTCTACTTCCGCCTGCACCGCAACACCTCCATCCGCCGGACCATCAAGTCGGCGCTCTGGCCGGGCTTCCTCGGCGTCGGCGAGCCGCTGATCTACGGTGTGTCCCTGCCGCTGGGCCGCCCCTTCATCACCGCCTGCACCGGCGGCGCCCTCGGCGGCGCGTTCATCGGGCTGTTCAACCAGCTGGGCACCGACGTCGGCTCCACCGCGATCGGCCCGTCGGGCTGGGCGCTCTTCCCGCTGCTCGACGGCGACCACGGCCTCGGCCAGACCGTCGCCGTGTACGCGGGTGGCCTGATCGTCGGCTACATCGGCGGCTTCCTCGCCACGTACTACTTCGGCTTCACCAAGACGATGCTCGCCGAACTCAACGTGGCCCCCGCGTCGTCCGCACCGGACACCGCGACCGCCACAAGCCCGGCCACGGCCACGGCCACGGCCAAGGACGAGGCACCGGCACCGGCCGGCGTCCCGGCCCGCTGACACGCCGGACTCGCAGAACCGACCGTGGGGCGGTCACCGTTCAACCGAACGG
>NZ_JBHWJK010000043.1:0-28657 GCF_042731455.1 Streptomyces sp. NPDC059852 | reverse complement strand
GCTTACTCTTAATACGGGGGTGGGTGGTTGTAGTCCGGGGCGGCTCACAGACGGTCCGGAACCCCCCGGCTCGCCCGTGGGGCTTCCGGCGTTCCGGCCCCCTGTGCCCATCTGCCCACGACGGCCACACAGGGCCTCCACAGCTGCCACAATGAGCGCGTATGACCGGTAAACACCGCGTTTCGCGTCTTGCGATCATGCGGACCCGCGTAGAACCCTGGGGTGGGGTTTTTCACGATGCTGCGCATACGCGGCAGTTGGGGGGCAAGGAGCCGGTTGCCGGTTTTCCGGGGAGCAGGGGGCCCCGTTTCACGACCGCATGCCGAGGGGGGCATGATGCAACCGGAAGGTCGCGTTTCCATGTCTAACGTGTGGAAGATGTGGTGACCGCGGCCCGCCACTGATACGCCTGTGAAGGTCGAGGGGGATCGGCACAGTCGTAAACGGAACCGACATACACGCGGTGACCTGCGTGTGGGGGGATGACTCATGACGTCGACGCCGACGGGCGCCCGGCGGGACTTCGACCCGTCACAGACCACCCAGTTGAGGGTGCCGACCCACCGGACCGGGGCCTTTCGCCGGATAAAGAAGACGCTGCCGAAGTACGACTACGAGCACTACAGCCGGCTGGCCGGTCCCCTCACCCAGCCCGACCCGAACAAGCCGTACCGGGTCCAGTACCGCTCGCTGATCTCGCAGGAGCCGCACCGCATCCGGGTCGCCCTGATGCTGGCCGCGGCCCCGGTGCTCTCGCTGGTCCTGCTCTTCTGGCTGCTGCAGCCCGAGCACTGGACCGAGCGCGACTACCCGGCCTTCGACTGGCTGCCGGCGCTCGACATCGTGATGCTCGTCTCGATCGGCCTGATCGAGTTCTTCCGCTGCATGAACGTCCTCTCCAACGCGCACGCCACGCTGGTCGCCCGCGACCCGATCCCGGTGGTGCCGGAGACCGGCACGAGAGTCGCCTTCCTCACCTCCTTCGTGCCCGGCAAGGAGCCGCTGGAGATGGTGACGAAGACCCTGGAGGCGGCCGTGAAGCTACGCCACCGGGGTCTGATGCACGTCTGGCTGCTCGACGAGGGCGACGACCCGGAGGTCAAGGAGGTGTGCGCCCGCCTCGGTGTGCGCCACTTCTCCCGCAAGGGCATCGCCAAGTGGAACCAGGCCAAGGGCCCGCACCGCGCCAAGACCAAGCACGGCAACTACAACGCCTGGCTCGACGCGCACGGCGACGACTACGACTTCTTCGCCTCCGTCGACACCGACCACGTGCCGCTGCCCAACTACCTGGAGCGGATGCTCGGCTTCTTCCGCGACCCGGACGTCGGCTTCGTCATCGGCCCGCAGGTCTACGGCAACTACGACAACTTCGTCACCAAGGCCGCCGAGTCCCAGCAGTTCCTCTTCCACGCCCTCATCCAGCGCGCGGGCAACAAGTACGGCGCGCCGATGTTCGTGGGCACGTCGAACGCCGTACGCATCAAGGCGCTGAAGCAGATCGGCGGCCTGTACGACTCGATCACCGAGGACATGGCGACCGGCTTCGAGATCCACCGCCACAAGAACCCGGCCACGGGCCGCAAGTGGCGCTCGGTCTACACCCCGGACGTGCTCGCCGTCGGTGAGGGCCCGAGCGCCTGGACGGACTTCTTCACCCAGCAGATGCGCTGGTCGCGAGGGACGTACGAGACGATCCTCAAGCAGTACTGGAAGGGCTGGTACTCGCTGCCGCCGAGCAAGCTCTTCAACTACACGATGATGATCATCTTCTACCCGATGTCGGCCCTGAACTGGATCCTGGCCGCGCTGAGCTGCGCGCTGTTCCTGGGCCTGGGCGCCTCGGGTGTGAACATCGACCCCACGATCTGGCTGATGCTGTACGGCAACGCCTCGGCCCTCCAGATCGGCCTGTACGTCTGGAACCGCCGCCACAACGTCTCGCCGCACGAGCCGGAGGGCTCCGGCGGCGTGGCCGGCATGGTGATGTCCGCGCTGTCGGCGCCGCTGTACGCGAAGGCCCTGATCGACTCGGTGCTGCGCAAGAAGAGCAAGTTCGTGGTCACGCCCAAGGGCGACTCCGCGAGCCCCGACCGCTGGTTCGGCACGTTCCGGTACCACTGGTACTTCATCGCGATCTTCGGCGCCTCGATCACGGCGGGATTCGTCTACGGACACTCCCACCCGGCGATGATCATCTGGGCGACGTTCGCCATGCTGATCACCGCGACGCCGATCTTCGCCTGGCGCTACATGCTGCGGCAGGAGAAGAAGAAGCCCGCCGCGCACGCTGCCCGGCCCGCCGGGAGCGGGCAGCAGGACGCGGCGCCGGCAGCCGGCCCGGCGGTGCCGTACCAGCCGCAGCCGCTGCCGTCGCACGCCACGCCGCACGCGCCCCACGGTCAGCAGAAGCCGACCTGGGCCGCGTCGGACGGTGGCGGCAACGACCAGACGATGCAGATCGCCCTTGGTGGACTTGGGGGACGTAAGGAATGAACGACCGTGCAGGCCGCCGCCGCGCCCGTCGACTCGCGATAGGCACGGCGGTGGTGCTCGCGCTGGCCGGAATGAACGGGCCGTGGCTCTATCGCGTCGGCACCGAGAAATACCACCAGTACCAGATCAACAGACCCGAGTACAAAGCCGCGAACGGCAAGTGGGAGATCGTCGAGTTCCCCGAGGAGTACCGCCAGAACACGATCCACGCGGCGCTCCTGCACACCGGCAAGGTGCTGCTCATCGCCGGCTCGGGCAACAACCAGGACAACTTCGACGCGAAGCAGTACGACACCCGGATCTGGGACCCGGTCAAGGGCACCATCAAGAAGGTGCCGACGCCGAACGACCTGTTCTGCACCGGCCACACCCAGCTGTCCAACGGCAACCTGCTGATCGCGGGCGGCACCAAGCGGTACGAGAAGCTCAAGGGTGACGTCACCAAGGCCGGCGGCCTGATGATCGTCCACAACGAGAACCCGGACGAGCCGATCACGCTGCCCGCGGGCACCAAGTTCACCGGCAAGGAGAACGGCAAGACGTTCGTCTCCAAGGACCCGGTGCTGGTGCCGCGCGCCAAGAAGGTGTTCGACAAGGTCACCGGCGAGTTCCTGCGCAACGACCCCGGTCTCGGCCGGATCTACGTCGAGGCACAGAAGCAGGGCACCAAGTACGAGACGGGCACCCAGGACAACTACCGCATCCAGGGCCTGTCGGGCGTCGACGCGCGCAACACCTACGGCATCGCGCAGAAGCTCGCCCTCGACAAGAAGGACTTCCAGGGCATCCGGGACGCCTACGAGTTCGACCCGGTCGCCGAGAAGTACATCAAGGTCGACCCGATGCACGAGGCCCGCTGGTACCCGACGCTCACCACCCTGGGCGACGGCAAGATCCTCAGCGTCTCCGGCCTCGACGACATCGGGCAGCTGGTGCCGGGCAAGAACGAGGTGTACGACCCGAAGACGAAGAAGTGGACGTACCTGGACAAGACCCGGCAGTTCCCGACGTACCCGGCGCTGTTCCCGCTGCAGAACGGCAAGATCTTCTACTCGGGTTCGAACGCCGGCTACGGCCCCGACGACGTGGGCCGTGACCCGGGCGTCTGGGACGTGGACACCAACAAGTTCACCAAGCTGCCCGGCCTGAGCGACGCGAACCTGATGGAGACGTCCGGCACCGTGCTGCTGCCGCCGGCGCAGGACGAGAAGTACATGGTGATCGGCGGCGGTGGCGTCGGCGAGTCCAAGGAGTCCAGCGAGAAGACCCGGCTGATCGACCTGAAGGACGACGACCCGAAGTTCGTGGACGGGCCGTCGCTGGAGAAGGGCACGCGCTACCCGCAGACCTCGGTGCTGCCGGACGACTCCGTGCTGGTGTCGGGCGGTTCGGAGGACTACCGGGGCCGCGGCGACTCCAACATCCTCCAGGCGCACCTGTACCGGCCGGGCGCCGAGGAGCTCGACCGGGTCGCCGACCCGCTGGTGGGCCGCAACTACCACTCGGGCTCGATCCTGCTGCCCGACGGCCGCGTGATGTTCTTCGGCTCGGACTCGCTCTACGCCGACAAGGCCAACACCAAGCCGGGCAAGTTCGAGCAGCGCATCGAGATCTACACGCCGCCGTATCTGTACCGGGACGCGCGGCCGTCGCTGTCGGGCGGCCCGCAGACCATCAAGCGCGGCGGGACGGGCACCTTCACCTCGCAGCACGCCTCGGCCGTGAAGAACGTACGGCTGATGCGGCCGAGCGCGTCCACGCACGTCACGGACGTGGACCAGCGGTCGGTGAAGCTGGACTTCCAGGCGTCGGGCGACAAGCTCACGGTGAGCGTGCCGACGAACCGGAACCTGGTGCCGTCGGGCTGGTACATGCTCTTCGTGACGGACGACCAGGGCACGCCGTCCACGGCGCAGTGGGTCCGGGTGCCGTAGCGCTCCCGTGGCCGCGCGGACGACGGCCCCGCATCTCCTCGGAGGTGCGGGGCCGTCGCCTTCAGCGGGTCACTTGCTGCCCCGGGCCAGTCCGAGTGCGTACTTCGCCCACCACTGGCCGGCCTTCGGGCCGCCCTTGCACTCGCCGTCCGACTCGCCGGGCCGCTTGACCCAGACGAAGGCGTCGACCAGCGGGTCCGGCGTCTTCGTCGTCGGGGTCTCGCCCAGCGCGCGGCCCGGCGGGTTGCACCAGCGCTCGTTCGGGTCGCCGCCCGTGTAGGGGCCGTTGCCGTTGCGGCTGGTGTCCACGACGAAGGGCTTCCCACCCACGCGGGCGGAGAGCTGCTTGCCGTACGCGATGGAGTCCTTGGTCGTGTAGAAGTTCGAGACGTTCACCGCGAAGCCGTCGGCCTTGTCGACGCCCGCCCACTTCAGCGGCTCGAAGATCTGGTCCGGGTGCCCCCAGCCGGCGTTGCCGGCGTCCAGGTAGACCTTCGTGTTCTTCAGCGACTTGAGCTTGCCGATGGCGCCCTTGAGGAGGTCGTAGCGCTCCTCGTGGAACTCGTCCGGGGTGCAGCCGTCCACGAGGTGCAGCACGGCGTCCGGCTCCAGGACGATCGTGGCCCCCCGGTCGCCGATGCCCTTGGCCACCCCGTCGATCCACTCGCGGTAGGTGTCGCCGTCGGCGGCGCCGCCCTGCGAGTACTGGCCGCAGTCGCGGTGCGGGATGTTGTAGAGGACCAGCAGCGCGGTGCGGTCCGCCTTGGCGGCGGCCTCGGTGTAGCCGCGCGCCTCGTCCTCCGGGTTCTCCGGGCCGATCCATTCGCCGGTGGGCTGCTCCGCGATCTTGCGGATCTGCTCGGCGTCCTCCTTCTTGCCGTCCTTCTCGTACGCGGCCACCTGCTCGGCCGCGTTCCCGTCCGGGTTCACCCAGAACGGGTTCTTGTCCTTGGGCTGTTGGCTGATCCCGGCGACGTTCTCGCCGTCCGGTGCGTCGCCGTCCCCGGAGGAACATCCCGCGATCAGCAGTGCCGCCCCCAGCAGCACGGCCGACGTGCGCGCACGAGCGACCCCCCAGGCCCCCCTCTTCTGGTACATCCAGCTCCCCCTCGGGTGCACTCTTCCGAGGCTCAATCCTGACATACCCGGTGGCGGGCCACGCGAGGTCCGCGGGCACCTCGCCGGCGCTATCCGCGGCCGGTGAGGTAGGCGGAGACGACCAGGTTGGCGGAGTACGTCCGGGTGGCCCGGTCGAAGGTGCCGGCGCAGGTGATCAGGCGCAGTTCCGCCCGGCCCGGGCGGTGCGGGCCGTACACCCACCGGGCGTCGAACCCGTCGCGTTCGACCGTCCGGACCTCGTCCACGGTGAACTCGGCGACCCGGCCGCCGGCGCGCAGCACCCGCACCCGGGCGCCGGGCCGGAGCAGGGCGAGCCGGTGGAAGACGGCCGGGCGGGTCTCGGTGTCGGTGTGCCCGACCATCAGCGCCGGCCCCTCGGCTCCGGGTGCCGGTCCGGCCGCGTACCAGCCGACGGCGGCCGCCTGCCGGTACGGGGGCGGGTCCACGGCGCCCTGCGCGTCCAGACCGCGGGCGACGACGGGGGCCCGGACGCCGAGCGCCGGGATCTCGACCCGCTGCGGCAGGGCGTCGGCCAGGGGCCGCGCCGCGGGAGGCAGCCGTACGTCGGGCGGCGGGCCGGCCGGGATCAGCGTGTCCGCGGCGGGCGGGGAGGACGGATGCGGCCGGACGTCGGTGACCTCCCAGCCCCACAGCCACAGCCCGAGCAGCAGCGCCACCCAGACGGTGCCGGTGAGCAGACGGCCCCCGAGGCCGGTGTGTTCGCGCGCGGTCACGGTCAGTGGGGGCGCCGGCTCCGGCGGGCGCTGCGCAGCGCCACGGCGGTCGCGGCGACACCGGCGAGGACCAGTCCCGTCACGGTGTGCGCGGTGCCGGGTCCGGCCTCGCGGGCGTCGACCATGGCGAGGCGGGTGGCGCCGCCTCCCCCGGCCCGGACGGGGGCGGTCGGGCTGGCGGCGGGCGAGGGCGGGGCCCCGTGGCGCTGGGTGCCGGACGGCCCGGCCGCGTGGCGCGCGACGGTGACGGAGCCCGTGCGGGTGGTGTCGCCGCAGCGGACGCGCACGTCGTAGCTGCCGTCCTTCACCGTGGAGCGGACCCGGCTCTCCCCGCCGAGGTCCCCGTCCTCGCCGACGGTCAGCCGCGCGTCGGCGACGAACGCCGGGGAGGCGGCGGTGGCGGTCCGGCCGGGGCATCCGCTCACCCGGAGGGCGACGTCGTCGCCGGGGGCGGCGGTCGACGGGCCGACCGAGACACCCCCGTCCGCCGCGTGGGCCGCCGGGACGGCGCTCACCGCCCCCAGGGCGGCGACAGCACTCAGGGTGACGCGCAGTGATCCCATCGTGAACCTCCAGATACAGGGAGGCTCCCCCGGTGAGGCGGGCCCCGCATCCTGGGCGGGGCCCGCATTGCTCCATCCGGGTCGGATCAGGTCCGTACGGGGTTCAGATCCGCTCGACGAGGTCCGCGATGGAGTCGACGACCTGGGACGGCCGGTACGGGAAGTTCTCCACGTGCTCGGGGCGGGTCAGGCCGGTGAGCACCAGGAAGGTCTGCATCCCGGCCTCCATGCCGGCCAGGACGTCGGTGTCCATCCGGTCGCCGATCATGGCGCTGGTCTCGGAGTGGGCGCCGATGGCGTTCAGGCCGGTCCGCATCATCAGCGGGTTGGGCTTGCCCGCGAAGTACGGCTGCTTGCCGGTCGCCTTGGTGATCAGCGCGGCGACCGCGCCGGTCGCCGGCAGCGGCCCTTCGGCGGAGGGGCCGGTCTCGTCGGGGTTGGTGCAGATGAAGCGGGCCCCGTCGTTGATGAGCCGGACCGCCTTGGTCATGGCCTCGAAGGAGTAGGTGCGGGTCTCGCCGAGGACGACGTAGTCCGGCTCGTGGTCGGTGAGGATGTACCCGATGTCGTGCAGCGCGGTGGTCAGGCCCGCCTCGCCGATGACGTACGCCGAGCCGCCGGGCCGCTGGTCGTCCAGGAACTGGGCGGTGGCCAGGGCCGAGGTCCAGATGTTCTCCAGCGGCACGTGCAGGCCCATGCGGTTCAGACGGGCGTGCAGGTCGCGCGGGGTGTAGATCGAGTTGTTGGTGAGGACGAGGAAGGGCCTGCCGGATTCGCGGAGCTTCGTGATGAACGCGTCGGCGCCGGGGATGGGGACGCCCTCGTGGATGAGCACACCGTCCATGTCGGTGAGCCAGGACTCGATGGGCTTGCGGTCTGCCATGGTGATTGTGACTCTCCTGGCCTGCGTGCGGAGACGGGCTGCGGGCGCCGGAACCACGCCGTACCGGCGCCTCCAGCCTAGTCAGGCCGGCCCCGACCCGGAGATCATCCGTGACGGGCCGCCGCCGGGGGAAGACCCGTGCCGCGTGCCCAAGGGTCCCCGTCGTCTCAGCGGCGCTTGCGGGCGATCAGGAGGGTGGCTCCGGCGAGCAGCAGGGCGAGGGTGGTGGTGAAGGTGACGCCGGGCGGGGAGGTGAGGCCGGTGCGGGCCAGTTCGTCGGCGAGGGTGAGGCGCTCGCGTGGGGTCTCGCCGGGGGACGGGGAGGCGTCCGGGTCGGCGGGCACGCCCGAGGCGTCCCGTTCGGCGGGGTCGCTCGGGCCGTCCGTGCCGTCCGGGGTCGCGCTGCCGGACGGGTCGTCGTCGTCCGTGGGAGCCGCCTCGATGGTGAACCGGTAGTCGCCGGACTGGCCGACCCAGTCGCCGTCGCCGTCGTGCCGCTGGACGACGGCCGCGTTGGCGGTGACCTCGTTGGGGGCGGCGTCGGAGGTGAGGGCGAGCCGGACCTTCACGCTGACGGTCTCGCGGGGGCCGACGGTGAAGCCGGGGAAGCCGTCGAAGGCGCCGACGAGCTCGTCCTGGTCGGTGCTTTCGAAGCGGACGGGCCGGGGCCGGTCGTCGCGGCCGCCCGGGTAGAACTCCAGGCGCGGCTGGGACGAGGTGAGGCTGCGCTCGTCGTCGACGAGGACGACGACGGGGTGGATGCCGGTGCAGGTGCGGCCGGTCCGGTTCCTCAGGTCCAGGTACCAGGTGCCGAATCCGCCGCCCGCCGTGTACGTCTTCGGCCCGCCGTGCAGACGGGTGGCCAGCGGGAAGGTGCCGCCGTCGCCGGCGCAGCGGGGTGCGGCGGGTTCCGCGCTCACCGGGGGTGCGACGGCGACGAGGGCGGCTGCCGCGAGGCAGAGGGCTACGGGTGTGTGCAGTCGCATGAACACATGACCATGCCGGTCCGGAGGGCCTTTCGGGCGACGCCGTCCCGTACGGCCACGCGGATCCGCCCGATCGGCGCAGGACCGCCACCCGGCCGGGGGCGGCCCGCCCGGGTCACCCCTCGGCCCGTCCGAACAGCGGCGCGAGCAGCAGTTGCGCCGCCCCCTCGGCCACTCCGTCGCCCGCGCCGGGCGCGAGCCGTACGGGGACCGTCTCCTCGCCGGCGCGCCGGGCGCGGGCGTCGAGGACGGCGGCGACCCCGTCGACGTAGGTGTCCGGTGCGGCGGCGACCGTGCGTCCGCCGAGCAGGACGAGGTCGACGTCGAGCAGCGCGACCAGGTTGCCGGCGGCGGTGCCGAGCACCCGGGCCGCCTCCGCCGTGTCGCCCCGGGCGACGGCGGCCAGGCACAGGGCCTCGACACAGCCGCGGTTGCCGCATCCGCAGAGCGGGCCGTCCAGCTGGACCACCTGGTGCCCGAACTCCCCGGCGCCGGTGCGGGTGCCCCGGTGCACGGTCCCGCCGATGACGAGCCCGCCGCCGAGCCCCGCCCCGAAGTGCAGATAGGCGAAGGAGGCGCCGGCCGTCTCCGGGGGGCCGACGGCGAGGGCGAGGGCGGCGGCGTTGGTGTCCTTGTCCACGACGACGGGCAGCGACAGGCGCCGCAGCAGGACGCTGCGCAGCGGGAAGCCGTTCCACTCGGGGAATCCGGTGACCCGGTGCAGGACGCCGCGCCGGTGGTCGAGTGGTCCGGGCAGCGCCACGCCGACGCCGAGCACCGGGCCGGGCCGGGCGGCCCCGGACACCAGGCCCGTCACCTCGCTCACCAGCCGGTCGACGACCGTGTCCGCGCCGGCGCCGAGGTCCAGGGCGGCGCGGCGCCGGGCCACGACGGTGCCGGTGAGGTCGCAGAGCACGGCCGTCAGCTCGTCCCGGTCGAGGTGCGCGCCGACCGCGTGCCCGGCCTCGGGGACCAGCCGCAGCACGGTCCGCGGCTTGCCGCCGGTGGAGGCCCGGCGGCCCGCCTCCGCCGCGAGGCCCTCCTCCCGCAGCCGGGCCGTGATCTTGCTGACCGCCTGCGGGGTGAGCCCGGTGCGCTCGGCGATTTCGAGCCGGCTGATGCCGCCGGGGCCGGCCGTGCGCAGCAGATCGAGCACGAGCGCGGTGTTGTGGCTGCGCAGGGCGCCCAGGTTCACCCCGCCGGCCCCGCCTTCCGTCCTGTTCACGCCTCCCATTCTCCCCGGCGCTTGCACTTTGGCAACAGCGTTGCGAAAGTGGGGCGTATGAGTGCTACTCCCCTCCGCGTGGGCCTCGTCGGCTACGGCCTGGCCGGCTCCGTCTTCCACGCCCCGCTGATCGCCACCACCGAGGGGCTCGCCCTCGACACGGTGGTCACGTCGAACCCCGAGCGGCAGCGGCAGGCCCGCGCCGAGCACCCGGACGCAAGGGTCGCCGCGTCGACGGACGACCTGCTCGCCCGCGCCGGCGATCTCGACCTGCTCGTCGTCGCGTCCCCGAACAAGACGCACGTCCCGCTCGCCACCGCCGCCCTGAAGGCCGGCCTGCCGGTCGTCGTGGACAAGCCGCTGGCCGGCACGGCGGCCGAGGCGCGGGAGCTGGCGGCGCTGGCCGAGGAGCGGGGCCTGCTGCTGTCCGTCTTCCAGAACCGCCGCTGGGACAACGACTTCCTCACCCTGCGCCGGCTCCTCGCCGACGGCGAGCTGGGCGACGTGTGGCGCTTCGAGTCCCGTTTCGAGCGCTGGCGTCCGCAGACCAAGGGCGGCTGGCGGGAGTCCGGCGACCCCGCAGAGATCGGAGGTCTGCTCTACGACCTCGGCAGCCACGTCGTCGACCAGGCCCTCGTCCTCTTCGGCCCGGTCACCCAGGTGTACGCCGAGGCGGCCGTCCGCCGCGCCGGCGCCGAGACCGACGACGACACCTTCCTCGCCCTGACCCACGCGAACGGCGTCCGCTCCCATCTGTACGTCTCCGCCACGGCCGCCCAGCTCGGCCCCCGCTTCCGGGTGCTCGGCTCGAAGGCCGGGTACGTCAAGCACGGACTGGACCCGCAGGAGGCGGCGCTGCGCGAGGGACGGCGGCCCGGCGACGAGGCGGACTGGGGCACGGAACCCGAGGAGCTGTACGGGCGGCTCGGCGCCGGCGAGTCCCCGCTCACGGGCGGCGGCAGCGCCGTCCCGACCCTGCCCGGCGACTACCCCGCCTACTACGCGGCCGTCGCGGCGGCCCTGCGCGACGGCGGCCCCAACCCGGTGACCGCCCTGGAGGCGGCCGCCGCCCTGGACGTACTGGAGGCGGCGCGACGCTCCGCCCGTGACGGAGTGACGGTGACCCTGTGACGCGCACGAGCGGACCGACCCCGAAGTTCCAGCCCGAGCTCACGCCCTCGCTGGAGGAGCTCGAGGCCGAGGAGCGGCGCCTGGTCTTCCCCCGGTTCACCCACGACGACGCGTGGGCGCTGGGCTCCCTGCTGGTGGAGCTGGCCCGGGAGCGCCAGGCGCCGGTCGCGATCGACGTCCACCGCGCCGGGCAGCAGCTCTTCCACGCCGCGCTGGCGGGCTCCACGCCCGACAACGACGCCTGGATCGCCCGCAAGCGCCGGGTCGTGGAGCGCTACGGCGCCTCGTCCTACCTCGTGGGCGCCCGGTTCCGCGCCAAGGGCACGACCTTCGAGGAGTCCTCGCGTCTGGACCCCGACGTCTACGCGGCGCACGGCGGCTCGTTCCCGATCACCGTGGAGGGCGTCGGGGTCGTCGGCGCGGTCACGGTGAGCGGGCTGCCACAACTGGCGGACCACCGGATGGTGGTGGAGGCGGTGGAGAGCTTCCTGGCGAAGCAGTAGGAGGCGCCGGGACCGCGTGGCCCGATCGGCCACGCGGTCCCGTCCGTCACGCCTGCTCGAGCTCCTGCCGCTGCCGGCCGAGCCCGTCGATCTCCAGCTCCACGACGTCCCCGGCACGCAGGTACGGCTTCGGCTCGGGGCGGCCGAGGGCGACCCCGGCCGGCGTCCCCGTGTTGATGACGTCACCGGGGTGGAGCGTCATGAAGTGGCTGACGTACCGCACGACCTCCCCCACCGGGAAGATCTGCTCGGCCGTCGTGCCGTCCTGCTTCAGCTCGCCGTTGACCCACAGCCGCAGCGCGAGACTCTGCGGGTCGGGCACCTCGTCGGCCGTCACCAGCCACGGGCCCAGCGGGTTGAACGTCTCGCAGTTCTTGCCCTTGTCCCAGGTGCCGCCCCGCTCGATCTGGAACTCCCGCTCGGACACGTCGTGGGCCACCGCGTACCCGGCGACATGCGCGAGCCCCTCCTCGGCGGACTCCAGGTAGCGGGCCGTACGGCCGATGACGACGGCGAGCTCGACCTCCCAGTCCGTCTTGACCGACCCGCGCGGCACCAGCACGGTGTCGTCGGGGCCGACGACGGTGTCCGGCGCCTTGAAGAAGACGACCGGCTCGGACGGCGGCTCGGCGCCGGTCTCGCGGGCGTGGTCGTGGTAGTTGAGGCCGATGCACACGATCTTGCCGATCCGCCCGAGCGGCGGCCCGATCCGCAGCCCTTCCGGGTCCAGCGCGGGCAGCTCGCCCGTGCCGGCGGCGGCGCGGACGCGGCCGAGCGCCTCGGGGTCGGCGAGCAGCGGTCCGTCGATGTCCGACACGAGGCCCGACAGGTCCCGCAGGGTCCCCTCGGCGTCGAGCAGCGCGGGCCGCTCCGATCCGGCCGTACCGACGCGCAGCAGCTTCATGGTCACAATCTCCCTCGATCGTGGGGCGTCCGCCGACGGGTGCAGCCATCGGAGGACTGGTCGATCGTCCAAGCTGCGCGGGCAGTCCGCAAGACCCGGTTCACGTACTGGACCCGGGGCTCGGCGTCAGCGGTAGAGGGCGGCGCGCTCGAGGGCGCTCCACGTCGTGCTGGTCACCACGTAGAGGGCGGCGGCCAGCGGCACCACGGCGACGGTGACGAGGGTGAAGAAGGACATGAACGGCATGACCTTGCTCATCGCCCCCATGCCGGGCACGGCCTGGCCGTCGGCCACGGGCGCCACCGGGTTGGCGGCCATCATCCGCTTCGTACGGCGGTAGTTGAACACGGCGACACCGGCGACCAGCAGGAACAGCGCGAGGTACACGAGCCCGGCCGGGCCGAGCGCGCCCCCGTCGCCGAGCGCGTCGGCCCAGCGGTCGCCGAGGGGCGCGGCGAACAGCTGGTGGGACAGCAGCTCGTTGGCCCGGCCGCCGATCGTCGTGTTGGAGAACAGGTGGTACAGCAGGAAGAAGGCGGGCAGCTGGAACAGGCCCGGAAGACAGCCGGCGAGCGGGGACACCTTCTCCTCGCGGTGCAACTCCACGACGGCCTGCTGAAGCCGCTCGGGGTTGCGGCCGTGCTTCCTGCGCAGCTCGGCGATCTTCGGCTGGAGTTCCTGGCGCGCCTTCTGGCCCCGCGCGGCGGCCCGGGACAGGGGGTGCACGAGCAGCCGTACGAGGGCGGTGAACAGGACGATCGCGGCGGCGGCCGCGGTGGCGCCGAACAGCGGGGTGAGCAGGTCGGCGAGGCGCGACACGAGGTCGGCGAAGACGGACATGGGTGAGCCCTCCGTGGGTCTCGTCGTGCCGGAGTGGGGTGGATGCCGGGGAGACGGCATGGCGGCATGACGACCCGCGTGGGGTCACACGGTCACATCGAGGCGTGCCGGAGTCGGGTGGGTGTGGGCCCTACGCGAAGGTCGTCGCGAGGGCGTGCCCGGGTGCCCTGGGCCGTGGGCGGCCGGAGGCGTCGGGGTCGCGTTGGGGCAGGAAGGCGGTCCGCCGGGCCCGGTCGCGGATGGCCGTCCGTACGCGGGTGGGCGGCACGGAGGGAGCGGCGCGCGAGGCGAGGAGGGAGCAGGCGGCGAACGCCGAGCTCGCGGCGGCGGTGGCGGCGAGGGCGACGGTCGCGGAGAGGCTGCCCGTGTCGAGGAGCGCGATCTCCAGGAAGAGGAGCACCAGCAGGGTGGCGGGCCGCAGCCGCGACGCTGTGCGGATCATCGGCTGCCTCCCCACGGCGTGCTGGCGTCTGCCTCACTGGTCCTGACGTTCGTTTATACAGGACGCGCGACGGGAGGGAATCGTTCCGGCCCCTCGCCCCTGGTCAGGCGGGCTCCACCACGAGGGGTTCCAGCAGGCGCTTGGGCCGCAGCAGGGCCTGGCCGACCGGGTCGGCGGGGTGGGGGTCGAGTCCGGGGCCCGGCACCATCTCGACGTCGGCGACGGGGACGACCGTCCCGCAGGCGGGGCACTCGCCGTACGCCCCCAGCTCGGTCCCGCAGCCGGCGTGCCGGAAGGAGCGCAGCTTGCGCTCGCCGAAGTGCTCGCGGCCCCACAGACCGAGCGCCCGCAGCGTGGGCCACAGGGCGGTGCCGCGCTCGGTGAGGACGTACTCGTCGCGCGGCGGGGACTGCTGGTAGCGGTGCTTGACGAGGATGCCCTCGGTGGTGAGCGTCTGGAGGCGGGCGGCCAGGACGGCGCGCGGGATGCCGAGGTGGACGAGGAAGTCGTTGTAGCGCCGGACGCCGTAGAGCGCGTCGCGGACGATCAGGAGCGTCCACCGCTCACCGACGATCTCCAGCGCGCGGGCGATGGAGCATTCCTGCGCCGCGTAGTCCTTGCCCAATGCCATGCCCTTCACTGTACCCCTTTCCACCTCCTTGGTTCAGTGAACAGACTCACGATGCTACGGTGACCCCATGCCAAGGTTCACTGAACGAACTGACGCCGCCGCAGCTCCCGCCCCGGCCGCCGACCCGCCCGCCCCGCCCGGCCCGCGCCCGGCCCGCGCCACCCTCGCGCTGACCAGCGCCGCCACCGCCGTCGCCCTGATGACGTACACGGCCCCGATGGTCACGCTGCCCGAGACCGCCGCCGATCTGCACACCCCGCTCTCCGCGCAGGCGTGGCTCCTGAACGGCACACCGCTGGGCCTCGCCGCCCTGCTCCTGGTCGCCGGCAGCCTCGCCGACGACTACGGGCGGCGCCGCGTCTTCGTCGCGGGCACCCTCGCGCTCGGCGTCACCACCGCGCTGGGCGCGCTGACCAGTTCGACCTGGCTGTTCACACTGGCCCGCGTCGCGCAGGGCGCCGCGAGCGCGGCCCTCCTCGCCAGCAGCCTCGGCCTGATCGTCCACGCCTTCCCGAGCCCACGCGGCCGGCTGCACGCCACCGGGGTGTGGGGCGCGTTCGTCAGCGGCGGCATCGCCGTCGGCCCCCTCGTCACCGGCTCGATGCCCAGCTGGCGCGTCGCCTACGGCGTGCTGGGCGCGGCGGCGCTCGTCGTGGCCGCCCTGTCCCACCGCGCCCTCACCGAGTCCCGCGCCCCGCGCGGCGGCCGGCCCGACCTGGCCGGCGCGGTCGCCTTCGGCCTGGCGCTGGTCGCCCTGGTCGCGGCGCTGACCCTGGGCCGGGACGGCTGGCTGCGGGCACCCGTGGCCCTGCTGCTCCTCGCGGCCGTGGTCCTGCTGGGCCTCTTCGCGGTCGTGGAGCGGCGCACGGCGACCCCGATGATCGACCTGGGGCTGCTGCGCCGCCCCGGATTCCTGGCGTCCTCCACCGGCGGCCTGTTCACCGGCCTCGCGGTGATCGGCCTGTTCAGCTTCCTGCCCGCGCTGCTCCAGCAGACGCTCGGCCTGTCCGCGATGGACACGGCCTGGCTGTTCCTGCTGTGGTCCGGGCTGTCGTTCGCCGTGGCCCTCCAGGCCCGCAGGCTGGCGGGCCGCATGGCGCCGCGCCTCCAGCTGGCCCTCGGCTTCGCCCTGCACGCGGCCGGCACCCTGGCCCTGCTGGGCTCGCTCGGCTCCGGCTCCTGGACCCGGCTGCTGCCCGGCCTGATCGTCGCCGGGGTGGGCAGCGGCCTGCTCAACGCCGCGCTGCCCCTGCTCGCCGTGGAGTCGGTCCCGGCCCAGCGGGCCGCGATGGGCTCGGGCGCCCAGCAGACCTTCCGGTACATCGGCTCCTGCGCGGGCGTGGCGCTCACGATCGCGGTCGTGACCTCCACGAAGGGGGGCCTGTCCCACGGCGCCGACATCGCGATGGTCGTCTCGGCGGTCCTGTCGCTGGTGGCGGCGGCCGCGGTGGCGGCGCTGCGGGAGCGGACGGCCTGAGGGGAGCCGAGGGGGGAGCAGGGGTGACCGACTTCTCCCCTCCGTCCTCTCCCCGGACATGTACGGGCAGTACGGTGTCCCCCATGCGCCCCGACACGCCTGCCGAAAACGTCGACCACCCCGCCGAGGCGGCACGCCTGGAGCGAACCGCCGGCCTCTACCCCGAGGACGCCGAGGCCCTGCTGCTGCGGGCCGCGGCCCACCTGGAACTGTCCGGCGACCGCCCCGCCGCGACCGCCCTGTACGACCGCCTGCTGGCGTCGTCGGACCCCCTGGAGAACCCCCATCTGGTGCGCGCCCTCAAGGCGTCGAACCTCTGGGAGTACGGCCACGAGGCCGAGGCCAGGGCGATCATCGACGGCGTCCGTGCGTCCGCCCCGAGGGACCCGGCGCCCTGGGTGATCGTCGCGGAGGCGCTGGAGGCGCACGACGAACTGGAGCAGGCGCAGGAGACGTTCACACAGGCGGCCCGGCTCCTCCTGACGGACGGCGAGGAACCCCCGTACGCGACGCATCCGCTGCTGTTCGGCCGCCACCGGGTGCGCCGCATGCTGGGCCTGGCCCACGACGAGTGGGACGCCCTCGCGGACACCCTGCACTCGATGCCGGTCTCCCTGGACGAGCTCCACGACCCCAAGCGGGTCTGGTCCCTGGGCTCGGACAACCCGGCGGAGCTGGAGGCGGAGATCTCCCGCCTGCGCGCCGAGCTCGGCGCCTACCGGGAGGCCCTGTCACGCCCGTTCCCGGTGGCGATGCTGCGCTGGCCGGCGGACGAGCTGACCGAACTGCTGACGGCGTACCCGTCGCTGTCCGCCGAGTACCCCTCGTACGACGAGCACCTGGCGACGATAGAGACGTCCCTGCGCGAACTGTCCGCCTCCGGCACCCCCAACCTGGGCATCGTCACCGGCACGGTCCCGTCCTACGAGGCCTTCGCCGCCTCGGAACTCTCCTCACCGGAGGACCCGGCCCTCCTCCCCCAGTACGCCACCACCCTCGCCGCCCGAGGCCGGGCCACCGCCTGGCCGCCGCAGCGGGGGGCGGCTTGCTGGTGTGGGTCGGGGCGGGGGTATGGGGAGTGTCATGGGGCGTAGCCGGTGCGGACTAATCTCTCTGGTGTGTCCGAAGATCCCGCGTGGGTAGCGCCCGAAGGTTCCTGGGCTTCGTCCGCGGCCCGGCGTCGCAACATGCAGGCGATCCGAAGCCGTGACACGAAGCCCGAGAAGCTGCTCCGGCAGCTAGTGCATGCGAAAGGGCTGCGCTACCGGGTTGCCGCTCGCCCCCTGCCTGATCTGCGCCGGACGGCCGACATGGTGTTCGGTCCGGCAAAGGTCGCCGTCTTCGTCGACGGTTGTTACTGGCATGGGTGCCCCGATCACTATGTCCCGCCAAAAACCAATTCTGGCTACTGGTCGGAAAAGGTGCTCCGCAACGTCGAGCGCGACCGGGACACTGATCAGCGGCTTAGGGATGCGGGATGGCTTGTGCTCCGCTTCTGGGAACACGACTCAGCGGAGGACTGCGCGCTCGCCGTCGCCGCAGCAGTCGCCGCCCG
Organism: Streptomyces sp. NPDC059852; assembly: GCF_042731455.1. Lineage (NCBI taxonomy): Bacteria > Bacillati > Actinomycetota > Actinomycetes > Kitasatosporales > Streptomycetaceae > Streptomyces > Streptomyces sp. NPDC059852. Next base: position 11,234 of record NZ_JBHWJK010000043.1, on the reverse strand, counting down.
GAAGGCGCAGCAGAAGAGGACACGACACCCCTGACCCCTGCGTCCCCCTGCCGGTCGGCTCTCACGCCCCCGGGCCGTCCGGTGATGCACGGGTGCGGGCTCAAGTGCGTTCAGCCTCCCTTACGCTATCTCCGGCGAGTGAGCGGTCTTGGCCGGTTCTGTGGGGGGCTGTGCCGCTTGGCTCGCTTCAAGGCATAGCTGCCGCGGTGTGTACCCGTGGCCGCGCGGAGCACTGGGGGGCAAGGTGGCGGTCGAGCGCACGAACCGCGACGTCCGGACACTCATCAAGCAGATCGCGGCTGGAGAGATCATGCTCCCCGAGATCCAGCGCGGGTATGTGTGGAAGGCATCGCAGGTCGCACGTCTCATCGAGTCGCTGTATCGCGGGTATCCGGCCGGATCCCTGCTGTTCTGGAAGACAGGTCAGGCCGCTGAGACCCGAGCGGCAGCAATCGGCACGCCTCAAGCGTTGCCGAGCGTTATGCCTCTCTACCTGTTGGACGGCCAGCAGCGGCTCACTTCGCTCTTCCGCGTCCTGACCGATCACCCGGAAGCCCAGGTCGTCTTCAACATCGAGACGGAGGCCTTCCAGAATCAGAGCGCCGCTACCCGGCGGAACCGAAAATGGATCAAGGTCTATGACGTCGTCGGACCCGATGCCGACATGTTCGCGCTGCACGGCGAACTCAAGGGCGCTGGGCTCGCCCTGCCGGATCCGGAGATCGGGCGTCGGCTCAGCGCGCTGCAGAAGATCACGCAGCGAGACTTCCATATGGAAGTGCTGCATGACTTCGAGTATGAAGAGGTCGCCGACATCTTTGTCCGCGTGAACAGCGGCGGACGCGCACTGAAGACGACTGACCTCGCACTGGCGACGCTCTCCGCCCGCACCCCCGGCTTCCTTGGACAGCTGGAAGCCGAATCGGCTCGCTGGGCGGAGCAGGGCTACGGCGCCCTGAACGTCAACTTCCTCATCAAAGCCCTGACTCTGAGCTTGTCCACGACCGGCACACGCCTTGCATCGGTGGCGAAGCTGACCGCCGCCAGCACGGAAATGGTGGAGACCGGCTGGGAGAAGGTCCAGCGTGGGCTCGCGCGCGTCGTTCCCCTTCTCCGGGAACGGCTCCTCATCCCGACGACGGCCCTGATCCCGTCACTCGCCGCCCTCCACCCTCTGATCCTGTACTACGGTCGGCAGCCGAGCGACGCACGAGTGGCCAAGGAGGTCGAGAACGGCCTTCTGTACTGGTTCCTGGTTGCCACCGCTCGCAACCGGTACGGCGGTGCCACTGACACCACGCTGACCCAGGACATCAGGACGCTGGACGCGGATGATCCTGCGGCAGCCCTGCTCGCCAACCTTGGAATTCGCGAACACGGCTTCGCGGTGACGGCCAGCGACCTGGCTGGCCGCAATCATCAGAGCCCTTACCTGATGTTCTGCTACTTGGCGGCGGCTCACGCGGGTGCCACCGACTGGTGGGACGGCGGACCCATCTCGGAGGCCGTCGACCAGTCCGGGAAGCCGCAATACAGCCTGGTACACCCAGCCACCAAGCTGCGTAATCATGGCTCCAAATACTCGTCCACCGAGATCAACGAACTCGCCAACATCGTCTTCGTTTCTGAGCAGACAGCGAAGAACATCATCGGCGGCCGTTCCCCTGCCGCCTATACGCAGAGCGTCGGCGTCAGCGACCGCACCGCTCATGCCATCCCGGACGACCAAGCTGTTCTTGAGGCGGAGGGTTACCGTGACTTCCTGGCCGCACGCAGAACGTTGCTGGCACAGCGGATCACGGCGCTGCTCGACCAGTTCCGGCCCGCGTTTCTAGCCGCAGCCGGTACAGAGTCAGAGACACGCACGCCGCGATCGCTCGTGCTCGCCGGGTACTCCGAAGCCGGCCGAAGCGTCCTGGTAGCCGAAGCGGAGGCAGACGGCCAGCACTGGACCGGGTGGATCAATCCGGCGGACTTTGAAAGGGCCCTCGACGCGGCCTCCACCGGAATCGCGAGCGATATCCCAGTCGGCGACGATACGGCTCCGCTTCGTGTCGACGATGAGGGCAGCGTCACGTTCGGGCTTGGCCCCTTCATCATCCGTGGCTCGCTCGATCAGTGGCGCACGGCTGTGAAGGACGCGTTCGAGCACGCGCAGCCCTTGACAGAGTGCCCTGAGCCCACGGACGACCAATGGCTCGGAGAACTGGCAGAGTTTCTCATCTCGGACGCAGGAGTAGCAGCGTCCTGATCACCCAGCCAATGACACGCGCCCGCCCGGCTGCGGCACAGGACAGCTCTAGTGAAGCGGCATCCCTCTGAGCAGCTCGGGCGCGGTGTTGGCAAGCATCGGGGCGATGCTGGGAATGCCTGGAACAGATATCCCCGGCGGCACATCGAGTCGGCACGACTCCCACCGCCCCTGGGGCGAACGGTCTGAGGGCACCTGATCCGCGATCCATTCCCGGGGCAGTACAGCCACTGACGCAAGCTTCAGCTCTGCGGTAAGGCGGACGGTTACGAGTTCCCAAGCCGGATCGCGCAGCATCGTCTCGTACTCGTTGCGGGAGATGTAAATGGTAAGGCGGCCCCGCCGGACTGTGCTTTTCACTTCCAGGTGGGCGCAATACTGATAGCCGTCGACGAAAATGTCGTAGCCGTGACCGTCAGACCATGCGGCAACGTGCTCAACGCGGCCTTCAGCCGACTCAGAAAGCAGCTCGAGCAGAGCGAGTTCACCGGCCGAGCCGATACGTGAGCGCTTCTCGGTGTCAACTTTGCTCCACACGGCGTTGAGTTGCGCATACGCTTCCTCTGGGCCGAACCCGAGGGACTCCGCTGCGCGGAGAGCGTCTTCCGGGAGTTCATCGGGCCTGCGGATGAGCAGGTCGGCGTCCTGGAACCAGGGCACGCCGCTATGCACCATGACGGCTTCGAAGACCCGGCAGCGTACGGGCACTGAGGAGCGCGAGTCGTCCAGGAGTCCCGTCTCACGGATCCAGGCGTACGCGGCGTCGTATTGCGTCGGCGTGATGTCGCTGAAATCGCTGTGCGTATGGAAGAGGGCACGGACACGCGCGGCTCCGCTGACCGGCAGCCGCTCCAGCCAGCGGACGGCCGCACGCAGCACCGGTTCAGGCGGCACGGGCACGGAGATGACCCATCAGTGCTTGGAGGTCTCGATGGTCCAAGCCGCCACCGACGGCCGGTTCTTCCTCCAGGTCGGCCAGCTGCTGGACCGCGGGGTCATCGAGGATGCTCCCCATGAAATTCAGCTTGTCACCCAGTCGCTGATCAACTACTTCGTCGATGGTCCCCTCTGAGGCAAGCACAGTAACGCGCGTTTCCGTTTCGGGAGACAGACCAAGCCGGTGAATCCGGTCAAGGCTTTGCAGGAAACGACCGGCCGCGAAGTCCCGGTCCACGTACACAGCGTCGTGACAGTCATGATGAAGGCTGATTCCCTCACCGAGGGTGCCCGGGTTCGACAATAGGACCATAGAGTCACTGTCATGCCGGAAGCGCTTGATGGCCTCCTCGCGGTCAGCGTCCCCCATTCCGCCGTACACCAGGGCTGGCGAGAACTCGCTGAGCATGTTCTCAAGTGTGTTCAGACTCCGGATAAAGGTGGACCAAACGAGCGTCTTACGGCCCTTAGCCGCATTTTCGCTAACAATGGCAAGCACCTCGCGGTACTTCGGCGACAACTCGTAACTCGGAAGATCCTGCATCAAATCAAAGAGCGCCGTACCTTGAGGAACGGAAAGGGGAGGCACTCGGTACGACAGCGGTTCATAGCGCGTTGTCCCGACAGCGAGGAGCGCCGGGCTGGTGGCCGCCATGAGCATATAGACGATGATCTTCCCGAGGGCCAGGAAATCTCCCTCTGAGCCCGCGGCACGAGCGGAGAAGCGGCCAACAAGCGCTTCGTATACCTCCTGGTGAAGGGGCGGCATAGGAACGGTTCGAAGGGTCGTGGACACCGGCGGCAGTCCGAGCTCACCCTTCGTCGTACGCGTGAACAACGGCCGCAAGACCTGACTCGCCTTGGCTAGGTCCCCGCCGGCCACAGCCTGGATCACCTTCTGACGCCCATGGCCTGGCCAAACGAAGCCGAACAGATTCTCCAGGTCCTTGACGCCGTTCGGAGCCGGCGTGCCGGTAAGGATCAAGCGATGTCTGCTGCATGGCCCAAGCGCGAGGCAGGCTGCGCCATCGGTTCCGTCCGCGCCACGCTTCATCCGGTGCGCCTCGTCGAGCAAAAGCATGGACGGGCGCGCGGCCAGCCACTGGCCGAGCTCGTTCACGACACCGTCCTGCCGCAACCGCTCGTAGTTGACGATGAGTGCGTCAGCGGCTGGATCAGCATCCTTGGTGAAGACATCCATGCGCAGCGGCTCGCTCAGGCACTGCCGGTTCTCATGCTTCCACGACTCGAAGCAGGACTTCGGCCCCACGATGAGAAGCCGCTCGATGCCTTCAGCACGACGAAGCGCATGGAAGACGGCCAGACCAACGCGGGTCTTGCCGGCTCCGGGAACAGAGAAGTTAGCCCCGTGACGAAGGGAGAGCAGCTTGGCGATGTCCCGGCGCTGGAAGCTGGTGAGATCCGCGACCCACTCAGGTCCGAGCCGTCTGTCGACCTCCTCACGGTCAACTTCCTCACCCTGGCCTGCCGCCGGATCCAGACGTTGAGCCACGGTCTGCGCATCGACGGCTGAGTCTGTCGCCAGGGAGGCCAGTTGAGGGTCCCACGAGACGCTGCCGGGCTCAGGCCAATTCGCGAGAGCCACCAGGTTCGTCAAGAGGTCATCGATCTCGACCTCCATGGTTCCCGGGGACCGCTGCACGCTGGTCTGGAATCGGAGGGCAAGACGCCGGAGCTCGTTCTCGTAGCCAGTCCCCGCTCTGAGCCGTGCCCGAGTCACACCGTCGCCGAACCCGATCTCCAGGCTTGGCGCGGATGCCTGGTCTGCCATCACTTCTCCCGCGTCGAGTCGAGAAGCCAGGCAACGCCACTGCCAGGGGAACTGAAAGTGCGCCCTGCCTGCTTCGCGAGCCGGGTCAGGCTGGCCCTCAGAGTGAGAAGTGCGTCGTCGAACGCATCCTCGTCAAGGGCCCGCTTAGCCCTGGCCTCGGCGAACTCCGCCGCACACTGATTGACGTAGTCAGCGGCGTCCGTCAGACGCTCTGGAACAGCCACCTGTCGCTTCTGCAGTTCAGCGTTGGCTCCAGCGAGCTTCACGGCGGCATCGAAGGTTTTGCGTGCCGTCTTGATGAGCGCATCAGCCTTCGCCACGGACACGGCGTCCAGGGAGCCACCGGCTTGCGCCGCGGCCTTCGCCTGCAGCAGGGAATCGGTGAGAGCACGAGTGGTCTTCACGGTCGACGTGGCATCCGGAATCGCTACACCCACCAGCCCGGGAATGGACACGGCTGCGGACTCCTGGGCAGCGGGCCGCAGTTCGTCAGGGAGTCGCTCTTCCAGATAGCGGCTGTGGAAGTCGGCCTCCGCCAAGCGCACCGACGTCTTGGCGTAGTTCAGGACCACCATCGCCAGGCGGGACTCCTTGAGCAGTTCCGCGGCATCAGGGTCGGTCTTGGCGAGCTTGGTGTAGTCGCGGTGCAACTCCCGGAGTTTCTCCTGGTGGTCCTCGAAGTCGATGAGCCGGAGCGTGGCACCGCTCACCGTCCGGCTGCGGTCAATCGCATCGTTGATCAACTGGTACACCCAGCGATCCTGCTGGAGGGTCGTCTTCTTGATATTGAAGTCCCGGGCGACGTCTTCCTCGCGGCGTCCGTCCGCGAGCTCGTCTTCGATCGCGATAAGGCGATTGATATACGAGTACTCGCGACGTTTGTCGCGACGCAGCTGCAGGGCGAGCTCAACGTTGTTGATATCGCGACGCGACGTGTCCGGGGGGAGCACACCAACCCGGATATCCCTGACGCCCAGGTCCCTCAAGGCCGCGCATCGGGTGTTCCCATCGACAAGAATGCCGTCCGGACTGATGATGCCGGGCTCGCGCTGGCCCACATCGTCCAGCTCATCCTGAAGGGCCGTGTAATCGGGGTCCTTCTGATTAGGATTGGATGGCCGACAACGCAGCAGGTCATGCAGATACGTTTGTCCTGCCTCGCTCCACGGCTCCTCCTCCAAGACGCGGTTGCGTTCCGGATCGAGTGTGCGCTGTGCGCGGATACGGTGGGTGTCGGGGTTGAAGTAGAGCATGTCAACCGGCATGGAGATCACATGCAGGTGCTTCTGCTCGCCCCGCCATTCCACGGTGATCTTCGCACCGTCCTCGGCCATGGCCTGCTTCAGCCGTTCGTCCACCAGCGAGCGAATCTTCTCGCCCTCGGGCGGGACGCCGAACTTCACAGCCATAGCCAGAGCCTCCTTGGAGCCAGGTCACCTTGTGCCCCAGCATCATGGCAGCACCTGCTGACAGCAGGTGGGCCTGTGACCCACAATCGGTCTTCTGATCAGTGGGAGAACGGAGCACGAAGTGACACTGCCTGCCTGGAACGACCCTGAGCTCAAGGCCGGGACCATGGTTCGCGGGGCGCTCTGGCTCCTTCAAGTGGTGGGTGAAGGGCAGACCTTCAACAAGGAGCAGGTCCGGGATGCCTTCCCCGGTATCTCCCAAGCCGACCGGCGCATACGGGATCTGCGTGACTACGGCTGGGTCCTCTTCACGAACGCCGATGACGCGACGCTCGTCGCGGAGGATCAGCGCTTCGTCAAGGCCGGAGTCCCGGTCTGGGATCCCGCGGCACGCCGGGCCGCAGCGCCTGACAAAGCCGTCTCCAACAAGGAGCGGCAGGCGGCCATGGCCCGCGATGACTACATGTGCACGATTTGCGGCATTTCGGGGAGTGAGGCTTACCTTGACGACTCGAATCAGACTGCCGTCCTCTCCGTCACCCGTCGGCCGACCGTGCTTCCTGACGGCCGGGAGAGAATCCTCCTGACCACGGAATGCAAGCGGTGCCGAGCGGGAGGTGACGGACAGCCTGCCCGGGCAGACGAGGCGCTGGCTGATATCCAGGCGCTCGACTCGGGCGAACGCCGCCGCCTCCTCCGGTGGATCGAACGCGGACGGCGCGGTTCGACACCACTGGACCGGGCCTGGAACGCCTACCGGCGGCTCCCGGCCGACGCCCGGGATGAGGTGCGTGCGGCCTTGCAGGACTGACGTCCGCGGGCCGCCCGGCCGACGGGGCAGGCGGGTTTCGCGTGCACCAGGAGCCCACCGTAGACTTCGGAGCCCTGACCAGCGGACAGCCGCGTTCAGGTGACGCTGTCAGGGCCTGCGGCTAGGGTGCTGCTGCCGTGTTCAGCGGGTGCCCGCTGCGATAGTCAGCCGAGGGTGGCAACCTTGGCTCCGCGCTGGCTAAGCCTGCGCGCTTGAAAGGAGTTCAAATGGCGGCCCCGGAACCCGATCGGCAGCTTGAGGTCATCGAGATCTGCGCGGGCGCTGGAGGCCAGACCCTCGGTCTGGAGCGGGCGGGATTCCGCCACCGGATCGCAGTTGAGCTCGATGAAAGCGCCGCGAACACACTGCGTCGCAATCTGCACGACATCCTGGGCTACAGCCAAGAAGAAGCGGCAGACACGGTGAGGGTCGGCGACGTCGCCGACCCCGGCACGTGGGACCCCACGGAATTCAAGGGGAAGGACATCGACCTGCTCGCCGGTGGTGTTCCCTGTCCACCGTTCAGCATCGCGGGCAAGCAGCTCGGCGCGACCGATGAGCGGGATCTCTTCGCCTGGGCCGTCCAGCTTTGTGGCGAAATCCAGCCGAAGGCCCTCCTTCTGGAGAACGTACGAGGTCTGAGCGCGAACCGGTTCACGGCATACCGGCAGCACGTATTGGACCGGCTGCACGAGTACGGCTATATCGGGGACTGGAAGCTTCTTCACGCCAATGAGTTCGGCGTCTCTCAGCTCCGGCCCCGGTTCGTCCTGGTCGCCCTCAAGCGGGAGTACGCGGAGTACTTCCACTGGCCGACGCCTCACGAGGAGGAGCCACTCAGCGTTGGAAAGCTCCTTGAGGACCTCATGGCGAGCAACGGCTGGGAGAAGGATCAAGTAGCGGATTGGGTCAAGACGGCCAACGACATCGCGCCGACGATCGTCGGCGGCTCCAAAAAGCACGGCGGCGCTGACCTCGGTCCTACTCGCGCTAAGCGAGCCTGGGCAGCCCTTGGAGTGGACGCCATGGGTGTGGCTAACGAACCTCCCAAGAAGGGCTGGCGAGCCCCAGAAGGCGTCCCCGGCCCGAAGCTCACTACAGCCATGGTTGCCCGCATCCAGGGATGGGACGACATCAAGCCAGCTAACGGCATCGGAACAACGCCGGAAAAGGAGTTCCGCTGGGAGTTCCACGGGCGTAAGACCTCCGTGTACCGGCAAATCGGGAACGCATTCCCCCCGCCCGTCGCCAAGGCTCTCGGAGTGGCCATCCGCAACGCCATCCTCAAGGAGGCGGAGCGTAAGGAGCTCGTGGAGAACACTGACCGGGTTCTTGACCCGGTGTACAAGCTTCTCCGTGGCGTGGGCCGGCCTCTGACGGTCGACCAGATCATCGAGCGGCTCGCCAAGCAGGGCACCTTCCTGGGGCAGTCGGATGTCGAGCGGCACCTGAATCACCTCGGCCACGACTTCGCCGTGACGATGACAACCCGCTCCAACGGAGTCATCGCCTACGCCTTGGGGGAGTTCAAGGCGTTCATCGGCCAGGACGATCACCAGCGGCACGATCTGTTCACCCTTCATCGGGCGAAGATCAGCTAGCGAGCATCGCCGGGGTTCCCTTCCTGACATCTCCTCATGCCGCGCACTGCCCAGCTGACCTGACTCTGGATCATCGGCAGAACTGATGCCCCCTCACCCCCATGGCCCGTTCGGCAGTCCCCGAGCGGCGATGGGTGGGATATCGGATTAGCCTCCGAGATGAGCGCAAAGTGGATCATTTCGTGTGCGCTCGGCCGATCCCACCCGTAGGAGGAAGAATGCGCAAGCTTCAGAGGGCCGCTCTCGCGGCCGTAGTGATCGGTAGCCTCACCTGCATAGCCACCGGCACGGCCAGCGCGCAGCCCGCCTACGGTGGCGACGGTTGTCACTCACACGACTTCAACCTCGACATCCTCGGTGAGGTCGGGCTTCTCAACGGGCTCGGGGGCAATCTCATCAACGGTGAGGGAAGCCCCGGCGCGCAACAGACTCACCTGGGTTCCAGCTGCGGTGGGGGCCACTGAGCCGTACGTTCACGGCAGGCGACTCACCCCGACGAGGGCCCCGGGCCCGGGCACACGCCCGGTGCCGGGGCCCTCGCGCGTGTCCGGGGTCGCCGGGATGGACCCGGCGGGTGGGGTCCGGGGCCGCTGGTGGAGGATGGCGGACCGTACCGATCCCCGGGGTGACCTTCCGGGGCGAGCGAGGGGGAGAGCGCATGGGTGTGCTCGTACTGGCCGGGATTCTGCTGCTCGTCGTCGTGGGCTGCGTCTGTGTCGTGTGGGCGGCGCGGGGCGGGCCGCGCTGGGTGCGGGTGGTGTCCGCCGTGACGCTGGGTGTGGCCGGGATCGTCACGGCGCTCGTCCGGGGGATGGGGTCGTCCAGGTCCGGGTCCGGCTCCAGCTCCGGCTCGGACGACTGAACCGCGAGCCCGCTCGATAAATCGTTGGCCGGGCGTATTCGGGGGCCGATACCGTGCCCTCACTTCGACGAGACGTTCCCCGGAGACACGCCGCAGCGTGGGAGCGTCCCACCTCCGCGATGAGGTGCGGGAGGGGCGGCAGCCGACTTCGCCGACCCCTCATCCCGGAGGTTTCCCACATGAACACCCGTCTCGACGTAGGCATCGGCCTGCCCGTCGGTGATCCCGCCGCCCTGCTCACCTGGGCCCGGCGCGCCGACGCCGGTCCCTTCAGCACCCTCGGTCTGCTGGACCGTCTCGTGTACGACAACCCCGAACCGCTCGTCGCCCTCTCCGTCCTCGCCGGTGCCACCTCCCGCGTCCGGGTGCAGACCGAGGTGCTGCTCGCCCCGTTGCGCGGCACCGCCCTGCTGGCCAAGCAGGCGGCCACCCTGGACCGGATGACCGGGGGGCGGCTCGTCCTCGGGCTGGGGGTCGGCGGCAGAGAGGACGATCATCTGGTCGCCGGTACCGAGTTGCGGACCCGGGGGCGGCTCCTGGACCGGCAGATGGCCCTCATGCGGCGGCTTTGGGCGGGTGAGGCGTACGGGGAGGGTGCCGGTCCCGTCGGGCCCGCGCCCGCCCGTGCAGGGGGGCCACAGGTGCTGTTCGGCGGGTTCCAGCCGGCCGCGCTCGAACGCGTCGCGCGCTTCGGCGACGGCTTCCTCGCCGCGGCCCCGCCCTCCTGGGCGGGCGGCCTGTTCGACACCGTCCGCGGTTTCTGGAGGGAGCACGGCCGGGACGGCGAACCCCGCCTGGTGGCCCAGGTGAACGTGGCTCTCGGCCCGCGGGACGTGCTCGACGACGCCCGTTCCCGGCTGCTCGCCTACTACGCCTTCACGGGCATGGCCGACCGGATGGCCGAGGGGCTGCTCACCACCCCGGCCGCGATCCGCGCGGCGCTCACCGCCTACGCCGGGCTGGGCGTCCACGAGGTGATGCTCTACTGCCACGGCGTCGACCCCGACCAGGTGGACCGGCTGGCCGACGTGCTCTGAGCCCGCTCCGGCGCCGGGCGGGAGCGGGAAGGGCTCGCCGGTGGAAGGCGGCGCCGGCCCGCCCGTTATCTTCATGCTCTACAGCTCGGCCGGCAGCAGCGGCCGGCGCAAGCGGTTGGAGGGACACATGGCGAGGATCCCCAGCGCGGTGGTCGCCGCGAGCGGGCTCGTCGGCGGGTACGGCGTGGCCCGCTGGACCAGGAAGCGGCAGCTGGGCGGGGCCGTGCTGGCCGTCGCGGGGGCCACGGCCGCACAGCAGTGGCGGCGGCAGGCCGGCGACCGGGCCGCCGTGGCCCTCACCGTCACGTATGCCGCCGCCTTCGCCGGTTCGCACCCGCTGGCCAGGAAGGTCGGCGCCTGGCCGGCCGTCTTCGGGGTGGCGGGGGCCGTCGCCCTCGCCTCCTGGGCGGTCGCCGACCGCCGGGGATGAGGCATGAGGGAGGCGGGCCGCGCCCCCCGGGGCGGCGCCGCCCGGGGGGAAGGGAGGGGCGGGGGCCCGGTCCCCAGGAGGGCCCCGGCCCCCCAGCCCGCCGCC
>NZ_JBHWJK010000042.1:0-41534 GCF_042731455.1 Streptomyces sp. NPDC059852 | reverse complement strand
CGAGGAGGGAGCCGGGGCCTTCGCCGTGCTCAGCCCTTCCAGGCCCGCACGACCTGGCCGTCCTTCACCTCGAAGTTCAGCCGGCCCGCGCGGTACTCCATCGTGATGATCGCCCCCGGCGGCAGCGCGCGCACCGTGGACCACCCTCGGGTCCGGGCGCGCCGCTCGGCCCCGTCGGCGTCGAGGCCGACGTAGGTGTCCGGGTCGTCCTGGGGCTCGGTGGGGGGATGCGGAATGGGTGCCATGCGGCCCACGCTAGGGCCTCGGCGCCGGTTCGGGCCAGAGGCCGCCGGAGGGTGCGCAGCGTGCTCCCGCGCCGTCCGCGTCCCCTCGGGGTCACGCTTCTGTCACAGCATCACGACACGCGTTTCGTTCACCGGAACGGCCGTGGAGGACACGATGAGCCGTCACACGAACGAGGGATTTCCGGGGCTTGCCGCGCGCATTCGAACGTAATTCCCGCGTGTCGCCGAAGGCCTCGGGAAGAGGAGCGCGAGAGTTCCCGCACAAGCGCCTCGGCACTCCTTTTCCCGGGATTTCGCGCGGGCTCCGGCTGCGGGTGCCGCACGGAAAGTACATGGTTCCACCACAGGACCTCCGTACGCCCTCTGTCGCCGCGCCGCCGACGCGAGCATCATGGCGTGAGCTCGCGCCGGCGCGTGCGGCGCGGGTTCAGCGGGCCCGGGGCACGGCGAGCGAAGGGGCGAGCGAGCGATGGGGACGCAGACCGTACCGGCGACGGCACGACCCATGCGGAGCGGCAGGCCCGGCGGCCGGGTGGTCGTCGACTGGCTGACCACGACCGACCACAAGAAGATCGGCCATCTCTACCTGATCACGTCGTTCGTGTTCTTCCTGGCCGGCGGTGTGATGGCGCTGCTGATGCGAGCCGAGCTGGCCCGGCCCGGGATGCAGATCGTGAGCAACGAGCAGTACAACCAGCTCTTCACCCTGCACGGCACGATCATGCTGCTGCTGTTCGCGACGCCGACCTTCGCCGGCTTCGCCAACGAGCTGATGCCGTTGCAGATCGGCGCCCCGGACGTGGCCTTCCCCCGGCTGAACATGTTCTCGTACTGGCTGTTCCTGTTCGGCGGGCTGATCGTGATGGGCTCGCTGATCGTGCCGGACGGGCCGGCGTCCTTCGGCTGGTTCGCCTACGCGCCGCTCAACAGCCTCGAGCGCTCCCCCGGCATCGGCCCCGATCTGTGGATCATGGGCCTGGCCCTGGCCGGCTTCGGCACGATCCTGGGCGCCGTCAACTTCATCACCACGATCATCGGGATGCGGGCCCCCGGCATGACGATGTTCCGGATGCCGATCTTCACCTGGAACACCCTGTTCACGTCGATCCTCATCCTGATGGCGTTCCCGGTGCTGGCCGCCGCGCTGCTGGTGCTGGAGGCGGACCGCCGGTTCGGCTCGGTGGTGTTCGAGGCGGGCAACGGCGGGGCGCTGCTGTGGCAGCACCTGTTCTGGTTCTTCGGGCATCCCGAGGTCTACATCATCGCGCTGCCGTTCTTCGGCATCATCACGGAGATCATCCCGGTCTTCAGCCGGAAGCCGATCTTCGGCTATCTGACGCTGGTCGGGGCGACGATGGCGATCACCGGGCTGTCGATCGTGGTGTGGGCGCACCACATGTTCGTCACCGGAGCGGTGCTGCTGCCGTTCTTCTCCTTCATGAGCTTCCTGATCGCGGTGCCCACCGGGGTGAAGTTCTTCAACTGGACCGGGACCATGATCAAGGGCTCGCTGTCCTTCGAGACACCGATGCTGTGGGCGGCGGGCTTCCTGGTGACGTTCCTGTTCGGCGGGCTGACCGGGGTGATCCTCGCGTCGCCGCCGCTGGACTTCCATGTGTCCGACTCCTACTTCGTGGTCGCCCACTTCCACTACGTCGTGTTCGGCACCGTGGTGTTCGCGATCTTCGCCGGGTTCCACTTCTGGTGGCCCAAGTTCACCGGGAAGATGCTCGACGAACGGCTCGGCAAGATCCACTTCTGGACGCTGTTCGTCGGCTTCCACACCACGTTCCTGGTGCAGCACTGGCTGGGCGCGGAGGGCATGCCCCGCCGGTACGCCGACTACCTCGCCGCCGACGGCTTCACCGCCCTGAACACGGTCTCGACGATCGGCGCGTTCCTGCTCGGCCTGTCGACCCTGCCGTTCCTCTACAACGTCTGGAGGACGGCCCGGTACGGCGAGAAGGTCGAGGTCGACGACCCCTGGGGGTACGGCCGCTCACTGGAGTGGGCGACCTCCTGCCCGCCGCCCCGGCACAACTTCACGACGCTGCCACGCATCCGCTCGGAGGCCCCGGCGTTCGACCTGCATCATCCGCAGCACGCCCTGGAGGCGCCGCAGCCCGAGCCGCCGTCCCATCAGGCGTCCGCCTGACCGCTAACCGGCTCTCGACGCTCAGGTTGCCCTGCCGGGTCACGTAGGGGACGCGGGACGCCGACGGGTGGACGTCCATGTCGCCCGACACCACCCGGGCGTCCGGGTCCTCCGCCGTCACGCTGGCGTACGCGTCCCAGTGGCCCTCCGGCAGGACCACACTGCTGGGCAGGGCCGCGCGCAGCCGGCCCCGGGCCGCCGGAGCGAGCGGCAGCATGACCTCCTCGGGCCCCTCGCGACGGCGCAGCACGAGATGGGCCGTGTCGTTCGCGTCGGGAGCGGTGACGTCGAACGTCAGCCCGCCGGCCGAGTCGGCGATGCAGTCGGCGCGCAGGGGCGCGGCCTGCGGCACGGTCGTCATGCGCTGCGGTTCCTCCTCTGCTCGGGGCTACGTCGGTTGGACCGGCGATGCCGCCGTTTGGTTGCCCCTCAGGGCCGGTACGGCAGCTGCGGCACCTCGAAGCACGTACGGTTCATGTCTCCCTGGGAGACCCAGCCCCGGCCGTCCTCCCAGCGGGCCACCGACAGACAGGTCCGGCGGCTCTTCGGCGGCTCGGGCAGCCGCTCGAACACGACGGGGAGCAGCAGCCCGCCCGCGGTGAACCCCTGACTGCGGTTCATGTGGTCGTCCACGCACGCGCGGGTGACGCCGCGTGCCGCGCACGCCCGCGCCGCCTCGGTGAACCAGCGGGCCGCCGCCCAGCCCTCCAGCTGCCACTGCGAGTGCGTGGGGAGCCCCTTCGTCGCGTCCCGGAACTCGCGTACCGCGGGATGGCCGGTGTCCTCGAAGTTGCGGGACGAGCCGGTCGCCCACAGGGCGTTGCGGCAGCGCGGGGCGTCCTTGTAGTCCTCGGCGACGGTGGACGTCCAGTTCTGCACATTGGTGACCTTGGCGGTGACGTCGGCGCCGACGTCGTCCATCGCCTCGCACAGCTGGGCGTTGCCGTGCCCGTCGACGGCGTCGAGGACGAGGTCGGCGCCCTGCTCCTTCAGATCGGCGGCCACCGCGCGGAAGTTGGGCAGCGCGAAGTCGACCTGCTCGGTGACCACCTTGTAGCCCTCGGCCCTCAGGCCGCGTTCCACGAGCCGGGCGTAGGCGGCGGAGGCGGGCTGGTTGTACGACACGACGGCCGCCGTGCGGGCGCCGTGCTCGCGCTTGAAGTACCGGTAGACCTCGGTGCCGCCGTACTGGGTGCCGTCCCAGCCCGTGGTGCCGTCGCGGGGAGCGAGGCTGCCGTAGACGCCGTACAGGTGCGGATAGGTGTCGTAGGCGGCTCCGATGGGCTGGCCCCCGATGTCGGGCACCCGCGCGCGGGAGACACGCGGGGCGCCCGCGTAGTCGAGTGCCGTGGTGGCGACCAGGGCGACCACCTCGTCCTCGTCGACGAGGCGGTGCACGCACTCGTTGTTGCCGACGCCGCTGCCGCCGTCGTCGCACAGCCGTACCTCGACCCGGCGGCCGTCGATGCCGCCGCGTGCGTCGAGCCGGTCGAACCAGGCCCGGGCGCCGTCGCGCGGCCCGGTGAAGGCGCCGCCGCCGACGGGGCTGGTGGCGCTGGTGATGATGCCGACGCGGATCGGGGCGCGGCCGGACGGCGGGGAGGATCCGTCCCGGTCGCGGTGGACGAAGTCGCTCTCCGGCAGCCGGCTGCCGCAGGCGGTCCCGAGGGCCAGCACCAGCACGGCGATCGCCGCCTCAGCACCCCGGAACCGGCGACCCATTGCCGCTCATCCGGACCAGCGCGCACAGGGTCTTCGCGGACACCTTCCAGGTGCCGTCCTGCTCGACGGCGGTCCCGGACGCGTCCGGCAGGGCGGTGGCGCCCTTCAGCGTCAGGTCGTACGTCACGTTCGCCTCGGTCGGCGAGGTGAACTCGACCTTCGAGACCTTCGCCTGCACCTGGCCGCCGCGCTCGTCCCCGCCGAACGCCCTCAGGACCGGTGCCATCCGGTCGCCGTTCTCCAGGACGGCCTGCTTCTCCTCCAGGGACGTCTTCGGGTCGAAGAACTTCTGCCAGTTCTGCTTGATCTCCGTCGTCGCCGTCTGCGCGTCGGCGGGGGCGGTGGCCGCCGGCGACCGTCCGGTCCGTTCGGCGGTGGGCGACGGCGGGGTCGAGCCGCCGCCTCCGTCGCCGTCGCCGCACGCCGCGAGGGCCGGACCCAGAACGAGGAGCAGGGCGGCCGCGACCGCCGTCCCCCGTCCCCTGCGGGTGCCGCTGTGCCTGAGGTCGCTCCCGAGAACCATCTGGCTCACCACCGGGGTGTCGATCCGGGCGTGGAGGCCCGGTGCTTTCAGGGTCGGCTTGCACGAGGCATAGTGCAAGCCATTGGCTGGCATGGACAGGCACATGCGTACGAAGCCGGCGCATGCACACCGAGCGACGTGTGGGAGCCAGCGATGCGGACGACGCGACTGCGGACCGTGCACCCCGTCCTGTGGGCCGGCTGGGCCGCGCTCGCCGCGGGCGCGGTGCTCTGTGTCATCGGCTGGTACGGCGTCTCGGGCGAGCGGTTCGCCGAGCGGCAGCTGCCGTATCTCGCCTCCTGCACCGTGCCCGGCGCGGCGCTGATCGTCGCCGGGGCGGTGCTGCTCGCCCACGGGCGGGGCGCGCTCGCCGCCGCGCGCGTGGAGGAGCTGTACGGGCTGCTCGTCGCCGCCGAACCGGACGACTCCGAGCGGGGCACATCGCCGTCGGCGGCGCCGCTCGCGGTCAGCGGGAGGCTGCTGATGGTGCCCGGCGGCACCCTGTGGCACCGGGCGGACTGCCCACTGGTCGCCGGGAAGGCGGAGGCCGTGCCGGTGGACGCCGGGCTGGTGCGCGGCGGGGACCTGAGCCCCTGCCCGATCTGTGAGCCGGCCGAAGCGGACGACTGATGTCCGGTCTGACCTACGACCTCACGCTGGCCGGTCTGTCCGTCGGCGCCGCCGCCGCGCTCACCGGGATCGGTCTGGTCGTCACGTACCGGGCGACCGGCGTGCTGAACTTCGCGCACGGCGCGATCGCCATGGTGTGCGCGTACGCGCTGCGGCAGTGCGTGGTCGAGTGGGGCTGGCCGCTGTGGGCGGGCGCGGCCGTCACGCTCCTGGTCCTCGCTCCCGGCATCGGGATGGTCCTGGAACGGCTGGTCTTCCGGCCCATGGCGCCGGCGGGCGACGACCCCGCGCGGACCCTTGTCGCGTCGATCGGCGTGTTCGTACTGCTGGTGGGTGGGGCGGCGCTGCTGTGGGGCCAGGGCGCGCGGGACGACGCGCCGCGGCTGCTGCCGGCGGAGCCGTGGGGACAGCTCGGGGCGGCCCTGGTGCTGGCGGCGGGCGTGGGGGCTGCCGTCCGCTGGACGCGCTTCGGCCGGGAGCTGCGGGCGGTCGTGGACGACCGGGAGCTGGCGGTCCTCTCGGGCGTCGACGCGGACCGGGTGGCGGCGGCCGGCTGGGCGTTCGGCGCGTTCACCGCCGGGCTGACGGGAGTGCTGCTCGCGCCGTCCGTGCGGCTGGACCCGTACGGGCTGCCGCTGCTGGTGATGGAGGTGGTGGCGGTCGCGGTGGCCGCGCGCATGCGGAGCCTGCCGGTGGCGGTCGCGGCGGCGCTGCTCATCGGGGTGGCGCAGAGCCAGCTGACGCGGCTGCACCCGTCGGGCTGGGCCGCTCCGCTCGTCCAGGCCGTCGGCACCAACCTGTTCGTGGTGGCCCTGCTGGTCGCGGCCCTGGCGCTGCCCCGGCCGGGCGGCCACGAGGCCGTGCTCCCCCGCCCGGCGGCCGTGCGCCGGCCGGTCCCGGCGGGCGTCTGGATCGTGGCGGCCGTCCTCTTCCTCCTCCCGCTGGGACTCGCGGGTGCGGACCTGCACACGTCGGTCCAGGTGCCGGCCCTGGCGGTCGTGCTGCTGTCCCTCGTGGTCGTCACGGGCCGCGGCGGCCAGATCTCGCTCGGGCAGGCCGCCTTCGCGGGCCTGGGCGCCCTGTTCACGGCCCTGCTGGCGGCGGGGCGCTTCCCCGGCCTACCCCGGCTGCCGGAACTCGCGGCGCTGGTGGTGGCCGTGGTCCTGGTGGCCCCGCTGGGCCTCCTCACGGGCTGGCCGGCGATCAGCCGCCGGGGGCTCGCGCTGGCGCTGGTCACCTTCGCGGTGGGCGTGGGCGTCAGCCGCTTCGTGTTCGCGCAGCCGTACGCGGTCTCCGGACTCTCCCTGGACCGCCCGGCCGGCTTCGACGACGACCGCGCGTACTACGTCCTGGAGCTGGTGCTGCTGGCCGCCGCGCTGCTGGCGACCTGGCTGCTGCGCCGGGGCCGCACCGGGCGGGCCCTGGCGGCGATGCGGGACCACGCGCCGGGGGCGTCTGCGGCGGGTGTCCGGGTGCCGTCCCTCAAACTGCTGGCGTTCGTCTCGGGCGCGGCCCTCGCGGCCCTGGGCGGCGGCATGCTCGGCATGGGCCTGCGCGCCTTCGACCCGGCCGCCTACGACCCCGTCCGCAGCCTGCTCTGGTTCGCCGCGGTGATGGTGCTGGGCGCCGACAGCACCCTCGGCGCACTCGCCGCCGCGGCCCTCGTCGTGGGCCTCGACGCAGGCACCAGGGGCGGCCTCGCGGCAGCCCTGATCGGTGTCCTGGCCGTCCTCGCGGGCCGCCTCCCGGGCGGCCGCCACGAAACGCTCCGCGCGGTCACCCCGGGCCGCCCCGGCAGACCCCACCTGACAGCCCTGGGCAGCCGGACGAGGCTGCGCTTGACCCGGGGAGGCCCCCCGGCCCCGTCCCCGCACCTGGCGGGGCTCACGGCGTCGCGGGCGGCCGGGGAGCCCGGGTCGGTCGCGGGCCGGGCGGAGCAGGGGCCCCGCCCGGAGCCAGGGGCCGACGGGGGACGCGGTCCTGGTGACGACACGCGCGCGGGCGCGGCCGGGAGCGGGCAACCCGCAGCGCCCCCGTCTGCGGGACCCACCGCCCGGCCGGACACGCCGGGCGCGCCGCCGCGTCCAGCAGACGGTCACACGACCTCACGCGGAGAAGCCCTCCCCACGGGCCCACCGGACACGGAGCGTCCGGTGGTGGACGCGCCCGCGGGGGCAGCCCCGTCCCCTCCCCGTGCTCGGCGCCCCGCGCGGGCCCAGCTGGAGGCTCGGGGCCTGCGGGCCCGGTACGGCGGCTTCACCGCCCTGGCCGGCGTCGGCCTCGTCGTGCCGCCGGGTGGGATCACCGCGGTCGTGGGTCCCAACGGCGCGGGCAAGAGCACCCTCTTCCACTGCCTGGCCGGCACCCATCGCCCCGCGCGCGGGAAGGTCCTCCTGGGCGAACGGGACGTCACGCGGCTGCCCGCCCACGCCCGGACCCGGCTCGGGGTCGCCCGCACCTTCCAGCAGCTGGCCGTCTTCCCCTCCCTGACCGTGGCGGAGAACGTCCGCCTGGGTGCCGAGCAGGGCCGGGTGCGGGACCCGGCGGCCGTCGAGCGGGCCCTGCGGCTGCTGGGGCTGGACGGCCCCCTCCGCGCACTGCCCGCCGCCGGGCTCCCCACCGGCACGCTCCGCCGCGTCGAGCTCGCCCGCGCGCTCGCCGGCGACCCGCGCGTCCTGCTGCTCGACGAACCCGCCGCCGGACTCGACACGGCGGAGGTCGCCGCGCTCGCCCGGATCCTGCGGGCCCTCGCCGCCGACGGCACGGCCCTGCTCGTCGTGGAGCACGACCTGGACCTGGTCGCCGACCTCGCCGACACCGTGCACGTCATGGCGGCGGGCCGCATCGTCGCCTCCGGTCCGCCCGGCCGGGTCCTGGACGCGGCCGAGGCCCTGGAGGCGCCCGCATGACGACCGTCTCCCTGCGCCACGCGCGCGTGCGCTACGGCCCCCTGGAGGCCTTGCACGGCGTCACGCTGGCCGCCGCCGGTCCGGGCGTCACCGTGCTGCTGGGCCGCAACGGCAGCGGCCGTACGACCGTCCTGCGGGCCCTGGCCGGGGTGGTGCCCCTGGCGGCGGGCGCGGTGGTGTGGGACGGCGCCGACGTCACCCGGACGCCCGCCTACGAGCGGGCCCGCCGGGGGATGTGCCTGGTGCCCGAACGGCAGGCGGTGTTCGACTCCCTCACCGTGCGGGAGAACCTCGAACTCGCCGCCCCCTCACCCGACTCGGCGCTGGACGCCTATCCCGCGCTCGTCCCGCTCCTCGCGCGCCGCGCCGGCACGCTCTCCGGGGGCGAGCAGCGGATGCTGGCCCTGTCCCGCGCCCTGCTGACCCGCGCGCGGGTCGTCCTGGTGGACGAGCCCGCGCAGGGCATGGCACCGGCGGTGGCGGCCCGGACGTACGACCTGCTGGCCGGCCTCGACGCGTGCGTGGTCGTCGCCGAGCAACGACTGCCGCCCGCCCTGCGGGAGCGGGCGGCGGTCGTCCACGAACTGCGGCGCGGCACGGTCGTCTTCAGTGGTGAGACCGCTGAGTACCGGCGTCGGTACGCGGCACGGGCAGGAGGGTCGACCCCCTCGGCATGAGCAGCAGCGCGCCGGGGATGAGCAGGTCCTCCAGCCGGTGGTCCGGGTAGGCGGGCTGGCCCGCTGCGCCCGTGTCCCAGCCGTGGGCGGTGGCCTTCCCGGGCTGGGCCGCCGGGTCGGTCTTCGGGGACTTCCCGGTCCCCTTCGACGCGGCGGAGCCGGAACCCGACCCGGACGCGGCGGGCTTGCTCTGCTTGTTCGCCTCGCCCCGGGCCGGCTCGTCCCCCTTGGCGGGCTTCTGGGCCTTGGCCGGCCTCTCGGTCTTGTCGTTCTTCTCGGTCTTGTCGTTCTTCGCCGGCTTGGCGGGCTTCGCGGGCTTGGCGGGCTTCGCGGCGCTGGGCTTGCTGGTCTTGCCGGGCTTCGTGGCGGCCGGCTTCTCCAGCGTCATACGGCCGGTGAGCCCGTACCGCCGGGAGCACTGCGGCCAGGCGCCCCAGCCCTGGACCGCCACCACCTTGACGGCGATGGTGATCTGCTCGTCGCGGGTGGCGAGGTCCGCGCGCGGGGCGAACTTCAGCCCGCCGAAGCTCTCCCAGGTGGACTGCGAGAACTGCAGCCCGCCGTAGTGGCCGTTGCCGGTGTTGATGTCCCAGTCGCCGCCGCTCTCGCACTGGGCGACACAGCCCCAGGGCCACTGGTCCTTGGCGCAGCCGAGGGACGCGGGTTTGGGCGGAGGCCCGGACATATGTGGTGCGGAGGCCCCCCGGGGGGCGTACGTGGCCTGCGACGTCCCCGGGGTGACGGCGGTCAGCAGGACGGCGGCCAGGACGATGGTCAGCGGTGCGTTCTTCATATGAGCACGCTAGGCAGCTCCTTACGGCCGTCCCGGCGCGGCGCGTCCGACAACGGCCGGGCCCCACCCGGTCGGCGGACCGGGCGGGGCCCTCATCAGGCGTGCGCGGGTCAGAGTTCGAGTCGCTGTCCCGGCACGATCAGGTCGGGGTCGTCGCCGATGACGGCCCGGTTGGCGGCGTGCAGCCGCTGCCAGGTGGTGCCGTGCCGGGCGGCGATGCCGCTCAGCGTGTCACCCGCGCGGACGGTGTAGTCACCCCGCGAGGAGCCGCGCGCGGGGTGTCCGTCCTGACGATCCGCCGTACGCGCGGGAGTGGTCGACGGAGCCGCCTTCTTCGCCGCGGCGGGTGGGGAGGAGGCCGCCGGTGCGCCGTCGTTGGCGCCGGCCCGGGCCGAGCAGGTGGGCCAGGCGGCCCAACCCTGGGCGCGCTGCACCTTGGTGGCCACGGCGATCTGCTGCTCCCTGGACGCGCGGTCCGCCGTGGGCGCGTAGGCGGTGCCGCCGTAGGCCCGCCAGGTGGAGGCGGCGAACTGGAGCCCGCCGTAGTAGCCGTTCCCGGTGTTGATGTGCCAGTTTCCGCCGCTCTCGCACTGGGCGATGCGGTCCCACACGCCGCCGTCCGCCGCCGCGGCGTCGCCGGTGGCGGCCAGCAGTCCGAGCGGAGCGAGCAGTGCCGCTCCGGCGAGGACGGCTCCCGCCCTGGTCCGGCTTGCGCCGGGGGCCTTCGCCGTCCGGCGGACGTCGCGACGAGTGGTATCGGCACATTCGGACATATGGTTCCCTCTCCGAGGACCCGGGCTCCTCGGGCGGTACGCCGCCGCACGCGCCGTGGGACGCGTGGCCGGCGCCCCGCCCCGTCCGCCGGGAGGCTGGTACTGCGTTCCGGCCGGTGCTGCGGGCCGGTTGGCGGACGTAACCGGGCGGTGCTCGTTGCACACGGCGGAGGAATCTAAGGAGTCGGCCCGCCCGGCATCAACCAAT
This sequence comes from Streptomyces sp. NPDC059852, assembly GCF_042731455.1. Lineage (NCBI taxonomy): Bacteria > Bacillati > Actinomycetota > Actinomycetes > Kitasatosporales > Streptomycetaceae > Streptomyces > Streptomyces sp. NPDC059852. Next base: position 30,899 of record NZ_JBHWJK010000042.1, on the reverse strand, counting down.
TCCCTGTCGTTCCAGGCCGGTTCGCCGTTACCTCAGGTATCGGCGATTTTCGGCCACCCACTTCATTCCCCGATTTCGGGATTTGTCGACCATCGGCCACGCTCCTCTGTGACGCACCCCACGCAACCAACTCCTATACGTTTCCCTCCACTTGACGCTGAGTAGGCGATTCCGGACCGATGGTGACCGAGTGCGTCGGATGGTTCGATTCCGTTCGCCCTGATGCGTGACTCCCGCCACAGATCGCCCGTTGTCTTCTTCATGAGCCCGGGACCAGCCCGGTTCACGGGCCGGGAGCCACCCGGCCCCGCCACGCCATATCCCGAGGGAGCCATCCGTGCCGCGCATGCTCGACGTCAGCGACGAGGTACGTGCCGAGATCGGCGACGAGGAAGCCGACCGGCTGCTCGCCGGGGAGAACGCCCCGGGCAGCTACGACTGCACGTCCTGCCGCACCCCGGGCGACTCCGGACAGGAGCGCACCAGCACCGTCCTGTTCATCGGCGAGGAGACCGCCGTCCTCGCCTTCGCCCACGCCACCTGTCTGCCCTCGCAGGTCGTCCAGGTCACCGAGGACCAGCTGCGCGGCGCGGTGAAGTCCATCACCGGCGACCGCGTCGACCCGGAGCCCGAGCGGGTCGTGCCGGAGCAGGCCGTGCTGGGCGTGACCAGCGGGCTGGTCCTGATCGCCGGGGAGCTGCACCCCGCCCTGGTCGTCGAGCCGACCGGCCCGATCGTGCGGCCCGGCGCGACCGGCACGGGCGACGACTTCCTGCCGCTGCTGATCGAGCAGGGGTTCATGCCGGCGACGGAACTGGCGGAGGTCCCGCCGGTGCTGCACGGCTGGTCCGTGCTGCTGGCCATGGGGCAGCTGCACGCCGTGCTGCAGCCGGGGCCGAACGGCGGTCAGCCGGTGGCCTGGTGGCAGGCCCACCAGCCGCTCCAGGTGACCGACGGCTGGCGGGCCGCCGCCAACAAGCACCAGCAGGTGCTGATGTTCGCGGCCCCCGTGGGCTCCATCGGCCGGCAGCCCCGGGAGGACCTGCTGCGCGGCGCGCTGGACAAGGCGGCGGCCAACGGGCAGCTGGTGGCGGCCGCGCTGCCGCTCGCGGGGACCTGACCGCGCCCGTCCGGCGGGCCCGTCATCCGCTGACCGGCCGCATCCCTTCGGGTGCCGGGTCGTTTGGACATACGTGCATGCATACGACGTTCCCCGCTATCAGGGCGGCTCCTCGCCCACGCCGATCTACGACGCGCTCTACGCCGAGTACGTCAAGTCCTTCCGCTCCCTGCCGGGAGATCGCAGCGGCGAGGAGGATCTGGGGTTCGTCGCCTTCGGGAACATCCAGCGCGGCACCGGCACCTACGGCGGCCACCGCCCGGGGTCGTTCAGCAGCTCGTACAGCGCCTACAGCGCGGGGGCGCACAGCGCCCGGCACCACGGCGGGCAGCAGCCGCAGTGGCAGCGCGTCGGGCACATCGGGCCTCAGAGCGCGGGCATGCAGCATGTCCCGGCGGCGCTGCCGCCGGCGCGCAGGGGCTGACGGACATGACGGAGGGGCGGTCCCGAGCGGGACCGCCCCTCCGTCATGTGGTCACTTCTTCTTGCCGCGCTTCTCGCGCACGCGCACGGAGATATGGATCGGCGTGCCCTCGAAGCCGAACTCCTCGCGCAGCCGGCGCTCGATGAAGCGGCGGTAGCCCGCCTCGATGAAGCCGGAGGCGAACAGCACGAACCGCGGCGGCTTGGTGCCGGCCTGGGTGCCGAAGAGGATGCGGGGCTGCTTGCCGCCACGGATCGGGTGCGGATGGGCGGCGACCAGCTCACCGAGGAAGGCGTTCAGGCGGCCGGTGGGGACCCGGGTCTCCCAGCCCGCGAGGGCCGTCTCGATCGCGGGGACCAGCTTCTCCATGTGCCGCCCGGTGCGGGCCGACACGTTCACCCGGGGCGCCCAGGAGACCTGGCCGAACTCGGTCTCGATCTCCCGCTCCAGGTAGTAGCGGCGCTCCTCGTCGAGGGTGTCCCACTTGTTGTAGGCGATGACCATGGCCCGGCCCGCCTCGACGGCCATCGTGACGATCCGCTGGTCCTGGACCGAGATGGACTCCGAGGCGTCGATCAGGATGACCGCGACCTCGGCCTTCTCCACGGCGGCCGCGGTGCGCAGCGAGGCGTAGTAGTCGGCGCCCTGCTGCAGGTGGACCCGCTTGCGGATGCCCGCGGTGTCGACGAACTTCCAGGTGACGCCGCCCAGTTCGATCAGCTCGTCGACCGGGTCGCGGGTGGTGCCGGCGAGTTCGTTGACGACGACGCGCTCCTCGCCCGCCACCTTGTTCAGCAGGGAGGACTTGCCGACGTTGGGGCGCCCGATGAGGGCGACGCGGCGAGGGCCGCCGACGGCCGTGCCGCCGAAGGTCTGCGCGGGCGCGGTGGGCAGGACCTCCAGGACGGCGTCCAGCATGTCGCCGGTGCCGCGGCCGTGCAGCGCGGAGACCGGGTGCGGCTCGCCGAGCCCGAGGGACCACAGGTAGGCCGCGTCGGCCTCGCCGCTGGGGCCGTCCACCTTGTTGGCGGCCAGCACGACGGGCTTGCCGGCCTTGCGCAGCAGCCGGACGACGGCCTCGTCGGTGTCGGTGGCGCCGACCTTGGCGTCGACGACGAACACGACGGCGTCGGCGGCCTCGATCGCGTACTCGGCCTGGGCGGCCACGGAGGCGTCGATGCCGAGGACGTCCTGCTCCCAGCCGCCGGTGTCGACGACCTTGAAGCGGCGGCCCGCCCACTCGGCCTCGTAGGTGACACGGTCGCGGGTCACGCCGGGCTTGTCCTCGACGACGGCCTCGCGGCGCCCGATGATCCGGTTGACGAGGGTCGACTTGCCGACATTGGGCCGGCCGACGACGGCCAGCACGGGCAGCGGGCCGTGCCCGGCCGCCTCGATCGCCCCCTCGACGTCCTCGAGGTCGAAGCCCTCTTCCGCGGCGAGCTCCATGAACTCCGCGTACTCGGCGTCGCCAAGCTCTCCGTGGTCGTGCTCCTCGCCCGAGCCCTCGGAGTGGATGTGGTCGTTCATGAAGTCCGTACCTTCGTTCATCGTGGTGATCGGTGGATCGGCCGGTGGTCCACCCGCTGATCCACTACTCAGTGTCGCCTAGCGACCGGTCAGTCGCCTGGCGTTTTCCAGGTGCGCGGTGAGCTCCTTCTGGATGCGCTCCGTCGCCTCGTCCAGCGCGCGCCGGGTGCGCCGTCCGCTGCCGTCGCCCGCGTCGAACGGGTCGCCGAAGACGACGTCCACGCGGTGCCGCAGCGGAGGCAGTCCCTTGATCAACCGTCCGCGCTTCTCGGAACTTCCCAGCACCGCGACCGGGACGATCGGGGCTCCGCCGCGCACGGCGAAGTACGCGAGTCCGGCGCGCAGCGACGCGAAGTCGCCCTCGCCCCGGGTGCCCTCGGGGAATATGCCGAGGACGCCGCCCTGGGCCAGCACGTCGAGCGCCCGCGTGATGGCCGTCCGGTCGGCGGAGTGCCGGTCCACCTTCAGCTGCCCGATGCCGGTCAGGAAGGGGTCGAGCGGGCCGATGAAGGCTTCCTTCTTGATCAGGAAGTGCACGGGCCGGGGTGCGACGCCCATCACCATGGGCCCGTCGATGTTGTGGCTGTGGTTGACCGCGAGGATCAGCGGCCCGGTGGCGGGCATCTTCCAGGCGCCCAGGACGCGCGGCCGCCACAGCCCGTACATCAGGCCGACGCCGATCCGCCGCCCGATGTCGGCACCGCGCTCGGATGCTGCTGTCACTGGGCGGCCCGCTTCTCCTCGACGAGCGTGACGACGCACTCGATGACCTGCTGGAGGGTGAGCTCGGTGGTGTCGACCTCGACCGCGTCGTCCGCCTTGGCCAGCGGGGACGTCTTGCGGCTGGAGTCGGCCGCGTCCCGCTTGAGCAGCGCCTCACGGGTGGAGTGCACGTCGGCGCCTTTGAGCTCACCGCTGCGGCGGGCCGCGCGGGCCTCCGCGGAGGCGGTGAGGAAGATCTTCAGGTCGGCGTCGGGCAGGACGGTGGTGCCGATGTCGCGCCCCTCGACGACGATGCCGCGCTCGGCGGAGGTGGCGATCGAGCGCTGCAGCTCGGTGATCCGGGCGCGTACCTCGGGCACCGCGCTGACCGCGCTGACCTGGGAGGTGACCTCCTGGGTGCGGATCGGGCCGGCCACGTCGACGCCGTCCACGGTGATCGTCGGGCCGGACGGGTCGGTGCCGGAGACGATCTCGGGCTTGCCCGCCACGGCGGCGATCGCGGACGGGTCCTCTATGTCGATGCCGTTGGTCACCATCCACCAGGTGATCGCCCGGTACTGGGCGCCGGTGTCCAGGTAGCTCAGTCCGAGCTGCGCGGCGACGGCCTTCGAGGTGCTCGACTTGCCCGTGCCGGAGGGGCCGTCGATGGCGACAATCACGGGCTTGGCGGCACCGTTTTCCACGGGAGGACACCTTCCTGGTGCTGTGGGGCGGGAGTGTGGGGACGCGAGGGTGCCCCGCACAAGGTTACTGGGTGCGCGTCACTCGTCCGGCCGCGCCCGGACGGGAGGGCGGGCGCGGGCCGCGGGGCCGTCTACTGCCGGATCGCCCAGCCCCGCTCGCGCAGGGCCGCGGTGAGCACCGGGGCCGCCTTGGGCTCGACCATGAGCTGCACCAGACCGGCCTGCTGCCCGGTGGCGTGCTCGATGCGGACGTCCTCGATGTTGACGCCGGCCCGGTCGGCGTCGGCGAAGATCCGCGCCAGCTGTCCGGGCTGGTCGTCGATGAGCACGGCCACGACGTCGTAGACGCGGGGGGCCGTGCCGTGCTTGCCGGGGACCCGTACCTGGCCCGCGTTCCCGCGACGCAGGACGTCCTCGATGCCGGAGACGCCCTCGAGCCGCTTGTCCTCGTCGGAGGACTGCAGCGCCCGCAGGGCCCGGACGGTCTCCTCCAGGTCGGCGGCGACATCCGTGAGCAGGTCGGCGACGGGACCGGGGTTGGCGGAGAGGATGTCGATCCACATCCGGGGGTCGGAGGCCGCGATCCTCGTCACGTCCCGTACGCCCTGGCCGCACAGCCGTACGGCCGCCTCCTCGGCGCCCTCCAGGCGGGCGGCGACCATGCTGGACATCAGGTGGGGCATGTGGGAGACCAGGGCGACCGCGCGGTCGTGGGCGTCGGCGTCCATGACGACCGGGACCGCGCGGCAGTGCGAGACCAGTTCCAGGGCGAGGTTCAGCACCTCGGTGTCGGTGTCGCGGGTGGGGGTGAGCACCCAGGGGCGGCCCTCGAAGAGGTCGCCGGTGGCGGCCAGCGGGCCGGACTTCTCACGGCCCGACATCGGGTGGGTGCCGATGTAGGCGGACAGGTCCAGGCCCAGCGCCTCCAGGTCGCGGCGCGGGCCGCCCTTGACGCTGGCGACGTCGAGGTAACCGCGGGCCGCGCCCCGGCGCATAGCGTCGGCGAGGACGGCCGCCACATGCGCGGGCGGCGCGGCGACGATCGCGAGGTCGACGGGCCCGTCGGGCGCCTCGTCGGTGCCGGCGCCGAGCGCGGCGGCCGTACGGGCCTGCTCGGGGTCGTGGTCGGCGAGGTGGACGGTGACGCCCCGCTGGGACAGGGCGAGGGCGGCGGAGGTGCCGATGAGTCCGGTGCCGATGACGAGTGCGGTTCTCACTGGGCGATGTCCTTGCGCAGGGCGGCCGCGGCCCCGAGATAGACGTGGGCGATGTCGGCGCGGGACCGGTCGGACTCGATGTGCGCGAGGATCCGGACGACCCGGGGCATGGCGCCCTCGATGTCGAGTTCCTGGGCGCAGATCAGCGGGACGTCCACGATCCCCAGCTTGCGGGCGGCGGCCGCGGGGAAGTCGCTGTGCAGATCGGGCGTGGCCGTGAACCAGATGCTGATCAGGTCGTCCGCGGTGAGGCCGTTGCGTTCGAGGACGGCGGTGAGCAGGGCTCCGACCCGCTCGTCCATGTGGCCGGCCTCGTCCCGCTCCAGCTGGACGGCCCCCCGGACCGCTCGTACCGCCACGGCGCTGCTCCTCGCTGACATACCGATCGTCTTCCGCCCGTCCAGCCTAGTCAGCCCGTGGGCCGCCCACGCACCGCGCCCGTACGCTGAGACACCGCCCGGGAGGGGACGAATGCTCGATTTGCGGTGCGGTTCCCGAATTACCACTCCTTGGGCGCTTCGGATGCGAAGATGCTGCTGCCCCCGCCCGCAGCGGGTCGCCCCCGGCCTCTTCGCCTTCCTTCGCGCACACCCCGGAGTGACGACATGACCAACCGTCCGACGCGCCGCGACCTCCTCATCGCGACGGGCACGGCGGGCGCCGCGGCGCTCGCCGTCGGCTGCGGCGACTCCGGCGGCGACTCGTCGTCGAACGTCTCCCCCGGCCGGTCCGGCGGGACGCCCGGTCAGGAGCTCACCACGACCGACGCCATCCCGGTGGGCGGCGGCAAGATCTTCGCCGACGAGAAGGTCGTGGTGACCCAGCCCAAGGAAGGCCGGTTCAAGGCGTTCTCGGCGGTCTGCACGCATCAGCAGTGCCTGGTCTCCACCGTCGCCGACGGCACGATCGACTGCCCGTGCCACGGCAGCAAGTTCAAGATCACGGACGGTACGGTGGCGAACCCGCCGGCCACCCGGCCGCTGCCCGCGGAGAACATCGTGGTGGAGGGAAATTCGATCCGCCTGGTGTGACCGGGCCCGTACGCTGCCGGGCATGCGCCCCGAGACCCTGGTCCGCGACCACACGATCTACTCCTGTGTCATGGGGTCGCGCGCCTTCGGTCTCGCGACGGACGGCAGCGACACCGACCGCCGGGGCGTGTTCCTCGCCCCCACCCCTTTGTTCTGGCGCTTCGACAAGCCGCCGACCCATGTCGAGGGACCGCTGCCCGAGCAGTTCGGCTGGGAGCTGGAACGCTTCTGCGAGCTGGCCCTGCGCGCCAACCCGAACATCCTGGAGTGCCTGCACTCCCCGCTCGTCGAGTACGCCGACGCCACCGGGCACGAGCTGCTCGCCCTGCGCGAGGCGTTCCTGTCCCGCCAGGCGTACGAGACGTTCACCCGGTACGCGCTCGGCCAGCGCCGCAAGCTGGAGGCGGGCCTGCGCTCCCAGGGCGCCCCGCGCTGGAAGCACGCCATGCATCTGCTCCGCCTCCTGGCGAGCGCCCGCGACCTGCTGCGCACCGGCCGCATGACGCTCGACGTGGGCGACGCGCGCGCGTCCCTGCTGGAGGTCAAGCGCGGCGAGGTGCCCTGGCCGGAGGTGGAGGCCCGGATGAACCGCCTCGCCGCGGAGGCGGAGGAGGCGCTGCGCCACAGCCCGCTGCCGGCCGAGCCGGACCGGCGCCGGGTGGAGGACTTCCTGGTCCGCGTCCGCCGTGCCTCAGCCCTCCAGACGTACGCGGACGACGAAGGCGTGCAGGGCGTCGTGGACGTCCGGAGCGTCGGGCAGCGCTGAGGCGGACTGCGCCTCGTCCAGCACGGCGTGCAGGCGCTCCACGTCGGCCGCCACGCGCGCGTGGTCGACGCCGGCGTCCCCGTGCTCCCGTTCGGCCTTCGCCGCTATCAGCTCGGGCAGATAGCGGGGCGCGTCGACCGCTTCCAGCAGGGTCGGCAGGTGGGGTTCGACCGCGCCGCTGCGCATCAGATGGATGCCGGTGAGCAGCACACGGAAGGTGTAGAGCAGCGGCTTGAGCTCCCCGGTCCGCTCGAACAGCCGCCACTGGGTGGTGGCGAACCCCCGGTAGTGGTGGGCGTGGTGTGCGGTCAGCACGCCCGGCGCGAGCTCGGCCAGCTCGCGGTGGGCGTCGGTGGTGTGCACGACGAGCGGGGAGAGCAGCTGCTCCAGCACATAGCCGTTGCGGCGCAGCATGAGCCGTACGAACTTGCGCAGGTCGTGGGTGACCAGGTCCATCTCGACACCGTCGCGCACCCACATCCGGGAGCGGGTCTCGTCCGGCTCCCGCAGCCCGACGAGGTCGGCCGCCGGCAGCAGGTGGACCCCGCGCAGGTCGACGTCCGAGTCACGCGACGGAAAGCCGTACAGATGGGCGCCGGAGACGGTCGCGAACAGCACGGGGTCGGGCTGTTCGGCGATGACGGGCGCGAGGTCGAGATCGAGGGCGTCGAGCATCGGTCAAGCGTCCCAGAGCGCTCCGAGGGCCAGCAGGTCGCCCCGGTACTCGACGCGGTCGGCCCAGTCGGCGGGCCAGGCGTCCGCGCCGAGGTGGGCGCCGGCGAACGCCCCGGCCAGGCAGGCGATCGAGTCGGAGTCCCCGGCCGTGCAGGCGGCCCGGCGCAGCGCGGTCAGCGGCTCGTCGACGAACCACAGGAAGCACAGCAGCCCGGTGGCCAGCGCCTCCTCGGCGATCCAGCCCTCGCCGGTGGCCAGGCAGGGATCGGTCTCCGGCGACACGGACCGGACGGCCTCCTGGAGCCGGTCCAGCACGGCCAGGCAGTCGTCCCAGCCACGCGCGATGAAGTGCTCGGGGGTGGGGTCCTGCGAGCGGGTCCACAGGTCGCCGAGCCAGCGCTCGTGGTACCGGGTGCGGTTGTCGTAGGCGTACGACCGCAGCAGCCCGACCAGTCCGGTCGGGTCGGCGCCGCCCGCGAGGAGGTGCACGGCGTGCGCGGTCAGGTCGGACGCGGCGAGCGCGGTGGGGTGCCCGTGGGTGAGCCCGGACTGCAACTGGGCGGCGCCGGCCCGCTGTTCGTCGCTGAGTCCGGGGACGAGGCCGAGGGGGGCGACGCGCATGTTGGCGCCGCAGCCCTTGGAGCCGATCTGGGAGGCGTCCTGCCAGGGCCTGCGCTCGTCCTTGAGCAGGTTGCAGGCGACCAGGCAGGTCCGGCCGGGCGCCCGGTTGTTCTCCGGCGACTGGTACCAGTCCACGAACTCCTCGCGTACGGGCCGCTCCAGCCGTTTGGGCCCGAGCAGGCCCCGGTCCATCGCCGTCCGCAGCCCCTTCCCCAGCGCCAGGGTCATCTGGGTGTCGTCGGTGACGATCGCCGGCGTCGGCAGGGCCATCTCGCGCCACGGTCCGCACTTGGCGAGGATCGACGGGACGTCGTTGAACTCCGTGGGGAAGCCCAGCGCGTCGCCGAGGGCGAGGCCGAGCAGGGAGCCGGTGGCGGCGTGCTTGCGGACGGTGGTGGCGGTCATGCGGGGCGTCCTTCCGGGGTGGGCCTGAGCAGGGGCGGGTGGAGGGTGGTCGCGGTGCCCGCGCGGTACAGCGCGGCCGGTTTGCCGCGGCCGCCGGTGAGCCGGGCCGCGCCGGGGACGGGCTCGACGAAGCCGGGCGTGGCGAGCACCTTGCGCCGGAAGTTGGGCCGGTCCAAGGCCGTGCCCCACACCACCTCGTAGACCTTCTGGAGCTCGCCGAGCGTGAACTCGGGCGGGCAGAAGGCGGTGGCGAGACCGGAGTACTCCAACTGCGCGCCGATCCGGTCGTGGGCGTCGGCCAGGATCCGGTCGTGGTCGAAGGCGAGCGGCCGGGCCTTGTCGTACGGGACCCAGCGGGCCTGGGCGGCGTCGCTGCCGCCGTGCGGTTCGGGCGGGTCGGGCAGCAGGGCGGTGAAGGCGACGGTGACGACCCGCATCCGGGGGTCGCGGTCCGGCTCGCTGTAGGTGCGCAGCTGCTCGAGGTGGAGGCCGCTGACGTCCGACAGACCGGTCTCCTCGGCGAGTTCGCGCCGGGCGGCCGTCTCGGCGGACTCGTCGGGCTGTACGAAGCCACCGGGCAGGGCCCAGTGTCCGCGGTACGGCTCCTGTCCGCGCTCGACGAGCAGGACGTGCAGGGCGCCTTCGCGGATGGTGAGGACGGCGAGGTCGGCGGTGACGGCGAAGGGCTCGTGGGCGTGCTTGTCGTAGCCGTCGGGCACGACGGGTCCGGGCGTCACCGAGCCACCCCCTTAATGGTCAGTACGACTATTAGTCACCTTGACCATAAAGGATCCGCGCACACTTCCACAACCCCTGGGCGCCACCAGTCGGCCGGAAAGGCCCCGCGCAGCCCCCTGGCGGCTGCCTGCGGGCCTCCGGAGCCAGGGCGCACCCTTCGCGGCCTCGCCCTCCCTCCCGGCCCCCACAGGCCCACGGGCCGGGTAAACGCGACGGCCGGCCCGGGTGAACCCCGGACCGGCCGTCAGGACACACACGCACGCGTGTCTACAGATCGACTTCCTTCATCAGCATGCCGACCTCGGTGTTCGACAGCCGGCGCAGCCAGCCGGACTTCTGGTCGCCGAGGGTGATCGGGCCGAAGGCGACCCGCACCAGCTTGTCGACGGGGAACCCGGCCTCGGCCAGCATGCGGCGCACGATGTGCTTGCGGCCCTCGTGCAGGGTGACCTCGACCAGGTAGTTCTTGCCGGTCTGCTCGACGACCCGGAAGTGGTCGGCGCGCGCGTAGCCGTCCTCCAGCTGGATGCCGTCCTTGAGCTGCTTGCCCAGATCGCGCGGGATCGGGCCGACGATGTGCGCGAGATAGGTCTTGCGCACGCCGTACTTGGGGTGGGTGAGGCGGTGGGCCAGCTCGCCGTGGTTGGTGAGCAGGATGACGCCCTCGGTCTCGGTGTCCAGCCGCCCGACGTGGAACAGCCGGGTCTCCCGGTTGGTGACGTAGTCGCCGAGGCACTGCCGGCCCTCGGGGTCCTCCATCGTGGAGACGACACCGGCGGGCTTGTTGAGCGAGAAGAACTGGTACGACTGCGTGGCGACGGTCAGCCCGTCGACCTTGATCTCGTCCTTCTCCGGGTCCACGCGCAGACCCTGCTCGAGGACGATCTCGCCGTTGACCTCGACGCGTGCCTCGTCGATCAGCTCCTCGCAGGCGCGCCGCGAGCCGTAGCCGGCCCGGGCGAGCACCTTCTGCAGCCGCTCGCCCTCCTGCTCGGCGCCCGGGAACGTCTTGGGCAGCTTGACGTCCTTCTTGCCCGCGTACCGCTCGCGGTTGCGCTCCTCGGCGCGCGCCTCGTACTCACGGGACGTCGCCGGGACCGACCGGCCCCGCTGCAGGGGCTTCTTCGGCCCGCCCTTGGCGCCGCCGCGCGCCGACGGCCCACGGCCCGACTTGGGGCCCTCCTGGGTGGCGCCCGGACCTACGTCGTAGCGTCGCTCCTCCGGGCGCGGCTTCTTCGGACGACCGCCCTGCCGGTCGTCGCGGTTGTTGCCGGCACCGCGGTGGTTACCGCGGCCACCGCCGCTCCCGCCGCGGCCGCCGCTGTTGCCACCACGGCTCCCGCCGTTGTTTCCGCTGCTGTTCCTGCCGCTGCTGCTTCGCATCAAAGTTCCGTCTTGTCGTCTGCGTCCTCGGAATCCGGGGCGTCCGGATCGAACGACGGGACCGCTTCCAGTGTCTCGGCCTCGATCGCCTCCGCCTCGGGGAGGAAGGGCGCGAGCTCCGGGAGCTCGTCCAGACCGCGCAGGCCCATCCGCTCCAGGAAGTAGTTCGTCGTCCTGTACAGGATCGCACCTGTTTCAGGTTCCGCGCCCGCCTCCTCGACCAGACCGCGCTGCAGCAGGGTGCGCATCACACCGTCGCAGTTCACTCCGCGCACGGCCGAGACGCGGCTGCGGCTGACCGGCTGGCGGTACGCGACGACCGCGAGGGTCTCCAGGGCGGCCTGCGTGAGGCGGGCCGTCTGCCCGTCCAGGACCAGGCGCTCGACGGCGGCCGCGTACTCGGGCCGGGTGTAGAAACGCCAGCCGCCCGCGACGAACCGCAGCTCGAAGCCGCGTCCCTGCACGGCGTACTCGTCGGCGAGCTCCCGCAACGCGTCCGCGATCTGCCGCCGCGGCCGCTCCAGCAGCTTCGCCAGATGCTCCTCGGACGCGGGCTCGTCCACGACCATGAGCATCGCCTCCAGGGCGGGCTTGAGGTCGAGGTCCGCGACGGTACGCGATCCGGCGGGCAGCCCGGTGATCTCGCTCACGCCTTCTTCTCCTCCTGCTCGGGCGCCTCCGGCGGCCGGTCGAACTCGTCGGTCACCCTCGGCCGGTCGTCCCCGTCCCCGCCGGTCCAGCGCACCATGAGGTCGCCGAGCGCGGTCTCCTGGTCGAGGGCCACGGCCTTCTCGCGGTACAGCTCGAGCAGCGCCAGGAAGCGCGCCACGACCGTGAGGGTGTCGCCGGTGTCCGCGACGAGGTCCCGGAAGCTGGCCTCGCCCAGCTCCTTGAGCCGCGCGACGACGATCCCCGCCTGTTCCTGCACGCTGACCAGCGGCGCGTGGATGTGCTCGACGTACACCTGGGGCTTGGGCCTGGGCTGCATCGCCTTGACCGCGAGCCTGGCGAATCCTTCCGCCCCGATGCTGATGACGACCTCGGGCAGCAGCTCGGCGTGGTGCGGTTCCAGGCCGACGGTACGGGGGTAGCGGCGGGCCTCGTCGTCGAGCCGCCCGCTGAAGATGTCGGCGATCTGCTTGTACGCCCGGTACTGCAGCAGCCGTGCGAACAGCAGGTCCCGCGCCTCCAGGAGCGCCAGGTCGGCCTCGTCCTCGACCTCGGCGGCCGGCAGCAGCCGGGCCGCCTTGAGGTCGAGGAGAGTGGCGGCGACCACCAGGAACTCGGTCGTCTCGTCCAGGTCCCAGTCCGGGCCCATGGCGCGGATGTGCGCCATGAACTCGTCGGTCACCTTGGACAGGGCGACCTCGGTGACGTCCAGCTTGTGCTTGGAGATCAGCTGGAGGAGCAGGTCGAAGGGGCCCTCGAAGTTGGCGAGCCGGACCTTGAAGACACCGTCGGTCTCCGTCTCGGCACCGTCCTGCGGGGCGGGCCGCGTCGCGGGGCCGGGATCCTCGACGGCGGTTCGTGCCGCGGGAGACTCAGGTGCGGGTGCAGGTGTGGGTGCGGGTTCGGGTGCAGGTGTGGGTGCGGCGAGCGTGGGCGCGGGCTCGAACGCGGGCGGTGAGGCGACCGCCGGGGTCTCGACGACGCCCGGGCCCTGTTCCGGCTCGGTGGGCGCCTGCTCCGGTGCCGGCTCGGGCGGAACCGGCGGAGCCGCCCCCGGTCCCCGGCCCAGCGCACGCCGGCGGCCGGCGGGGGCGCCGGCGCGCGGGGCGGGAACGTCGTTCGAGGTCATGGCCCCCGCAGGCTACCGCTACCGCCCGCGCAGCCGTCGTACGAGGATGCTGGCGTCGCCCCGGGACTCCAGGTCGGCCAGGACCACGGCCACCGCCTCGCGGACGATCCGCCCGCGGTCGACGGCGAGCCCGTGCTCACCGCGGAGCACCAGGCGCGCGTGCTCCAGGTCCATGAGTTCCTCGGCGGAGACGTAGACGGTGATCTTCTCGTCGTGCCGTTCGCGTCCGCTGGGCCGGCGTGCGGCGGCACGCCCCCGCTTGCGCGGCGCGGCGGCGGCGTTGGCCGCGGCGGTCCCGGCAGAACCTTCCTGCGCGCCCTGACGCCGCGCGGAGCGCTCACCGGAGGCGGACCGGCTGCGGGACTCCCCCGCCTCGGCCTGCTCGGTGTCGGCCGCCACATGCTCGGCGCCCTCGCCGTCGCCGCCCTGGGCGGGCACCGACTGCGGCGCGTCCTCGGCGGCCGCGGCGTCGCTCTCCCCCGCGGGAGCCGGCACCCGGGCCTCGCCGTTGGCCGGGCGCCGGGGAGTGGACGGCTGGAGCGCCGTACCCCCTGTCGTGCGGAACAGTTCGTCGGCCCCCGGCAGACTCACTCGGCGTGACACCGGGCGAGCACCTCCCTGGCGAGCTGGCGGTAGGCGGCGGCACCGACGGAGTTGGAGGCGTACGTGGTGATCGGCTCACCGGCGACCGTGGTCTCCGGGAAGCGGACCGTGCGTCCGATGACCGTGTGGTACACGTGGTCGTCGAACGCCTCGACCACACGCGCCAGGACCTCACGGCTGTGGACCGTGCGCGAGTCGTACATCGTGGCGAGGATCCCGTCGAGCTCCAGCTCCGGGTTCAGCCGCTCCTGGACCTTCTCGATCGTCTCGGTCAGCAGCGCCACACCGCGCAGGGCGAAGAACTCGCACTCCAGCGGCACGATCACCTTGTGCGCGGCCGTCAGGGCGTTGACCGTGAGCAGGCCGAGCGAGGGCTGGCAGTCGATGACGATGAAGTCGTAGTCGTCCATCAGCGGCTTCAGGGCGCGCTGGAGCGTGGACTCCCGGGCGACCTCGCTGACGAGCTGCACCTCGGCGGCGGACAGGTCGATGTTGCTGGGCAGCAGGTCCATGTTGGGGACCGCCGTCTTCAGCAGCACCTCGTCGGCCGACATGCCCCGCTCCATGAGCAGGTTGTAGACGGTGAGGTCGAGTTCCATCGGGTTCACACCGAGTCCGACCGACAGCGCGCCCTGCGGGTCGAAGTCCACCAGCAGTACGCGGCGACCGTATTCGGCGAGTGCGGCACCCAGGTTGATGGTCGACGTCGTCTTGCCGACGCCGCCCTTCTGGTTGCACATCGCGATGATCTTCGCGGGACCGTGGTCGGTCAGTGGACCCGGGATCGGGAAGTACGGCAGCGGACGTCCGGTCGGGCCGATGCGCTCGCGGCGCTGCCGGGCAGCGTCGGGCGCGAGGGTGGCCGCGTACTCGGGGTCGGGCTCGTACTCCGCGTCGGGGTCGTAGAAGTGCCCTTCGGGCAGTTCGTCGTAGTCGGCGAAGTGGTTGCGGGGCGCGCCACTTCCGTCGCCGGCCATGGCGTTCACGTGATGGCCATCCATGCTCTTGTTTGCTGTCAGAGCCGTGTGGGGGCTGGTCTGGCTCTGGTGGGCTGCGAAGGTTCGGACAGCGACGGAGCCGACAGCCTCGAATCCCGCGGGACCCTGGCCCCGTACAGGCATTCCTGGTTGACCACCCCCGGGAGAAAATGTCGACTCATTCACAAGTCGTCTTACCTCCTTGGTGACCAGGAAACTTCTAGACAGGTCAGCGTGGCACCATGCCGACGGTTGGCGACTCTATGGCGTGTCGGCGGTCCGCAGCAACACAATCCACCGGACCGGGCAGATGTGTCGACAATGAAACATCCCGCTGTCAAGGGCGTACGACCGTCGCACAGCAGGTTTCACCGGTGTGCGAATCGGTCGAAGGGTTACGTTCGAGGCGAGTTGACCGAGCGTCGCAAAGTGACCATACACACATCCAGCCGGACCTTTTCGAGCAAGGTCCGGCTGGATGCGCGGGGTTGACGACCTGTGTTGACGTATCGCCTTTACCAGAAAGTGACTTGCCGGTCCGCCTCAGCCGAGGAGCGACTCGAGCTCGACGTGCTCCAGGCCGTGCGCCTCCGCGACCTCGCGGTAAACGACCTTGCCGTCATGCGTGTTGAGGCCCTTGGCCAGCGCGGGGTCACGGCGCAGCGCCTCGACCCAGCCCTTGTTGGCCAGCTCGACGATGTACGGCAGCGTGGCGTTGGTCAGCGCGTAGGTGGAGGTGTTGGGCACCGCGCCGGGCATGTTGGCGACGCAGTAGAAGACCGAGTTGTGGACCGGGAAGGTCGGCTCGGCGTGCGTCGTCGGACGGGAGTCCTCGAAGCAGCCGCCCTGGTCGATCGCGATGTCGACAAGGACACTTCCCGGCTTCATGCGGGAGACCAGCTCGTTGGTGACCAGCTTCGGGGCCTTGGCGCCGGGGATGAGGACCGCGCCGATGACGAGGTCGGCCTCGAGGCAGGCCTTCTCCAGCTCGAAGGCGTTGGAGACGACGGTCTGGATCTTCGTACCGAAGATCTTGTCCGCCTCGCGCAGCTTGTTGATGTCCTTGTCGAGCAGGGTCACGTGGAAGCCCATGCCGATGGCGATCTGCGCGGCGTTCCAGCCGGAGACGCCGCCGCCGATGACCACGGCACGGCCGGCGAGCACGCCGGGCACGCCGCCGGGCAGCACACCGCGGCCGCCGTTGGCGCGCATCAGGTGGTAGGCGCCGACCTGCGGGGCGAGACGGCCCGCGACCTCGGACATGGGGGCGAGCAGCGGCAGGGCGCGGGTGGGCAGCTCGACCGTCTCGTAGGCGATCGCGGTGGTGCCGGACTCGATGAGGGCGTCCGTGCACTCCTTGGACGCGGCCAGGTGCAGGTAGGTGAAGAGCGTCTGGTCCTTGCGGAGGCGGTGGTACTCCTCGGCGATGGGCTCCTTGACCTTCAGCAGCAGGTCGGCGGCGGCCCACACCTCGTCCGCGGTGGGCAGGATCTGGGCGCCCGCGGCGACGTACTCGCTGTCCGGGATCGACGAGCCGAGGCCGGCGCCCTGCTCGATGACGACCTGGTGGCCGTTGCGCACCAGCTCGAGCACGCCGGCGGGGGTGATGGCCACCCGGAACTCGTTGTTCTTGACCTCGCGGGGGATGCCGACCTTCACGTCGATCACGGTCCTTGGCTCAGGGGGTGTGGGGCATTGCTACACATCCCAGGCATGCAGTGGCATACCGGGAGACACCGCAGGAGAAGGTGCGGCAGAGCCAGTCTAATGAAGGTGTTCCCGCTGTCTAGCCTTTCATTGCATCAATCTTCGTTCGGCATGCTACGGATTTCGCAGGCGTCAGCGCGGTGTTTCGTTTCGATGGCCTGGTCCTCGAGCTCGGGCCCGGCCGCGCCGGCCTCCTCGGCCGCATCGGTCTCCTCCACCAGGATCCGCCGCGCGGCGCCCCGGTGCAGCTCAGCCGCCGAGGGGTCGCCGAGCCGGTCCAGGGTGTCGGCGAGCCGCAGATAGAGCGCTCCCTGGAGCCGTACGTCCTCGGCCCGGCGGGCCAGCTCCACCGCCTCCTGGCAGGTGCGCAGCGAGTCGTCGAGCCGTCCGGCGTACTCCTGGACCCGGGCGAGTTCGCTCAGGGCACGCGCGTGACCCGCGACGTCGCCGTTCTTGCGGTGGACGGCGACCGCGGCCCGCCAGTTGCGCTGGGCCTCGCCGTACCGGCCGGCGTAGGTGTGCGCCTCGGCGGTCCTGCCGTACAGCCGGGCGGTCTCGGCGCGCTCCCCGCGGGCCAGGCGCTGGGCGAGGGCCCGGCCGTACCAGTCGGCGGCCCGGTCGTAGTCGCCGAGCTCCAGATGCGCGCCGCCCACGGATTCCATCGCGCGGCCGGTCGCGTACGGGTCGTCCGCCTCGCGTCCGGCGTCCAGCGCGGCCCGGAAACGCGCCAGCGCCTCGCGGGTGCGCCCGGTGCGGGCGTCGAGGTCGCCGAGGTTCAGCAGGGCCGCCGCCTTCTCCCTGGGCAGGTTCCGGCGCTCGGCCACGTCGAGGACGAGGCCGTGGATCTCGTACAGGTCCCCGGCGGCGGCCTGGGTGCCGAAGTGCGCGGCCATCGCCCTGACCAGCTGCGACATCAGGCGCCTGGCGAGGGTGTCCAGCTCCCCGTCGGCGACCGCGGCCCGGGCCGACGCCAGCAGGGCCGGCCGGCGCAGCCGCAGCCATTCGGCGGCCGCCCGCGGGTTCGGGAAGCGCAGGGCCCGGGGCACGCCGAGGAGTTTCTGGCGGGTCTCGGGGCTGTCGGTCTCGGTGATCGCCCGGCAGGACTGGAGCAGCCGGACGGTCCGCTCCAGCATGCGGGCGCGGGCGAGCTGGACCTCGGCGGGCCGGTCCTGGGTCTCGCTGAGGGCCTGCAGGAGCGGGTGCAGACAGCCCGGGACGCGGTACTGGGGCAGCGGCGAGTCGACGCGGTGCAGCAGCCCGAGGGCGGCCAGGTCCTCCAGGGTGGTGTGGGCGCCGTCCACCGAGCAGCCGGCGAGGGCGGAGGCGCCGTGCGGGTCGACGAGTCCGGCGGGGGCCAGCGTCAGCAGGCGCAGCATCCGGGCGGCGGGGGCGGGCAGCGAGGCGTGGACGAGCCGCAGCATGCGGCCGAGCGGAGTGCCCTCCTCGCCCTCGGCGCGCAGCTGCTTGGCCAGGTCGGAGACGGCGGACTTGGGGCGGGCCGCGAGCCAGCCGCCGGCCAGCGTCAGCGCGGCGGGCTGCCCCTGGCACACCTCCACGAGCCCTTCGGCGGCCCTCGGGTCGACGGTGATGCGGACGGAGCCGGAGAGCCGGGTGAGCAGGTCCACGGCCGACTTGGTGTCGAGGCCGCCGAGCGTGCAGGGCCGGACGTCGGAGATGCCGGTCAGCGGACCGCCGGAGACGACGACGGCCAGGCACTCCGGGGTGTCCGGCAACAGCGCGTCGACCTGCTCGGCGTCGGCCGCGTCGTCGAGCAGCAGCACGGCCCGGCGGTCGGCCAGCGCCTCGCGCAGGGTGGCCGTCAGGTCGTCCTCGGCGGCGCCGGGCGGTGCGGGCACGTCGAGGTCGGCGAGCAGGTCGCGGGCGGTGCGGACGACGGGGACGGGGGTGCCGTCGGGCTCGCTGAGCCGGGCGCGGAGCACCCCGTCGGGGTAGCGGCCGGCGACCTGGCGGGCCAGTTCCCCGGCGAGTGCCGTACGGCCGGAGCCGGGGCGGCCGGCGATGAGCAGCACGCGCGCGCGGGGTGCCTTGCGGCCGGAGAGGGTGTCCAGGCCCGCGCGCTCGATGTCGGCGCGCAGCTCCTTCAACTCGCGTGTGCGGCCCAGGAAATGACTGCCGTCGGGGGTCCGGGCCGACGTCCGGACGTCGCCTGTGTCCACCACCTGGTCCGTCACGGGCCACACTCCCGTCCCACGCACGCGCGAGCCCGCCGGGACTCCGGTTCGGGCGTGCTCAGAGCCTAGTTGACGCTCCGGTACGTTCCGGGCGGAGTGCGGCGGGCACGGCGGGGACATCGCCCGATCGGATCAGCCGATCTTCACACCGCTGGTGGAGTGCTGTGGTGTGCTCCGGTCAGGAGGCGAAGGGCCGCGCGGGCCAGGGGGCCTCCGCCGGGCGCAGCGCGTCCAGCCCGTCGCCGCTGCGTGCGGCGGCCAGCGACAGCACGCCCACGACCAGGCAGTTGTTGTGCACGTCACCGGCGAGGACGTGCCGCACCAGCTCGTCGACCGGCACGCGCGCGTGCTCCATGTCGGCCTCCTCGTCCTCCACCACGAACCGCTCGCCCTCGGCCTCGGAGAGCTGCCGGGCGAGGAAGATCCGCACGGCCTCGTCGCAGCCGCCCGGCGTGGTGTAGACGTCGGTCAGGACCCGCCAGTCCTCGGCCTTGACGTGGGCCTCCTCGTACAGCTCGCGCTGGGCGGCGTGCAGCGGGTTCTCGCCGGGGACGTCGAGCAGGCCGGCCGGGATCTCCCACAGCTTGTGGCGGACCGGGTGGCGGTACTGCTTGATGAGCAGGACGCGGTCGTCGTCGTCCAGGGCGAGCACGGCGACCGAGCCGGGGTGGACCTGGTAGTCGCGTCGCACCACCGAGCCGTCCGGCATGACCACGTCATCGGTGCGGACGGAGGTCTTGTTGCCCACGAAGGGGGTCTCGGTCGCCCGGACCTCCCACTCCTCGGGGGTGTCCTTGATCGTCATGCCCTGCCCTTCCACGTGCGCAAAGGAAAACCGGGGCGCCCACCGTTGAAGGTTTGCGCCCCGGCCACCGTACAACTCTCGTGTTACTTCGAAATCTTGCGCTCGACCGCGGCCTTCACGAGCCCGGCGAACAGCGGGTGCGGGCGCGTGGGGCGCGACCGCAGCTCCGGGTGGGCCTGCGTGGCCACCAGGTAGGGGTGCGTCTCGCGCGGGTACTCCACGTACTCGACGAGCTTGCCGTCGGGCGAGGTGCCGGAGAACAGGATGCCCGCCTTCTTCTCCAGCTCGGCCCGGTAGGCGTTGTTCACCTCGTACCGGTGACGGTGCCGCTCCTCGACGTACTCCTTGCCGTCGTACACCTCGCGCACGATGGAGCCCTCGGCGAGCTTGGCCGGGTACATGCCGAGCCGCATCGTGCCGCCCATGTCGCCCTCACCGGCGACGATGTCCATCTGCTCGGCCATCGTGGAGATGACCGGGTGGGAGGTGGCCGGGTCGAACTCGGTGGAGTTGGCGTCGGAGATGTCCGCCAGGTTGCGGGCGGCCTCGACCACGATGCACTGCAGGCCCAGGCACAGGCCCAGCAGCGGGATCTTGTGCTCGCGGGCGTACTTGATCGCGCCGACCTTGCCGTTCACCCCGCGCTCGCCGAAGCCGCCGGGGATGCAGATGCCGTCGACGTCGCCGAGCTGGGCGGCGGCGCCGGCCGGCGTCTTGCAGTCGTCCGAGGTGACCCACTTGATCTTCACGCGGGCCTTGTTGGCGAAACCGCCCGCGCGCAGCGCCTCGGTGACCGAGAGGTAGGCGTCGGGCAGGTCGATGTACTTGCCGACCAGCGCGAGGGTGACCTCGTGGTCCGGGTTGTGGACGCGGTCGAGCAGATCGTCCCAGGTCGTCCAGTCCACGTCGCGGAACGGCAGGTCGAGCTTGCGGACGACATAGGCGTCCAGTCCCTCGCCGTGCACGGTCTTCGGGATGTCGTAGATGGACCGCGCGTCGGGGCAGGCCACCACGGCCGCCTCGTCGACGTCGCACATCAGCGAGATCTTCCGCTTGATCGCGGTCGGGACCTCACGGTCGCAGCGCAGCACGATCGCGTCTGGCTGGATACCGATGTTGCGCAGGGCCGCCACCGAGTGCTGCGTCGGCTTCGTCTTCAGCTCCCCGGAGGGGCCGATGTACGGCAGGAGCGAGATGTGGACGACGAAGACGTTGTCACGGCCGACCTCGTGGCGGACCTGGCGGACGGTCTCCAGGAACGGCAGCGACTCGATGTCGCCGACCGTGCCGCCGACCTCCGTGATGACGACGTCGACCTCGTCCGTCGCCATGCGGCGGATGCGGTGCTTGATCTCGTTGGTGATGTGCGGGATGACCTGGACGGTGTCGCCCAGGTACTCGCCGCGCCGCTCCTTGGCGATCACCGTGGAGTAGACCTGGCCGGTGGTGACGTTGGCCGATCCGTCCAGGTCACGGTCGAGGAAGCGCTCGTAGTGGCCGATGTCCAGGTCGGTCTCGGCGCCGTCGTTGGTGACGAACACCTCACCGTGCTGGAAGGGGTTCATCGTGCCAGGGTCGACATTGAGGTACGGGTCGAGCTTCTGCATGACGACGCGGAGACCACGCGCCTTCAGGAGCATGCCGAGGCTGGAGGCCGTCAGGCCCTTGCCGAGCGAGGAGGCGACACCCCCGGTGACGAAGATGTGCTTGGTCGTCGTGGCTGCGTTGGTTCGGAAAGCAGCGGGCGGCATGGCCAAGAGGGGGCTCCCGTGGTCGCGATCTTGAAGTGCGGTTCGGGGGTCTTCACGCCCACCGGTCCACGGGCTACCAGGGTATCAGCGACCGGGACCGATGGCTTCCGGCCACGCTCCGCGCACGCCCCGGCACACATCCGCACACTTCACCGGGCCCTCACGGTCCGGTCACCCACTGCTCACCCGTTCGGCCGACCCGGGTTGCCCGGAGCGGCACGCAGATCATCTACGTGCGTCGTATCCTGCTCGGACATTCGCTGCCGAGCCCGGCCGGCAACACGGCACCACCCCTCGCCCGTAAGCACCGGAACAACGAGAGCTCGTCAGTTCGTTGAGCAGAGATCGTCGAGCAGTGCCCACCGTTTTGCCTCACGGCCACGGCGACTGCTTTGCTTCACCGCTCAACGACGATTTACAACCACCCCTTGACCGCACTAGCGAGAGCCCCCTTGTCGCACGAAAGAGGGGGTGACGTGGCCGTTCGACTGGAGTTGCACGTGGCCGGGCGCATCGAAGACTACGCACTCATCGGAGACATGCAGACCGCCGCGCTGGTCTGCCGGGACGGCACGGTCGACTGGCTGTGCCTGCCCCGCTTCGACTCGCACGCCATCTTCGCCGGCCTGCTGGGCACAGAGGAGCACGGCTTCTGGCGGCTCGGGCCGGCGCACGCCTCCGACTCCCAGCCGCCGACGGCGACCCGGCGCGGCTACCGGGGCGACTCCCTGATCCTGGAGTCCGAGTGGGACACCCCGCGCGGCACGGTCCGGGTGATCGACTTCATGCCCCCGCGGGACGGCGCGCCCCAGCTCATCCGGATCGTGGAGGGCGTCTCAGGCCGGGTGCCGATGCGCTCGACGCTGCGGATGCGCTTCTCGTACGGCCGGGTGGTGCCGTGGGTGCACAAGCACGAGGGACGTACGGTCGCCGTCGCCGGGCCGGACTCCGTGTGGTTCGACACGGACGCCGAGACCTACGGCAAGTCGCTGACGACCTACTCGGACTTCACGGTCGCGCCGGGCGAGCGGATCGCCTTCACGATCTCCTGGGAGCCGTCGCACAAGCAGCCGCCGGCCCTTCCCGAGCCGGAGCAGTCGCTGGAGGCCACGGAGGACTTCTGGCGCGAGTGGGTCGAGCACTGTACGTACCACGGGCCCTACCGCGAGGCGGTCATCCGCTCGCTGATCACCCTCAAGGCCCTCACCTACGCCCCGACGGGCGGCATCGTCGCCGCCCCGACGACCTCGCTGCCCGAGGACATCGGCGGGGTGCGCAACTGGGACTACCGCTACACCTGGCTGCGCGACGCGGCGATCACCCTGTCGTCGCTGCTGCGCACCGGCTACCGCGAGGAGGCCCGCGCCTGGCGCGAGTGGCTGCTGCGGGCGGTCGCGGGCGACCCCGAGAACCTGCAGATCATGTACGGCATCGCCGGTGAGCGCGAGCTCGGCGAGGCCGAGCTGGACTGGCTGCCGGGCTACGAGAACTCCGCCCCGGTGCGGGTCGGCAACGGCGCCGCCCACCAGCTCCAGCTCGACGTGTACGGCGAGGTCACCGAGGCTCTGCACCTGGCCCACATGACGGGCCTCGCCCGCAACGACTACGCCTCCCTGCTGCAGCTGAAGCTGATCCGCTACCTGGAGGACCACTGGGACGAGCCGGACGAGGGCATCTGGGAGGTGCGCGGCCCGCGCCGCCACTTCGTGCACTCCAAGGTGATGGCCTGGGTCGCCGTGGACCGGACGATCAAGCTCATCGAGTCCGGCGACGCGGACGGCCCGCTGGAGCGCTGGAAGGAACTGCGCGACGAGATCCACCGGGACGTCTGCGAGAAGGGCTACGACAAGGAACGCAACACGTTCACGCAGTCGTACGGCTCCAAGGAGCTGGACGCCGCCCTGCTGCTGATCCCGCAGGTGGGCTTCCTGCCGCCGGACGACAAGCGGGTCATCGGCACCGTCGAGGCCATCCAGCGCGAACTGTCCACGACGGACGGCTTCATCCTGCGCTATCCCACGGAGGGCGAGGACGAGGGCGTCGACGGCCTGCCGGGCGACGAGGGCGCCTTCCTGGCCTGCTCGTTCTGGATGGCGGACGACCTCGCGATGATCGGCCGCGTCGACGAGGCCCGCAAGCTGTTCGAGAAGCTGCTGTCACTGCGCAACGACCTCGGTCTGCTCGCCGAGGAGTGGGACCCGGTCCGCCAGCGCCAGGTCGGCAACTTCCCGCAGGCCTTCAGCCACGTCCCGCTCATCGACACCGCGCTGCGCCTGACGGCGTCGGGGGCGTACGGCGGCTGAACAGGAAGGACGGCCGGAGCCTGCCTAAGCTGGGAGCCATCAGCCCCTGCAGGGAAGGGGGCGCCTCATGGCCTCCCCATCGAAGGCGGGCGCGGCCCTCGCCGCGCTGCGCGAGGAACTGGTCGGCGACGTGTTCGCCCCTTCGGACGCGGGCTACGACGAGGCCCGCACCGTCTTCAACGCCATGATCGACAAACGGCCCGCCGTCATCGCGCAGTGCGCGAACGAGGACGACGTCATGCGGGCCGTGCGGTTCGGCAGGGACCTCGACCTGAACATCGCGGTGCGCGGCGGCGGGCACAGCGTCGCCGGCTCGGCCGTCAACGACAACGGGCTCGTCATCGATCTGCGGCACATGCGCGCGGTCTCCGTCGACCCCGGCGCCGAGGCGGTGCGGATCGCGGGCGGTGCCACGATGAGCGACCTGGACCGGGCGTGCCAGCCGCACGGCCTGGCCACCACCGGCGGCCGGGCCTCCACGACCGGCGTCGGCGGCTTCGTCCTCGGAGGCGGCACCGGCTGGCTGGACCGCCGCTTCGGACTGGCCGTCGACAACCTCCTCGGCGTCGAACTCGTCACCGCGGACGGCGAGCGGGTCCACGCGAGCGCCGACGAGAACCCGGAGCTGTTCTGGGGCCTGCACGGCGGCGGCGGCAACTTCGGGGTCGCGACCGCGCTCACCCTGAGGCTCCACCCGCTGCCCGACTTCTCGATCGCCCTGCTGCTGTATCTGCCGGAGTTCGCCCGCGAGGTGGCCCGCACCTACCGCGAGCTGATCGCCGCGGCCCCGGACGAGGCGAGCGGAGGCGTGATCTACCTCACCGGCCCGCCGGAGGACTTCGTGCCGCCGCACCTGGTCGGCTCGCTGCTGTGCGGCGCGCTGCTCACGTACGCCGGACCCGAGGAGGACCTGCGCAAGCTGGCCGAGCCCCTGCTGGCGCTGCCGCACGAGCAGGAGATCGTCGGCGCGATGCCGTACGCCGACGTCCAGTGCATGCTCGACGACCCGCCGGGGATGCGGAACTACTGGTCCGCCGAGTATCTGACGGGCGCGCCCGACGACTACCTGGACGTGTTCTGCGCGGGCGGCGAGGCCCTGCCGCCGAGCGCCACCATCCATGTGCTGTTCCCGCAGGGCGGGGCCATCGCGGCGGGCCCGCGCGAGTACCCGGTGCCCTATCGGGACGCGCCGTGGGCCGTCCACCCCTTCGCGATCTGGGAGGACCCGGCGGACGACGAGCGGTGTGTCCAGTGGGTGCGGGACGTGCGCGCCGGCGCGCGGCCGTACAGCACGGGAGACGTGTACCTCAATTTCATCGGGGACGAGGGCACGGACCGGGTGAAGGCCGGGCTGGGCGCCGAGAACTTCCAGCGGCTCGCCACGCTCAAACGCCGCTACGACCCGGACAACGTGTTCCGCTTCAACCACAACATCGCCCCGGCCTGACGGGCGGACGCGTCGCCGCACGGTGCGGATGTGCCCCGGGTGGGCGCCCGCGGGTAGCGTCCGGCTATGGACAGCCGCAGGGACAGCGCGTTCGACACCCACAGCGCCGGGATCACCGTGCGCCGGGCCCTCGAGCTGCCCGGACTGCGCAGCGGGCTGCCCGAAATCCTCGCCGGCGGCGAGCGGCTGGGGCGCACGGTGCGCTGGGTCCACGCGGGCGAGGTGCCCAACATCGCCTCGCTGCTCAAGGGCGGCGAACTGCTGCTGACCACCGGCTACGGCCTCGGCACCCGGCCCGCCGACCAGCGGGCGTTCGTGCGCACCCTGGCCGACCGGGGCATCGCGGCCCTGGTGGTGGAGCTGGGCGCGCGCTTCACCCGGCTGCCCGCCGCGCTGGTCGACACGGCGCGCGCGGCGGGGCTGCCGCTGGTCCAGCTCCATCGCGAGGTGCCGTTCGTCACGGTCACCGAGGAGATCCACACCGAGATCGTCAACGGGCACTACGCGCTGCTGCAGCGGGCGGAGGAGGTGCACCGCCGGTGCACCGAGGCCCTGCTCAGCGGGGGCGGGGTGCCGCAGGTGCTCGCCATCCTGGCGGACTTCGCCGGCAACCCGGTCTTCCTGGAGACGCCGGACGGCCGGCTGCTGTACGCGGCGGGGGCCGGGCCCGAGGGCACGGACCCGCTGCAGGTGTGGGAGGGCCTGCGCGGCCAGCACAAGGAGGCGCCGCCGCCGGCCGGGTCCGTGCTGGTGGAGGTGCCCGGGGGCGGCGCGGGCACCGGGTCGGTGCGCGCCCGGCTCGTCCTGCTGCCGGTGCGCGGGCCGCTCGCGCCGGTGCACAGGATCGCGGCGGAGCGCGCGGCGGGCATCCTCGCCGTGGTGCTGATGCAGGCGCGGCAGGAGGAGGAGCTGGCCGCCCGGGGCCGCGGCGACTTCCTGACCGATCTCGCGGAGGGCCGGATCACCCCGGAGGACGCCCCGGCGCAGGCCCGTGTCCTGGGCTTCAAGCCGGGTGCGGGTCCGCTGCTGCCGGTCGTGATGCGGCTCGGCGACGGGCTGGCGGCGCCCGGAGGGGCGTCCCGGCCCGGCGGCGCCGAGAGCGGGGGCGGCTGGGCGGTGCTGGCCCGCGCGGTCGGCGAGGAGCTGGCCTCGGTGGGCGTGCCGGTGCTGCTGGGGGTGCGGCCGGTGGAGGGCCGGGTGCCGCTGCTGCTGGGGCTGCGCTCGGAGTCGGAGCGGCCGGCGGTGGCGGACCGGGTCGCGGCGGCGCTGCGGGCGGGCGCGGAGCGGGCCGGGATGCGGCGGCCGGGCGCGCCGGCGCCGGTCGTGGTCGTCGGGGAGGCGGGCGGCTGGGCGGCGGCCTCGGCGTCCCTGCGGCACGCGGCGGAGACGGCGACGGCCGCGCAGGGGCTGCCGGACGTGCCCTGGCACGACGCCCGGCGGCTGGACATCGACCTGCTGCTGTGGCGGCTGCGCGACCACCCCGGCCTGGCGGCGTTCGTGGACCGGGCGATCGGCCCGCTGCGCACGCACGACGAACGGTCCCGGCCGCCCCTGCTGCCCACCCTGGAGACGTACCTGGCGCACGCGGGCCGCAAGGCGGAGACGGCCCGCGAACTGCATCTGAACCGGCAGACGCTCTACAACCGGCTCGCGCGCATCGGCGAGTTGCTCGGCACCGACCTCGACGACCCGCACACGGTCCTGGCGTTGAGCCTCGCGCTGCGGGCCCGGCGGTATGTGCCGTAGGACGCGGCGGGGTCAGATCATGGGCCGGGGCTGCGTCAACTCGTCGTAGACGCTGAGCACCTGGGCCACCGTCTCGTCCTCGGTCGGCCAGGTCGCGGCCTGCCGCACCGCGCGCTCCCGGAGCAGGTCCCGCCGGGCGGGGTCGCCTAGCAGCCGCACGACGGCGGCGGCGAGGGCGTGGGCGTCGCCGTACGGCACCAGTTCCGCGGCGTCACCGACGAGTTCGGGCACACCGCCGGTCCCGGCGGCGACGAGCGGCACGCGCGCGTGCAGCGCCTCCTGGGCGAGGACGGACCGCGCCTCCCCACGGCTGGGCAGCAGCGCGATGTCGGCGGCGGCGAGCAGGTCGGTGACGTCGTCACGGCGCCCGATGAGGCGTACGGGCAGGGCCTCTTCCTCGATGCGCTGCTGGAGCGCGGCCCGCAGCGGCCCCTCCCCCGCGATCACGACGAGCGGCGCGGGATCGAGGGCCCGCCAGGCGCGCGCGGCGTCCAGCAGCACGTCGTACCCGCGGTGCCGTTCGAGCGCGCCGACCGCGATCAGCAACGGGCGTCCGGTGGCGCCGAGTTCGGCGCGGGCCTTGGCGGTGAGGCGGTCGGGGTCGTCGCGCCCGGCGGTCCGGCGCGGCCGGGGCAGGGCGACCGCGGCGAGCCGGGCGTCGCGCGCGCCGGTGCGGCGGGCCCGCTCGACCAGGGCGGACGTGGTGCCGAGCACCACGGAGGCGTTCCTGACGACCCGTCGCTCCAGCAGCCGGACGAGATGGGCCCGGGCGCCCTCCGCGTGGGCCCGGTCGTGCCAGGTGACGACGAGCGGTGTACGCCGGCCGCTCAGCGCGAGGACACTGCGGAAGGAGGCGTGCAGCCCGTGCGCGTGCACGAGGTCGGCGTCGGCGCAGGCGGCACGCAGCGCGGCCACGGCGGCGGGGTCGCTGCTGCGGGGCACGTGCACGTGTTCGGCGCCGGCGCCCTTGAAGTCGTAGAGGTGATCGGCCTCCACGGGGGCGCATACGGTGACCCGCACGCCCCGCGCGACCAGCCCCGAGGACAGCGATCGCACATGCGCGCTACTGCCGGCGTTGCCACCGCCCAGTACCTGCACGGTGCGCAGCGACGACTGGCCGTGCGGTGAGTGGCTGCTCACGGGGGTCACGTGGCCAAGTCTCCTGCTTCGGGTCGGGCAGTCACGAAGAACGTACAGAAGGATCGGGCGGAGGGGGTGTACCGCCTGAATCCCTACGCGTACGACATGTTTACGCCAAGGATGCCAGGACGCGGGGCCGTTCCGGGACCGGTGGGAGGGCGGCGGCCGGGCAACGCGGCGCCGGGAGTCACCTGCACGAGTGAGGCGCGTGGCGCGCGGTCCACGAACACGCGCGCGTGGCGCACTTTTCGACACCCGGCGTGATCCCGTACGCCGGATCGACACTCGTCGGCGATCACGCACCCGCGCCCCGCAGCGCGCCGGCCCGCCCCCGACGCCGTCTCAGACCGTGCCCGCCCCGCGCGCGATGGCGCTGACCTTGTCGCCGTACACGGCCGCCGCGACCACGGCTGCGGCGTGGACGGCCAGTGAGGCCCGGCCGTTGCCCGCGACGACGGCGGCGCCGAGGGCCGCGCCCAGCGCGTGGGCACCGGTGTCGCCGACCATCGCCTTCTCGCCCAGGTCGTCGGGGAGCACGGCCGCGGCGGCCCCCATGGCGGCGGCGGCGATCCGGGCACCCGGCCCGGCGCGCAGCAGCCCCGGCGCTCCGAGCGCCAGCACACCGAGGGCGGCCCGCCCCGGCCGTACGTCGACCAGGTTGACGGCGTGGGCGGCCCCGGCGATGACCACGCCCGCGAGCAGCCGGTCCGCAGGCCGCTCCTTGAGGAACGCGCCCGCGACGAGCCCGGCCGCCGATATCCCGGCCAACTTGACGAGGCCGCTGGTGACTTCGCCGTCCCGCAGGGCGGACAGATGGGCCCAGAAGCCCCGCCTGGGGTCACCGGCCCCCGCGATGTCGTCGTAGGCGCCGCACGCCCCGGCGACGGCCACGGCGAACCCGGCGGCGGGCGACACGCGCGCGGTGCCGAGCGCGGCGGCCACCGCGCAGGCCGGCCCGGCGTGCAGCGTGACGGTCCGGCCCGCGTGGTTCTTCCGCTCCCAACGGTCCAGCCCGCCGGGTGACGTGGCGCGCAGCACGCCACCGGCGGCCCGGGTGAGGGCCGCGGACAGGGCGAAGGAGGTGACCCGGCGGGCGCGTTCGATCATGCGGCCAGCCTAGGCCGCACCACCGACAACGCCCCCGCCCGAGTCCTACACGTCCGCGCGGGCCGTCTCCAGGAGTTCCTCGGCGTGCGCCCGGGCCGTCTCGGAGTCCTCCTGGCCGGCGAGCATCCGGGACAGCTCCTTGATGCGCTCCTCGCCCTCCAGGACCTTCACACCGGACCGGGTGACGGACCCGTCGTTGGTCTTCTCCACCAGCAGCTGCCGGTCGGCGAACGCGGCGACCTGCGGCAGATGCGTCACGACGACCACCTGCGCGGACTTGGCCAGCCGGGCGAGCCTGCGCCCGATCTCCACGGCCGCCTTGCCGCCGACGCCCGCGTCGACCTCGTCGAACAGGTAGGTCGGCACCGGGTCGGTGCCGGCGAAGACCACCTCGACGGCGAGCATCACGCGCGAGAGCTCACCGCCGGAGGCGCCCTTGGCGATCGGGCGCGCCGGCGCCCCGGGGTGCGGGGCGAGCAGCAGCTCGACCTCGTCCGCGCCGGACGGGCCGTAGGCGACGGTGCGCCCGCCGACCTCCACGCCCTGCGGGTCCTCGGTCTGCCGGATGGCGAACGACACACGCGCGTGCGGCATCGCGAGCGAGGCGAGCTCGGCGGTCACGGCCGCCGCGAACCGCTCCGCGGCCTCGGTGCGCGCGTCGGTCAGGGCCTGGGCGAGCCCGCCCAGCTCGGCGCGGAGGGCGTCCCGCTCGGCGGTCAGCTCCTCGATGCGCTCGTCGTCGCCGTCCAGCTCGGTCAGCCGGCGCCCGCTCTCCTCGGCCCAGGCGAGCACGGCGGCGACGTCCTCGCCGTACTTGCGGGTCAGTCCGGTCAGCGCGGCCCGCCGCTCCTCCACGGCCGCCAGCCGCAGCGGGTCGGCGTCCAGGTCGTCGGCGTACCCGGCCAGCTCCCCGGCGACGTCGCCCAGCAGGATGCCGATCTCCCCGATCCGGTCGGCCAGCGCGGACAGCGCCGGGTCGTGCGACCGGACGGCGTCCAGGGCCCGCTGGGCGCCCGCGACGAGCGTCGCCGCGTCGATGCCCTCGGGGTCCTCCGGGTTGCCCGCGAGGGCGGCGTGCGCGGCCGTGGCGGCCGACGACAGCGCCTCGGCGTGCCCGAGCCGCTCGGCCTCCTCGGCGAGCTCGACGTCCTCACCGGGCCGCGGCTCGACCGCGGCGATCTCTTCGAGCCCGAACCGCAGCAGGTCGGCCTCCTGGGCGCGCTCACGCGCGCGCGTGACGATCTCCTCCAGCTCCGTGGAGACCGCCCGCAGCCGCCGGTACGCCTCGCCGTACTTGGCCAGCGGCACGGCGACGGCGTCCCCCGCGTACCGGTCGAGCGCCTGCCGCTGCCGGGTCAGCTTCAGCAGACCCTGCTGGTCGGTCTGCCCGTGCACGGCCACCAGTTCGTCGGCGAGCTCGGCGAGCATCCCCACGGGGACACTGCGTCCGCCGAGGTGCGCCCGGGAGCGCCCTTCGGCGGAAACGGTACGGCTGATGAGCAGCGCGCCGTCGTCCAGCTCGGCGCCCGCCTCCTCGGCCCGCACGGCGGCCGACGCGTCCGGGGGAACGGTGATCCGTCCCTCCACGACCGCCTTCTCGGCCCCGATCCGCACCAGCGCCGGGTCCGCGCGCCCGCCGAGCAGCAGCCCGAGGCTCGTGACGACCATCGTCTTGCCCGCGCCCGTCTCACCCGTGACGGCGGTGAATCCGGGCGACAGCTCGACCACCGCGTCGTCGATGACTCCGAGCGACCGTATCCGCATCTCCTCCAACACGGACACGACCTTACGAGGTCCGGGGCCGGGGATGCGACGGGCCCCGGTCCCAGTCCTGTGAAGGTCCAGGTGACGAATGGGTACGGACCCCACCTTGTCACCCGGGCGGGTGGCCTTTCCCCAGGTCCCGCAGGTGCCCTAGGTCGTGTCCGCAAAGTCCCGCCTGCCGCCCGGCGCCCGGCACGCACTCTCGCCGCACCGGCCGCCCACCCGCGTACAACCAGTACGCGG
>NZ_JBHWJK010000041.1:0-49786 GCF_042731455.1 Streptomyces sp. NPDC059852 | reverse complement strand
GCAGGATCCACGACGGATCCTGCGGGTCCGACGGTGCGAAGAGGGGACTCGACTGCCGTGACCGTGCCGGATCGGGCCCCAGGCTGACCTCTTATGGTGCGCTATGTCTGCTTTTGATCGGTTACGGGATGTGACTCGGGCCACGCAGAATGGGCGTAACGCTCGGGGAAACAGCGCGATGACCTAAGAGGTGACAGCCGAGGAAGGGAATACGGACGCCGTAAGAGGCGCTGTGTATCTTCCCGGCCCCCGCCCGCACCGTCGGTCCAATCCCCAGGCCGGTGGTCGGCTCCTGTCCGCACCGGACGGGGCCGGAAGCCGCTTTCCAACGTTCCGAGAGGTTGTTCGTGTCGGCCAGCACATCCCGTACGCTCCCGCCGGAGATCGCCGAGTCCGTCTCTGTCATGGCTCTCATCGAGCGGGGAAAGGCCGAGGGGCAGATCGCCGGCGACGATGTGCGTCGGGCCTTCGAAGCTGACCAGATCCCGGCCACTCAGTGGAAGAACGTACTGCGCAGCCTCAACCAGATCCTCGAGGAAGAGGGTGTGACGCTGATGGTCAGTGCCGCGGAGCCCAAGCGCACCCGAAAGAGCGTCGCAGCGAAGAGTCCGGCCAAGCGCACCGCCACCAAGACGGTCGCGGCGAAGACGGTGACCGCCAAGAAGGCCACCGCCACCGCCACGCCCGCGGCGCCCTCCGCGGAACCCGCCGTCGAGGACGAGGCCCCCGCCAAGAAGGCGGCCGCCAAGAAGACGACGGCCAAGAAGGCCGCGGCGAAGAAGACGACCGCCGCCGCCAAGAAGACGACGGCCAAGAAGACCTCCGCCAAGAAGGACGACGCCGAGCTCGTCGAGGAAGAGGTCATCGAAGAGGCGAAGCCCGGCGACGAGCCCGAGGGCACCGAGGCCGCCGGTTTCGTGCTCTCCGACGAGGACGAGGACGACGCGCCCGCGCAGCAGGTCGCCGCGGCCGGCGCCACCGCCGACCCCGTCAAGGACTACCTGAAGCAGATCGGCAAGGTCCCCCTGCTCAACGCCGAGCAGGAGGTCGAGCTCGCCAAGCGCATCGAGGCCGGTCTGTTCGCCGAGGACAAGCTGGCCAACGCCGACAAGCTGGCGCCCAAGCTCAAGCGCGAGCTGGAGATCATCGCCGAGGACGGCCGCCGCGCCAAGAACCACCTGCTGGAGGCCAACCTCCGTCTCGTGGTCTCCCTGGCCAAGCGCTACACCGGCCGCGGCATGCTCTTCCTGGACCTGATCCAGGAGGGCAACCTCGGTCTGATCCGCGCGGTCGAGAAGTTCGACTACACCAAGGGCTACAAGTTCTCCACGTACGCCACCTGGTGGATCCGTCAGGCGATCACCCGCGCCATGGCCGACCAGGCCCGCACCATCCGTATCCCGGTGCACATGGTCGAGGTCATCAACAAGCTCGCGCGTGTGCAGCGCCAGATGCTCCAGGACCTGGGCCGCGAGCCCACCCCGGAGGAGCTGGCCAAGGAGCTCGACATGACCCCCGAGAAGGTCATCGAGGTCCAGAAGTACGGCCGCGAGCCCATCTCCCTGCACACCCCGCTGGGCGAGGACGGCGACAGCGAGTTCGGTGACCTCATCGAGGACTCCGAGGCCGTCGTCCCGGCCGACGCGGTCAGCTTCACGCTTCTGCAGGAGCAGCTGCACTCCGTGCTCGACACCCTGTCCGAGCGCGAGGCCGGCGTCGTCTCCATGCGCTTCGGTCTCACCGACGGGCAGCCGAAGACCCTCGACGAGATCGGCAAGGTCTACGGCGTGACGCGTGAGCGCATCCGTCAGATCGAGTCGAAGACGATGTCGAAGCTGCGCCACCCGTCGCGCTCGCAGGTCCTGCGCGACTACCTCGACTAGGTCGCCCCGACGCATCAGGAAGGCCCGGCACCCCTCAGGGGCGCCGGGCCTTCGTGTCGGTCCGCGCGGGTGCGGGGCCGGACCTGCTGGATCACTCTGGGTGTGCCATGACCACCCGAGAGTGAGGAGCGTCATGCGTCGTACCGTTGCCCGGGCGCTGGCCCGGCCGCTGGTTCTGGCGGCCGCGGCGGTCGCCATACCGCTGGTCACGGCCGCCCCGGCGGCCGCCGACCGTGTCGTCGTGGGCGGGTTCCCCGTCGATGTGTCCCAGAGTCCCTGGACGGTGGCGCTGTCCAGTCGTGACCGGTTCGGGGGTACCCGGGCGGGACAGTTCTGCGTGGGCGTCGCCGTGGGGCGCTCCACCGTGCTCACGGCCGCCCACTGCCTCAGCCCGGAGGTCCTGGGCTCCCCACCGGACGAGGTGAGCGACCTCAGAGTGATCGCGGGGCGCACCGATCTGACGTCCACGCGCGGCAAGGAGATCCCCGTCAGCGGCGCCTGGGTGAACCCGGACTACGACGGCGACACCAACGACGGTGACTTCGCCGTGCTCTCGCTCGCCGAGGCACTGCCCGCCGCCGCGGTCATCCGGATGGCGGGCGCAGGCGACCCCGCCTACGTGCCGGGGACCCCGGCCCTGGTCTACGGCTGGGGTGATGTCACGGGAGCGGGGGACTATCCGCGGGGGCTGCGGGCCGCGCGGGTGCAGGTGCTGCCGGACGCGCTGTGCGAGGAGGCGTATCCGGGCGGTGGTGAGGGGCGGTATCTGGCGGACAGCATGGTGTGCGCGGGGGAGCGCGAGGGAGGCCGGGACGCCTGCCAGGGGGACAGCGGAGGGCCCCTGGTCGCGCAGGGGAAGCTGATCGGACTGGTGTCGTGGGGCAACGGCTGCGGCCGTGCGGGGAGCCCCGGTGTCTACACGCGGGTGTCCGACGTCATCCGGGCCGCGGGCTGGCGCTCCGCGGCGCGGGAGGGTGCGGGAAGCGGCTGAGCGCCGCTGAGAAGAGCGCGGGCGGTCCCCCCTGAGGATTCAGGGGGGACCGCCCGTCTACCGGCCTGTGCCGATGCTGGCTCGTCGTGATGCGAGGTGTCAGCGCTCTTCGTCGGTCGCCGTACCGGGAGCAGCCGTGAGACGCTCCGTCTCATCCTGTATCTCGGCGGCGATCTTCTTGAGTTCCGGCTCGAACTTGCGACCGTGGTGGGCGCAGAAGAGCAGTTCTCCGCCGCTGAGCAGGACGACGCGCACGTACGCCTGGGCGCCGCAACGGTCGCAGCGGTCAGCGGCCGTCAGGGGGCTCGCGGGGGTCAGAACAGTAGTCACGTCGCCTCTTCTCTAGCTCGACGAGCTGTCGTACCAGGGTCAACATCCAACCAGCCCCAAAACGTTCCCGCTCGTGGCTTCTCCCAGAGAGAAATTTTTTCGGGGGTGGTGGGCTGCTGCCGGTGTGGCGGCGAATGTGCCGTATTGCGTGCTGTCGTGCTTACGGTTTCGCGCTCTCGGTCATGGTCGGTCCTCCCCGGCCGGGTTGCCGGTTTGTTCATGAGGACGTGCCCGGAGCCTAAATGGTTCATGCCTGGAAGGGAACGTGATATGTGCTTCACTCCTCCGAGGGATCGAACATCCATGCGAGTCTGGACTAGGGTGACTTCCGACGAGGGTGGCGTTACAACGGCTCTACCAGGCCTCGGTACCCTCTGAGCGGCAACCGAAGCCACGCCCGTACCCACAAGGGCGCCCAGTGAAATTCAGCGAGGAGCGAACCGCGTGACCGCCGATACGTCCGTGCCGTCCACAGCGCTGCTGGCAGGAGCAGACCGGGACGGTTCCAACTACACCGCGCGGCACCTGCTCGTCCTCGAGGGCCTCGAAGCCGTGCGCAAGCGTCCCGGCATGTACATCGGGTCGACCGACAGCCGCGGTCTGATGCACTGCCTCTGGGAGATCATCGACAACTCCGTGGACGAGGCCCTCGGTGGCTACTGCGACCACATCGAGGTGATCCTCCACGACGACGGCTCCGTCGAGGTGCGGGACAACGGCCGGGGCATCCCGGTCGACGTCGAGCCCAAGACCGGCCTCTCCGGCGTCGAGGTCGTCATGACCAAGCTGCACGCCGGCGGAAAGTTCGGCGGCGGCTCGTACGCCGCCTCCGGCGGTCTGCACGGCGTCGGCGCCTCCGTGGTGAACGCCCTGTCCGCCCGCCTGGACGTCGAGGTCGACCGGGGCGGCCACACCCACGCGATCAGCTTCCGGCGCGGGGTGCCCGGTGCCTTCGCCGGTGACGGCCCGGCGGCGAAGTTCGAGGCCAAGAGCGGCCTGCGTAAGACGAAGAAGATCCCCAAGGCGCGTGAGGGCACGCGCGTGCGGTACTGGGCCGACCGCCAGATCTTCCTCAAGGACGCCAAGCTCGACCTGGAGACGCTGCACCAGCGCGCCCGCCAGACCGCCTTCCTGGTGCCCGGCCTGACCATCGTCGTCCGGGACGAGGTCGGTCTCGGCGCGGGCGGCAGCAAGGGCGAGGAGTCCTTCCGCTTCGACGGCGGCATCAGCGAGTTCTGCGAGTACCTGGCCACCGACAAGCCGGTCTGCGACGTCCTCCGCTTCACCGGACAGGGCACCTTCAGGGAGACCGTCCCGGTCCTGGACGAGCACGGCCAGATGACCCCCACCCAGGTCACCCGGGAACTCGGCGTCGACGTCGCCATGCGCTGGGGCACCGGCTACGACACGACCCTGAAGTCGTTCGTGAACATCATCGCCACCCCCAAGGGCGGCACCCACGTCGCGGGCTTCGAGACCGCCGTGGCGAGCACCCTCAACGAGGTGCTGCGCGCCAAGAAGATGCTCCGCGTCGCCGAGGACGACATCGTCAAGGACGACGCCCTGGAGGGCCTGACCGCGGTCGTCACTGTCCGTCTCGCCGAGCCGCAGTTCGAGGGACAGACCAAGGAGGTCCTCGGCACCTCGGCGGCCCGCCGCATCGTGAACGCCGTGATCGTCAAGGAGCTCAAGGCGTTCCTGACGTCCACCAAGCGGGACGCGGCGGCACAGGCGCGCGTGGTCCTGGAGAAGGCCGTCGCCGCCGCCCGCACCCGCATCGCGGCCCGCCAGCACAAGGACGCGCAGCGCCGCAAGACGGCCCTGGAGTCCTCCTCGCTGCCCGCGAAGCTCGCGGACTGCCGCAGCGACGACGTCGACCGCAGCGAGCTCTTCATCGTCGAGGGGGACTCCGCGCTGGGCACCGCCAAGCTCGCCCGGAACTCCGAGTTCCAGGCGCTGCTGCCCATCCGCGGCAAAATCCTCAATGTCCAGAAGTCGTCCGTGACCGACATGCTCAAGAACGCCGAGTGCGGGGCGATCATCCAGGTCATAGGGGCGGGGTCGGGCCGTACCTTCGACATCGACGCGGCGCGCTACGGCAAGATCATCATGATGACCGACGCCGATGTCGACGGCTCCCACATCCGCACGCTGCTGCTGACGCTCTTCCAGCGGTACATGCGCCCGATGATCGAGGCGGGCCGGGTGTTCGCCGCCGTGCCCCCGCTGCACCGGATCGAGCTGGTCCAGCCCAAGAAGGGCCAGGACAAGTACGTGTACACGTACTCGGACCGCGAGCTGCGCGACAAGCTCATGGAGTTCGAGAGCAAGGGCGTGCGCTACAAGGACTCCATCCAGCGCTACAAGGGCCTCGGTGAGATGGACGCCGACCAGCTCGCGGAGACGACCATGGACCCGCGCCACCGCACCCTGCGGCGGATCAGCCTCACCGACCTCGAGGCGGCCGAGCGGGTCTTCGACCTCCTGATGGGCAACGACGTGGCACCGCGCAAGGAGTTCATCTCCAGCTCGGCCGCGACGCTCGACCGGTCGCGCATCGACACCTAGGTCGTGTCCGCAAAGTCCCGTCGTTCGCCCGTAGGGCGGGCCGCGCGGTGTCCGGTGCGTGCTCTCGGTGTGCCGGGCGGGCTCCCGCGTACTGGTTGTACGCGGGTGGCCGGCCGGTGCGCCGAGAGTGCGTGCCGGGCGCCGGGCGGCAGGCAGGACTTTGCGGACACGACCTAGCAGCAGGCCGCTGCCCGGGGGACCGGTCGGGGCGTGAGCCCCGGCCGGTCCCGCCGTTCCAGGCCCCTTCCCGGGTGGACGCGACTCCTGGGGAGTCCTGCTGGTATGCGGCTTTGCCTGGTGAATCACCTGATGGGGTGAAACGCTCCGAGAAGCCCGGTCGGCGGTCTTTCCGTTCTGTCCATGCTTGGGCATGTGCTCAAGCGACGGTCGTCCCCGCGACGCCAGAACCCCGCGGTACGACGATCCCTGGTACGACGCCCTCGCCTCCGGATGGGGCGAGTCGGACGTCACGGAGGCCCCTGACACCGCTCCGCCGGCCGCCGCCGACGTGTACCTCGAGGTGCAGCGCAGCGCCGCCTTCCAGGAAGTGCGCAGCCGGTACCGGAGGTTCGTCGTGCCGGCCGCCGCCGGGTTCCTGTCCTGGTACGTCGCCTACGTCGTGACCGCCACCACCGCGCCCGACCTGATGGCCCGGCCCGTGGCCGGAGCCGTGAACGTCGCGATGCTCGCCGGGCTCGGGCAGTTCCTCACCACGTTCCTGCTCACCTGGGCCTACGCCCGCCACGCGCGTCTGCGCCGCGACCGGGCCGCCCTCGAACTGCGCTGGGACACCCAGGAGCTGACGCGCGGCACCAAGGGGGGCGTCGCATGACCCAGGATCACCGCGCTCTGGCCCTGCTGCTGTTCAGCGTCTTCATCGCCATCACGCTGGCGATCACGACCTGGGCGGGACGCAACCGCCGTGGTTCGGCGGAGGAGTTCTACGCGGGCGGACGGCTCTTCTCGCCGATGGAGAATGGATTCGCCATCGCGGGCGACTACATGTCCGCCGCCTCCTTCCTCGGCATCTCCGGGCTGATCGCCCTGTTCGGCTACGACGGGATGCTGTACTCGGTGGGCTTCCTCGTGGCCTGGCTGGTCGTGCTCTTACTGGTCGCGGAACTGGTCCGCAACTGCGGCCGGTTCACCCTCGCCGACGTCGTCGCGGCACGGATGCGGGAGCGCCCCGTCCGTATCGCGGTGGGAACGTCCTCGGTCACCGTCTCCGTCCTGTACCTGGTGGCGCAGATGGTGGGCGCGGGCACCCTCGTCGCGCTGCTGCTCGGCGGTGACGGAGGGGCGGCGCAGACCTGGACCGTCATCGGCGTCGGCGCGCTCATGGTGATCTACGTGTCGTTCGGAGGGATGCGGGCCACCACCTGGATCCAGATCGTCAAGTCGGTCCTGCTGCTCGGCGGCACCATCGCGCTGACCGTGCTCGTCCTGCTGCGCTTCCATGGCGACATCGACCGGCTGCTGCTCAGCGCCGCCGAGCACAGCGGCCACGGGCAGGCGTTCCTGGCCCCCGGCCTCCGGTACGGCGGGGACTGGACGTCCCGGTTCGACTTCATCAGCCTCGGCCTCGCCCTGGTCCTGGGCACCGCCGGGCTGCCGCACATCCTGTCCCGCTTCTACACCGTGCCCACCGCGCGCGCCGCACGCCGCTCGGTGGTCTGGGCGATCGGCCTCATCGGCGGCTTCTACCTGATGACCATCGTCCTCGGCTTCGGCGCCGCCGCGATCGTGGGGACCGCGGAGGTGCGCGCCTCGAACGCCGCCGGCAACACGGCCGTACCGCTGCTCGCCCTCGACCTCGGCGGCGGCGCCGACTCCACCGCGGGCACCGTGCTGTTCGCGGTCGTGGCGGCCGTCGCCTTCGCCACGATCCTCGCCGTGGTCGCCGGCATCACGCTCGCCTCCTCCGCCTCGGTCGCCCACGACCTGTACGCGTCCCTGCGACGCCGGGGCGGCAAGGCCCGCAGCGAGGTCACCGTCGCCCGCCTCGCCGCCGTGGGCATCGGTGTCGTCGCCATCGGCCTCGGACTGCTCGCCCGCGACCTGAACGTCGCCTTCCTCGTGGGCCTCGCCTTCGCCGTCGCGGCCTCCGCGAACCTGCCCGTGCTGCTCTACTCCCTGTTCTGGCGCGACTTCACCACCCGGGGCGCCGTCTGGTCCGTGTACGGCGGCCTGATCCCGGCCATGGTGCTCGTCGCCCTGTCACCCGTGGTGTCGGGCGGTCCGCAGTCACTGTTCCCCGGCGTCGACTTCCAGTACTTCCCGCTGGA
Organism: Streptomyces sp. NPDC059852; assembly: GCF_042731455.1. Taxonomy (NCBI): domain Bacteria; kingdom Bacillati; phylum Actinomycetota; class Actinomycetes; order Kitasatosporales; family Streptomycetaceae; genus Streptomyces; species Streptomyces sp. NPDC059852. Next base: position 41,729 of record NZ_JBHWJK010000041.1, on the reverse strand, counting down.
CAACCCCGGCATCGTCTCGATCCCGCTGGGCTTCGTCGCCGGCTGGCTGGGCACGGTCACCTCACCCGAAGCCCCCGACGAGGCCAAGCACGCCGAGACGGAGGTCCGGTCGCTGACGGGGGCGGGGGCGGTCTAGGACCGTGGCGGTCCATGACCGTCACCTTGAGAGTCAGGGGACGTTCCGTCCGTATGAGAGGGCGGCACGGTTCCTTCCCCCGCCCCCACGGGCCGTGCCTCAGGCGCGGGTCGCCCACACATACCGGTGCTCAGGGCGGCCCGCGTCCCCGTACTTGAGGGTCAGGCGGGCCCGTCCGGTGCGCTCCAGGAGCTTCAGATAGCGCTGGGCGGTCTGACGGCTCACCCCGGTGCGTTCGGCGATCTCCTGGGCCGACAGCGGCCCCGAGGCGTCCATCAGGGCCCGGCGCACCGACTCGGCCGTGGTGGGGGAGTGCCCCTTGGGCAGGTGCGGCTCCGACGGCGCGGACAGGGCACCGAAGATGCGGTCCACCTCGGCCTGCTCCGCCTCGCCGCCGCCGTCGAGGGTGCGGCGCAGCTCCGCGTACGCCTCCAGCTTGGCGCGCAGCCCCGCGAAGGCGAACGGCTTCACCAGGTACTGCAGCGCCCCGAGCCGCATCGCCGCCTGCACGGTCGTCACGTCCCGGGCCGCCGTCACCATGATCACGTCGGTCTGGTGGCCGCGCCGTCGCATCTCCCGGACCACCGCCAGACCCGTGTCGTCCGGCAGGTAGTGATCCATGAGGACCAGGTCGAGGCGCGGCAGTCCGGTCACCTGCCGCAAGGCTTCGGCGGCCGTGTGCGCCTCACCGGCCACATGGAAGCCGGGCACCTTCTCGACGTACGCGGCGTTGACGCGCGCCACGCGCGTGTCGTCGTCCACGACCAGGACCTCGATCATCGCGACTCCTCCTCGGCGCCGGTGTGCGCGCCACCACGTGTACTGAGGGCCGGCTCCGGCCGGGCCAGCGCATCGGGCAGGACGACCGTGAACTCGGCTCCGCCCCCGGCGGCCTCGCCCACCCGGGCCGTACCGCCCTGCCGTTCGGCCAGGCGCCGCACCAGCGACAGCCCGATCCCGCGCTCCCGATGGGCCGGGCGCTGCTTCGTCGACCAGCCCTCGGTGAAGATCAACTCGCGCTGTTCCACCGGGATTCCCGGCCCGGTGTCGCGGACCGTCAAGGTCGCCGCGCGCCCGTCGGCACGCAGTTCGACCTCCACGCGCGCGTGCGCGGTGCCGGCGACGGCGTCCAGGGCGTTGTCCACGAGGTTCCCCACGACGGTCACCAGCCCCTGGGGATCGACCAGCCGGTCCGGGAGCCCGGTGCGCTCCGACAGGCGCAGCGCGACGCCCCGTTCGGCCGCCACGGTCGCCTTGCCGACCAGCAGGGCCGCCAGCAGCGGGTCCTGGATCTTCCCGGCGACCTCCTCCGCGGTGGCCCGGTGATCACCGACGACCTCCCCGACGAACTCCACGGCGTCGTCGTACATCTCCAGCTCCAGCAGCCCGAGGAGCGTGTGCATGCGGTTGGCGTGCTCGTGGTCCTGGGCGCGCAGCGCGTCGATCAGGCCCCGGGTCGAATCGAGCTCCCGGCCGAGCTGCTCCAGCTCGGTGCGGTCGCGCAGGGTGGCGACGGCGCCGCCGTCGTCGGTGGGCATGCGGTTGGCGACGAGGACACGCTGTCCGCGCACGGTGAGCAGGTCGGTGCCGGTGACCCGTCCGGCCAGCACATCGGCGGTACGGCCCGTGCCGAGCGCCTCGTCGAGGGAGTGGCCGACAGCCTCGTCCCCGAGGCCGAGGAGCCGCCGCGCCTCGTCGTTGAGGAGGCGGATACGCCCCGTGCGGTCCAGTGCGACGACGCCCTCCCGGATGCCGTGCAGCATCGCCTCGCGCTCGGCCAGCAGTGCCGAGATGTCGGAGAAGGCCAGGTCACGGGTCTGCCGCTGGAGCCGCCGGGAGATCAGCCAGGCCGCCAGCGCCCCCACCGCCAGGGCGCCGCCCGCGTACGCGAACAGCCCCGGGATGGCGTGCAGCAGCCTGGCCCGCACATTGTCGTAGGCGATGCCGACCGAGACCGCGCCGACGATCCGGCCGTCGCCGTCGCGCAACGGCACCTTGCCGCGCGCGGTGCGGCCCAACGTGCCGTCGTCGATCTGCATGACCTCGTGGCCCGCCAGCGCCTGCCCCGGATCGGTCGAGACGAGCCGCCCGATCTCGCGCGCCGTCGGATGGGACCAGCGCACGCCCCGCCGGTCCATCACGACGACGTACTCGGCCCGGGTCGCCGCGCGGATCCGCTCCGCCTCCCGCTGCACCGGGCCGCCGGCCGTCGCCGGGGTCCGGACCAGGTCCTCGGCGATCTGCGGCTGGGCGGCCGTGGTCTGGGCGATGGACAACGCGCGGCGCATCGCCTGGTCGTCCAGCTGGTCGCTGAGCGGCGCCAGGAACAGCCCGGTCGCCAGCACCGCCACGCCCGCGGCGATCGCCACCTGCATCAGCAGCACCTGCGCGAACATGCGCCGGGGCAGCCCCAGGCGCAGACGACGGGTGAGGGAGGCGGGGCTCATGCCCCAGACCGTACGCGGCGGTGCGGGCCGGGCCGTAGGGGGATGTGGCGGGGATCTCGTGCGGGGTGGCGAGGACGGATGTGGCGGGGATCTCGTGCGGGGTGCCGAGGACGGGTCAGCCCGCGAGCACCGTCGCCGCCGTCCTGAGTTCGCGCACGGCGAGGACGTCCATGCGCGCGGGCGAGCCCAGCACCGACGTGCCGCACTTCTCGGGGCGCGGCGGCTGGGCGGCACCCTGCGCCACGTCGACCCGCCACCGCCGCCCGTCCCCATGGGCCACGGTCACCGCCCAGCGCGGAGCGGCACCCTCCGTCCGTACGACGCTCAGCGCCTCGGCGGCCGTCTCACCGGTGGTCCTGCGCACCGCCAGCTCGGCGGCCTGGCCCGGCCGCTCCCAGGCCGAGTTGCCCCGGCAGCCCTCGCCGACGATCCGGCCCTCCCGGACCCCGTCCAGGACCCTGCGCACGACGTCCGCCTCGGCCCGCCCGTAGGCGTAGCCGTACGGCAGCACGAGCAGCGTCGGCGAGAAGCGGTGGCCGCCGAGGTGCGTGACCTCCCAGACGCCGTCCACGCCGGAGGCGGCCAGTTCGGCGGCGAGCGGCCGGCCGAGCAGGGCGCAGCAGCGGTCGCGCTTGCCGTTGGTGCACACCAGCGCCAGTGGGTCCCCGGTGTGGGCCCGACCGCCGAGCGCGGTGTCGAAGGTGCGGTGGTCGCCCCGGCCGAGGGAGGCGAGATCCAGGTCGAGCAACTGGCGTGGGTCGCGGACGGTGGCGGTGCGCAGCCATACGGCGCCGGGCACCGTGTGGGCGGCGTAGACCCTGCGCTCGGTGGGGAGCCCGCTGTCGGCGTGCCGGCCGGGCCGGCGGATCAGCGCGATCCGGACGCCCGTGCCCTGCGCGGCGGTCTCCAGCGCGCGGCCGAGGGCGGGATCCAGGTGGCTCTGGGTGAGTGCCTTGGCACCCCACGGTCCGGGCTGCTCCAGCAGCAGCCAGGTCGTCGCGGTCGCCGCGGTCCCCGCGATGGGCTCGTCGAGGTCCTGCGAGACGGTCGTGCACGTACTCACAGAGGTGAGCCTAACCTGGGTCGGCGCGGGCGGCTCTCCCAGGCCCGTACGACACGGCGGCCGCACGGGCCTCGGCCTACTCGGGCATCGGCTGCGGCAGCGGTCGCGGCGGCTCGGGACCGGTGTACTGACCCGTCGGCCGCATGCGCAGCGGGCGTTCGCCGTACTCCTCCAGGGCGTGGGCGATCCAGCCCGCCGTCCGGCCCACCGCGAAGATCGTCTCGCCCGCCGTCGCGGGCATCGCGTAGGACGCCGTGAACACGGCGAGCGCCAGATCCACGTTGGCGTGCAGCGAGGTGTGGCGGGCGGCCGTCGCGACGATGTCGTGGGCGGCGGCGAGGGCGGGTTCGCAGCGCGGCAGGTCCGCGAGCAGCGTGAACAGCAGACGCGCGCGGGGGTCCTCGCCGGTGTAGAGCCGGTGCCCGAGACCGGGGATGCGCCGGCCCGCCCGGAGTTCCTCCGCGATGACGGGACCCGCGTCGCCGCGGTCGAGCACCTCTACGAGGAGCCGGTGGGCGAGGCCGCTGGCCGCGCCGTGCAGCGGGCCCTCGAGGACGCCGAGACCCGCGGAGACGGCCGCGTAGGCGTGCGCGCGGGCCGACGCGGCGACCCGTACGGCCAGGGTCGAGGCGGCCAGGTCGTGATCGACGAGGAGGGCGAGCGCCGTGTCCAGCACGCGCAGCGTGGCCTCGTCGGCGGGGCGCCCGCTGAGCCGTCCCCATAGCCGGCGGGCCAGCGGGCCCTCCTCGCGGTCGGCGGGGTCGGCGGGGCCGAGGGCCGCCACGAGCGTCGGGATCAGGCTGCGCGCGGTGGCGAGCACGGCCTCCTCCGTCAGGTCGAAGCGCAGCGGGTCGGCGGCCGCGGCGGCGACCGCGGCGACGCGCAGGCGGTCGACGGGGCCGGCGTGTTCGGGCAGGGCGCCGGCGGCCCGGCGGGCGGCGGCGACGGAGGCCGCGGGCGCGGTGAAGGTCACGCCCGGGCGCAGCCGGCCCGTCCACAGCCACTCGGCGACCTCCTCGTAGGAGTGCCGTGCGGCCAGCTCGGTCGCGTCCACGCCACGGAAGTAGTAGCGGTCGGAGTCGATGAGGGTGAGGGCCGTCCGTACGGACAGGTCGGCGGTGGAACCCGAACCGGGCGTGCTCTCCCGTCTGTTGCGCCGGGCGAGCGCCTCGACCTCCTTCGCGTCGAAGGTGCTGCCCCGCCCGCCGGGCACGCGGCGGCTGCTGAGGTGGCCGCGGCTGACGTACGCGTACACCGTCTCGGGCTTCACGCCGAGCAGTGCGGCGGCCTCCTGGGTGGTCAGCCGCCGCCCCTGAGGGCCGGGTTCTTGATCGCGCATGGGGTCACCGTATCCAGCCTGCCGTACATGGATCCTTGTATTGACTGAATCAATATTGACAGACAAACAGTCAAGCATGGACAGTCGAATCAAGTCCAGGGAGGCAACCATGTCCGTCAACAGGTCAGCAACCACACTCGTCGACGTCCCGCGCGGGCTCGCGGGGGTCGTCGTGACCGACACCGAGGTCGGCGACGTCCGGGGGCGCGAGGGCTTCTACCACTACCGCCAGTACTCCGCCGTCGAGCTGGCGCGGACCCGGCCCTTCGAGGACGTCTGGCACCTCCTCGTCCACGGCGAGCTGCCGGACGCCGCGCAGTCCGCCGCGTTCCGCGCCGAGACCGTCGCGCTGAGGCGGCTCCCCGACGAGGTGCGGGCGGTGCTGCCGGCGATCGCCGCGGGCAGCGGTCGCTCCGGTCCGCTGGCCGGACTGCGTACCGCGCTGTCCCTGCTGGGCGCGGCGAAGGGGTTCCGGCCGGTGTACGACCTCGACGCGGGTCGGCGCCGACGCGACACGCTGGTCGCGGCGGCGGCCGTACCGACGCTGCTTGCGGCGCTGCATCGGCTGGGGAAGGGGCTCGATCCCGTGGAGCCGCGTGACGACCTGTCCTACGCGGCGAACTACCTGTACATGGTGACGGGGGCGGAGCCCGAGCAGGAGCGGGCGCGGGCCGTCGAGCAATACTTGATCTCCACCATTGACCATGGATTCAATGCGTCAACCTTCACGGCGCGGGTGATCGCCTCCACGGGGGCGGACGTCGCGGCCTGTCTGGTGGGGGCCGTGGGCGCGCTGTCGGGGCCGCTGCACGGGGGTGCTCCGAGTCGTGCGCTGGACACGCTGGACGCCATCGGGACTCCGGACCGAATCGACCCGTGGATCCGTGAACGCGTCCTCGCCGGTGACCGCATCATGGGCTTCGGGCACCCGGTCTACCGCACGGAGGACCCCCGGTCCCGGATGCTCCGGGAGATCGCCCGGTCGTTCGGCGGGCCGCGCGTCGACTTCGCGGTGGAGGTCGAACGGCGGGTGGAGTCGATCCTGGCCGAGCTGAAGCCGGGCCGTGAACTGCACACGAACGTCGAGTTCTACGCGGGCGTGGTCATGGAACTGTGCGGTCTGCCCCGCGAGATGTTCACCCCAACGTTCGCGGCGGCCCGCGTCGTCGGCTGGAGCGCCAACCTGCTGGAACAGGCGGAGGACTCGAAGATCATCCGCCCGGCGGCGCGGTACGTGGGACCGGGGGCGCCGGTGGCGGTGCCGGTGGCGGCCTGAGCCCTGCCGTCCGAGGGAGGTCCGGGCATACGTGTGGCCTGGTGCCGTTCTGGCTCCAGGCCTCATCGGTGAAGATCGAGCAGGGGCGGGATACGGGCTGCTCGCCGGGTCGGATGCCTGGCTCGCTCGCCTGTCGCGGCGGCCGGGGCGTGACGGCACGGGTCCGGGTGGGAGCGTACCGGTGCGAGGGGCCTCAGGCGTCCGGGATGTCCGCCTTGGCGCGGATGAGGGTCTCGCGGCTGACGATGACGATGCGCTCGTAGTCGGCGCGCGACGCGTCGGCGGGGAGTTCTCGCTCAAGCGCCTCAGTGGCCTCGGTGCCGATCACGGCGAAGTTCCCGTCGCTCAGTTCGAACACGTCCGGGCAGTTGCCACCCGAGGCACTGCCTCGGGCACTTGGTGGCACACCAATGCGGCGCTTGATCTTCAAGGTGCTTCCGATCACTACGGAGGGTTAGTGGACGGCAGAACGTTACTGGGATTCCTGACGTCTGACTCACAAAGAACCCGAGTCGTAGCGATGTGTTGACCCTGATGGCATACGGTACTTCAGCTGCCGTCCGTGGGATTCGTCGGTGCGTCGCCGACCACCCACCACTCATCCGTGTCGGCTTCGTCGAGGTCCTTGACCAGTTGGTCGACGATGCGGCCCAGCTGGGCCTCGTCGGACGAGTCGGCGAGGGTCGCGCGCAGTGCCTTGGAGGCCTCCCAGTACTCGCGCATCAGGGGGTTGTGCATGAGCTCGCGCGCGTGCCCGTGGAACTCCTCCAGGTCGATGAGTCCCGCTCGGTAGAGGTGGTAGAGGTTGACGTACCACGCGTTCGCATAGAAGTACTGGCGGCGCTTCGCCACCGACGTACCTGGAGCATAGGTGTCGATCACGGCGGCAAGCGTCGGATCGTCGATCGCCCTCGACAACAGTTCCCAGTGCATGCGCTGTTGATGGGCCAGAGCCCGGCGCCGGGAGGTCAGTTCCTCCAGTTCCAGGCGCCTCAATTGCAGCTTCTCCGCTTCCAGGCTGCGGCGTGCGGCCAGTGTCATCCCCGCCGTGGCGAGTGCGAGACCGGCCGCGACGGAGCCCAACCTCCTCGCGGCACTCTTCTTTGTGGCCATGTCAACCCCCGAATCAGGCGGCGGCCGTCCGCCGGTCGTCGGGATGTGGGTCGACTGGAGGGGACCGGCGAGCGGTGGGCGGCGCTTGCCGTCTCCCAGAGTGCCGAGCGGCTCTGATCGGCGGGGAGGCGGAGAGGAGGCGCACGGAGGGAAGCGAGGGTCGCACACTCCTGCGCCATGCCAGACGTCTGCCCGGCAAGTGCTGCTAACAATCGTTCACTTCGCGGCGATTCTCACCGCTCGTATCCTGGTCCGGCATTCAATCCTCATCCGTGCGCCGGCCCACGAGCCGGTGCACCCGTCGGCGTGAGAGAGGTCGCACGGTGACTCAGCCGAGCCAGGGCCAGCACCAGATCCCGGTCGTCGTCCTCGCCGGATTCCTCGGTTCCGGCAAGACGACTCTGCTCAACCACCTCCTCCATCACAGCGGAGGCACCCGGATCGGCGCGATCGTCAACGACTTCGGCGCCATCGAGATCGACGCGCTCGCCGTCGCCGGGGCGCTCGGCGACTCCACCGTGTCCCTGGGCAACGGCTGCCTGTGCTGCGCGGTCGACTCCAGTGAGCTCGACGGCTATCTGGAGCGGCTCGCCCGGCCCGGCACCGGGATCGACGTCATCGTCATCGAGGCCAGCGGCCTCGCCGAACCGCAGGAACTGGTCCGGATGCTGCTCGCCAGCGAGCTGCCGGGCATCGTGTACGGCGGGCTCGTCGAGGTCGTCGACGCCGCCGAGTTCGACGCCACCCGGACCAAGCACCCCGAGATCGACCGGCATCTCGCCCTCGCCGATCTCGCCGTCGTCAACAAACTCGACCGGGCCGCGGACCGCGAGCGCGTGCTCGGTCTCGTGCGTGAGCTGGCCGAACACGCCGCCGTCGTCCCCGCCACCTACGGCCGGATCGACCCCGGGTTCCTCTTCGACTGCCGGCCGGGCGAGGAGCGCGTCGGGCAGCTGTCGTTCGACGATCTGCACCAGCACGACGACCAGGCCGGAGAGGACCACGACGGGCATCTGCACACCGGCTACGACAGCCTGTCCTTCACCTCCGACGTCCCCCTGGACCCGCGCCGGCTGATCGCCTTCCTCGACGCCAGGTCCGAGGGGCTGTACCGGATCAAGGGGCATGTGGACTTCGGGGCGTACGACCCGGCGAACCGCTACGCCGTGCACGCCGTCGGGCCGTTCCTGCGCTTCTACCCGGAGCGCTGGCCCGCCGGGGCGCCCCGCCGCACCCAGCTCGTCCTCATCGGCTCCGGCATCGACACGGCCGCCCTGGAGAAGGACCTGCGGGCGTGCACGAGCGACGCCCCGCACACCGCGGACGAGCACGGCATGTGGGGCGTCCTCCGTTATGTGCGGGACCCGGACGACGGCAGCGAAGGGCCGGACACCGGTCCGGAGGAGGCCGCCTGAGCGCGCGGCCTCCCTCGTCTCCCGAGATACGCCCTAGAACGGCCCCGCCACCACCGCGACCGTCTTCGGCAGGGACACGCCCGAGCCGTCCCGGCGCGGGTCGATCTCGGGCAGCTCGGCCGGGGTGCCGTTCTTCTGGGCGGCCCGTGCCGGGGCGGCTCCGGCCCAGGCCAGGGACAGGCAGTCCTCGCCCTTCAGGAACCGCTGGCAGCGCACGCCGCCCGTGGCCCGGCCCTTGCGCGGGTACTGGTCGAACGGGGTCATCTTGGCCGTCGTCTGGACCGAGTCGTCCAGGGTGCCGCGCGAGCCCGCGACCGTGAAGACCACCGCGTCGGACGCCGGGTCCACCGCCGTGAAGGAGATGACCTTCGCGCCCTCCGCGAGCTTGATGCCGGTCACACCGCCCGCCGGACGGCCCTGCGGGCGGACCAGGGACGCCTGGTAACGCAGCAGCTGGGCGTCGTCCGTGATGAAGACGAGGTCCTCCTCGCCGGTGCGCAGCTCGACCGCGCCGACGATGCGGTCACCCTCCTTCAGGGTGATGACCTCCAGCTCCTCCTTGTTGGACGGGTAGTCCGGCACGACCCGCTTGACCACGCCCTGCTCGGTGCCCAGCGCCAGGCCGGGGGAGGACTCGTCGAGCGTCGTCAGGCAGACCACCCGCTCGCCGTCGTCCAGGGAGAGGAACTCCGACAGCGGTGCGCCGCCCGCCAGGTTGGGCCGCGACGCGGTCTCCGGGAGCTGCGGCAGATCGACCACGCTGATCCGCAGCAGCCGGCCCGCCGACGTCACCGCGCCCACCTCGCCGCGTGCCGTGGCCGGCACCGCCGAGACGATCACGTCGTGCTTGGACCGCTTGGCGTCGCCGCCGTCCGCGAAGGGGTCGCCGTTCGCCGTGCGGGCCAGCAGACCCGTCGAGGACAGCAGCACCCGGCACGGGTCGTCCGCGACCTGCAGCGGTACGGCGGACACCTGGGTGCCGGACGACTCCAGCAGGACCGTGCGCCGCTCGGTGCCGAACTTCTTCGCCACCGCCGCCAGTTCCGCGGAGACCAGCTTGCGCAGCTCCGCGTCCGACTCCAGGATCCGGGTCAGTTCCTCGATCTCCCGGCCCAGCCGGTCCTTCTCCGCCTCCAGCTCGATGCGGTCGAACTTGGTGAGCCGGCGCAGCGGCGTGTCGAGGATGTACTGCGTCTGCACGTCGGACAGCGAGAAGCGCTCCATCAGGCGCTCCTTGGCCTGCGCGCCGTTCTCGCTGGAGCGGATCAGGCGGATGACCTCGTCGATGTCGATGAGCGCCGTGAGCAGGCCCTCGACCAGGTGCAGCCGGTCCCGCCGCTTGCCGCGCCGGAACTCGCTGCGGCGCCGTACGACCTCGAAGCGGTGGTCGAGGTAGACCTCCAGCAGCTCCTTCAGGCCCAGGGTGAGGGGCTGCCCGTCGACCAGCGCGACGTTGTTGATGCCGAAGGACTCCTCCATGGGCGTCAGCTTGTACAGCTGCTCCAGGACCGCCTCCGGCACGAAGCCGTTCTTGATCTCGATGACCAGCCGCAGCCCGTGCTCGCGGTCGGTGAGGTCCTTGACGTCCGCGATGCCCTGGAGCTTCTTCGAGCCGACCAGGTCCTTGATCTTCGCGATGACCTTCTCCGGGCCCACCGCGAAGGGCAGCTCGGTGACGACGAGGCCCTTGCGGCGGGCGGTGACCGTCTCGATCTCGACCGTCGCGCGGATCTTGAAGGTGCCGCGGCCGGTCGCGTAGGCGTCCCGGATGCCGGAGAGGCCGACGATCCGGCCGCCGGTCGGCAGGTCGGGGCCGGGGACGTGCTTCATCAGCGTGTCCAGATCCGCGTTGGGGTGGCGGATCAGGTGCCGAGCGGCCGCGATGACCTCGGAGAGGTTGTGCGGCGGCATGTTCGTCGCCATGCCGACGGCGATGCCGGACGCGCCGTTGACCAGCAGGTTCGGGAAGGCGGCCGGCAGGGCGACCGGCTCCTGCTCCTGGCCGTCGTAGTTCGGGGCGAAGTCGACCGTGTCCTCGTCGATCGACTCCGTCATCAGGCTCGTCGCCTGCGCCTGCCGGCACTCGGTGTACCGCATGGCGGCCGGCGGGTCGTCGTTGCCCAGGGAGCCGAAGTTGCCGTGGCCGTCCACCAGCGGCACGCGCATCGAGAAGGGCTGTGCCATGCGCACCAGCGCGTCGTAGATCGACGCGTCGCCGTGCGGGTGCAGCTTGCCCATGACCTCGCCGACGACACGGGCGCACTTCACATAGCCGCGGTCGGGGCGCAGGCCCATCTCGTTCATCTGGTACACGATCCGGCGGTGCACCGGCTTCAGGCCGTCACGGGCGTCCGGCAGGGCACGCGAGTAGATGACCGAGTAGGCGTACTCGAGGAAGGAGCCCTGCATCTCGTCGACGACGTCGATGTCGAGGATCCGCTCCTCGAACGAGTCGTCGGGCGGCGGGGTCTTCGTGCTGCGGCGGGCCATCGCTGCCGGCTCCTTCTGTGTGCTGTGGCGCAAGCGTGTGACGGGTCTGACGCGGACCATTGTGGACCGCGGCACTGACAACCACCGACCAGGACCCGATGTTGGGCTCCCGCCCGGCGAGGTGAAGTGTCGCCGACGCCGGTCTTCTCCCGCGACCGCGGTGGCGCGAAGGACACCGGCCGGCCCGCTCGGGACCGCGCACGGCGCCGGCGGCAAGCCGGTGCCGCGCGACCGTTCACCCTCAGGGGTGATCGACGGGAAGCATGCCAGGTCGAGCCGCCGGGCGGCGGCCCGGGTCCCGGACCGCCCGGCCGCGCCGCGACCGCCCCGTCAGGCCGGGAGAACAGGCCCTCAGGGGCCGGGCGGGCGCCGCCGGAGGCCGCGGCCGGGGCCGGACCGGCACGGCGTCCTCACCGGGAACTTCGCCGAGCCTCCGGACGCTGCATACAGTGGCAGGAGCTGAGCAGGATCCGCTCGACACAACGCAGCGCACGCGACCGGAAGGACATCTCGCCCATGGGTCACACGGCCACACCGGAGGCACAATCCGGCGGCCTCACCGCGACCGAGCACCGCCTGGCCAACGGCCTGCGCGTGGTGCTCTCCGAGGACCACCTCACGCCGGTCGCCGCGGTCTGCCTCTGGTACGACGTCGGCTCCCGCCACGAGGTCAAGGGCCGTACCGGACTCGCCCACCTCTTCGAGCACCTGATGTTCCAGGGGTCGAACAGCGTGAAGGGCACGGGCCACTTCGAACTCGTCCAGGGCGCGGGCGGCTCACCGAACGGCACCACCAGCTTCGAGCGCACCAACTACTTCGAGACCATGCCCGCCCACCAGCTGGAGCTCGCGCTCTGGCTGGAGGCCGACCGCATGGGCAGCCTCCTGGTGGCGCTCGACGAGGAGGGCCTGGAGAACCAGCGCGACGTCGTGAAGAACGAGCGGCGCCAGCGCTACGACAACGTCCCGTACGGCACCGCCTTCGAGCGCCTGACCGCGATGTCGTACCCCGACGGGCACCCCTACCACCACACGCCGATCGGCTCCATGGCCGACCTCGACGCGGCGAGCCTGGAGGACGCGCGCGCGTTCTTCCGCACCTACTACGCGCCGAACAACGCCGTGCTGTCCATCGTCGGCGACATCGACCCGGAGCAGACGCTGGCCTGGGTCGAGAAGTACTTCGGCTCCATCCCGTCCCACGACGGCAAGCAGCCCCCGCGTGACGGCTCGCTGCCCGACGTCATCGGCGAGGAGCTGCGCGAGGTCGTCGAGGAGAACGTCCCCGCGCGCGCGATGATGGCCGCCTACCGTCTGCCGAGCGACGGCACGCGCGAGTGCGACGCGGCCGACCTGGCGCTGACGGTCCTCGGCGGCGGCGAATCTTCCCGTCTCTACAACCGCCTCGTGCGGCGCGACCGTACGGCCGTGGCGGCCGGCTTCGGCCTGCTGCGCCTGGCCGGCGCGCCCTCCCTGGGCTGGCTGGACGTGAAGACCTCCGGTGACGTCGAGGTGCCCGTCATCGAGGCGGCCGTCGACGAGGAGCTCGCCCGCTTCGCCGCGGAGGGCCCCACCGCCGAGGAGATGGAGCGCGCGCAGGCCCAGCTGGAGCGCGAGTGGCTGGACCGGCTCGGCACCTGCGCGGGCCGCGCGGACGAACTGTGCCGGTACGCCGTCCTGTTCGGCGACCCGCAGCTCGCCTTCACCGCCGTCCAGCGCGTGCTCGACGTCACCGCCGAGGAGGTGCAGGCGGTCGCCCAGGCCCGGCTGCGCCCCGACAACCGCGCGGTGCTCGTGTACGAGCCGACCGCCGCCGAGGCCGACGAGACCACCGACGAGAACGAGGAGTCGGCGCAGTGACCGAGCTCGCCAGTATGGAGTTCCACCCGCAGCCCCAGGCCGGCGCGCCCCGGCCCTGGGCGTTCCCGGCCCCCGAGCGCGGCACGCTGGACAACGGCCTGACGGTGCTGCGCTGCCACCGCCCCGGCCAGCAGGTCGTCGCCGTCGAGGTCCTCCTCGACACCCCGCTCGACGCCGAGCCCAAGGGCCTCGACGGCATCGCCACGATCATGGCGCGCGCCCTGTCCGAGGGCACCGACAAGCACACCGCCGAGGAGTACGCCGCCGAGCTGGAGCGCTGCGGTGCCACCCTGGACGCCTACGCCGACCACCCCGGCGTCCGCGTCAGCCTGGAGGTGCCGGTCTCCCGGCTGCCTAAGGCGCTGGACCTGCTCGCCGACGCGCTCAGGGCCCCGCTGTTCGCCGACGCCGAGGTGGAGCGCCTGGTGCGCAACCGCCTGGACGAGATCCCGCACGAGCTGGCGAACCCCTCGCGGCGGGCCGCCAAGGAGCTGGCCCGGCAGCTGTTCCCGGCGTCCTCGCGCATGTCCCGCCCGCGCCAGGGCACCGAGGAGACCGTCGCCGGCATCGACTCCGCGGCCGTACGCGCCTTCTTCGAGCGGCATGTGCGCCCCGCGACCTCCACGGTCGTGGTCGTCGGCGATCTCACCGGCGTCGACCTCGACGCCCTGCTCGGCGACAGCCTGGGCGCCTGGACCGGTTCGCAGGCCGAGCCCCGCCCCGTCCCGCCGGTCACGGCGGACGACACCGGCCGGGTCGTCATCGTGGACCGCCCCGGAGCCGTGCAGACGCAGCTGCTGATCGGCCGGGTCGGCCCCGACCGGCACGACCGCGTGTGGCCGGCGCAGGTCCTCGGCACGTACTGCCTCGGCGGCACGCTCACCTCCCGTCTGGACAAGGTCCTGCGCGAGGAGAAGGGCTACACGTACGGCGTGCGGGCGTTCGGTCAGGTCCTGCGCTCCGCGCCGGACGGCACCGGCGCCTCGATGCTCGCCATCACGGGCTCCGTCGACACGCCCAACACCGGCCCCGCGCTGGACGACCTGTGGACCGTCCTGCGCGGGATCGCCGCCGACGGACTCACCGACGCCGAGCGGGACTTCGCCGTGCAGAACCTCGTCGGGGTGGCGCCGCTGAAGTACGAGACGGCCGCCGCCGTGGCGAGCACGCTGGCCGACCAGGTCGAGCAGCACCTCCCCGACGACTTCCAGGCGACGCTGTACCAGCAGCTCGCCGCCACCGGCACCGTCGAGGCCACCGCCGCGGTCGTGAGCGCCTTCCCGGCGGACCGTCTCGTCACGGTCCTCGTCGGCGACGCCTCGGCGATCCGGGAGCCCGTCGAGGCCCTCGGCATCGGCGAAGTCACCGTCGTGACGGCCGACTAGAGCACCGGCCGGCCCTGCGCGCGCGGGAGCCCTGGTGACGGCAACGTCACCAGGGCTCCCTTATGCCCGAATTGGGGCGGAGGTTGCCTGTCTGCCCTGTGGGATGCGCTACAAAAGCCGCGTTCCGTTTGGGAATTGAACACTGTCCCGCTTAGCGTCATCCGGGCTGTTCGTCAGGCAGTGCGCCGCGCCCGCGGCACCGGACAGTCATCGCCGAGTCCCCGCATGGCGCGAGCCAGGGGAGCCGGGGACCCATCGCAGTCCCTGGGGTGAATCGGACGCCCGCGCAGCCGCGAGGGGGTCCGTAGGAGACCTTCCTGCTCCGAACCCGTCAGCTAACCCGGTAGGCGAGAGGGAAGGAAAGGACCAGCCACCACATGGCGTTCAGTTGCGCCACGGGGAAGAACCGCCCCTCCGGGAAGCACCGCAAGCCCGGCCGGTTCGAGCGCACCACGGCCCGTGCGGCCGGTGTCGCCGCCCTCACCGCCACCGGCGTCGTGGGCACCCTCGCCGCCCCCGCGCTGGCCGCCGAGCCCGCAGCGGAGCAGACCGGCCTCATCCCGGTCGTCGCCGTCGAGGACTCCATCGCCACCCAGATCGACGCGCAGGCCGCCGCCCAGGAGCGGGCCGCCGCCGAGGCCGCGGCCCTCGAGCAGGCCGCCCGGGAGGCCGCGCGCCACAAGGCCGCCGAGAAGGCCAAGCAGGAGCGGGAGGCCAAGGAGCGCGCCGCGCGGGAGGCTGAGCGCAAGCGCCTGCTGTCCTACGTCGCCCCGATCGCCGGGTCGTACGTGTCCACCTCCTACCAGTCGGGCGGTGGTCTCTGGTCCTCCGGCAGCCACACCGGCATCGACTTCCACGCCGCCAGCGGCACCTCGGTCCACGCGGTCGGCGCCGGCACCGTCGTCGAGGCCGGCTGGGGCGGGGCCTACGGCAACAACGTCGTGATCAAGATGAACGACGGCACCTACACCCAGTACGGGCACCTGTCGTCGATCGGCGTCTCGGTGGGCCAGGCGGTCACCCCCGGTCAGCAGATCGGCCTGTCCGGCGCCACCGGCAACGTCACCGGACCGCATCTGCACTTCGAGGCGCGCACCACCGCCGAGTACGGCTCCGACATCGACCCGGTGGCCTACCTCCGCTCGCACGGCGTCGACCTCTGAGACCTCCGGCTGAGACCTCCGGCGTCTTCGTCCGCCTTACCGCGGCCCCGGCTTCCGAGCCGGGGCTTTCGGTCTTTCTGGACAACGACTGTCCAAAAAATATCCATGGATTCCGGCCCGCCGTCGGAAATTCACGCTTCTTGCCATAGAGTCGCTGAACACACGTCATTCGTCGACGTTTCACGGGCATTAAGGCGGAGGTCGGCATGCGTATTCCGGCGCACTCGGTGTGCACCGCGATCCGGGACGACATCGTCGCCGGTGTCCTGGAGCGCGGCGGCCGGCTCACGGAGGAAGTCCTCGCCCGCCGGTACGGCGTCTCCCGTGTCCCCGTGCGCGAGGCGCTGCGCACCCTGGAGGCGGAGGGCTTCGTCGTGACCCGCCGGCACGCGGGCGCGTGCGTGGCCGAGCCCACCGAGCAGGAGGCGGCCGACGTCCTGGAGATGCGCACGCTGCTGGAGCCGCTCGGCGCCGCCCGGGCCGCCCAGCGACGCACCGAGGCCCATCTGAAGGTGCTGCGCGGCCTGGTCAGGCTGGGTCAGGAGCGGGCCAGGCGGGGCAACAGCGAGGATCTGCGCTCGCTGGGCGGCTGGTTCCACGAGACGCTGGCCCAGGCGTCCGGCAGTACCGCCCTGACCTCGACGCTGACCCAGCTGCGCCACAAGATCGCCTGGATGTACGCCGTGGAGGCGTCCGCCGACCCCGTGGAGTCCTGGGCGGAGCACGGCGCGATCGTGGACGCGGTGGCGCGCGGCGACGGCGAACGCGCCCGCGCGCTCACCGCCCTGCACACCGAGCACGGGCTCTCCGCGCACCGGCTGCGCTTCGGCTCCCGGGGCGACCGCGCGGAGCGTGTGAGGAATTCGCAACATGCCGTAAACATGCCGAGCCTGCGGAATTAACACAGGCACCGTATACAAAGAAGAGCAATTTTGGGGCAGTGAATTCACGCTGCCCTTTTCCGGCTGTCCGGGGTAATCCAGGTGCCGACGCCGTGAAATTCCACGCGAGCCCGGCCGGGAAAGGCGAAGCCGCGCCCGCCGGAAAGGCGGACGCGGCTTAAGGTGCCGTGCGGGAGACTCGCCCGGGCCGCTCAGACCGTCTCGGGCAGTTCCTCGAGGCCCTCGGCGACGAGCTTGGCCAGACGGTCGAGGGCGGCGTCCGCACCCTCGGCGTCGGAGGCCAGGACGATCTCCTCGCCGCCCTGGGCGCCCAGGCCCAGGACCGCCAGCATCGAGGCCGCGTTGACGGGGTTGCCGTCGGCCTTGGCGATGGTCACCGGGACGCCTGTGGCCGTGGCGGCCCGGACGAAGATGGAGGCGGGGCGGGCGTGGAGACCCTCGGCCCAGCCGACGTTGACGCGGCGCTCAGCCATGTGTTGCTGCCCTTCGGTGTTCAGGGTTGTCTAGACCAGTTTCACACATCGGGGGCGCCCGGCGGAACGGCCCGGGCGCCCCTGCCTCGACGACCGCCGCACCCCGCGGGACGTCGGGAACAGCCTGCCTCGCGCCGGTGTCGTACGCGAGCCGTAACCTGGCCCCATGCAGAGCGCCTCGGACCGGCACGTGTACCCCGCCCACTGGGAAGCCGACGTGGTGCTGCGCGACGGCGGCACCGCGCGCATCCGGCCCATCACCGTCGACGACGCCGAGCGCCTGGTCAGCTTCTACGAGCAGGTGTCGGACGAGTCGAAGTACTACCGCTTCTTCGCGCCCTACCCGCGTCTGTCCGCCAAGGACGTCCGCCGCTTCACCCACCACGACTTCGTGGACCGGGTGGGACTCGCGGCCACGATCGGCGGCGACTTCATCGCCACCGTGCGGTACGACCGCATCGGCGCCGACGGGGCGCCCGCGTCCGCCCCCGCCGACGAGGCCGAGGTCGCCTTCCTCGTCCAGGACGCCCACCAGGGACGCGGCGTCGCCTCCGCCCTGCTCGAGCACATCGCGGCGGTCGCCCGGGAGCGCGGCATACGCCGGTTCGCCGCCGAGGTGCTGCCCGCCAACACCAAGATGATCAAGGTGTTCACCGACGCCGGGTACACCCAGAAGCGCAGCTTCGAGGACGGCGTCGTCCACCTGGAGTTCGACCTGGAGCCCACCGACCGCTCGCTCGCCGTGCAGTACGCGCGCGAGCAGCGCGCCGAGGCCCGGTCCGTGCAGCGCCTCCTGGTGCCCGGCTCCGTCGCCGTAGTCGGAGTCGGCCGCACCCCCGGCGGCGTCGGCCGCGGCGTCCTCGGCAACATCACGGACGCCGGGTTCACCGGCCGGGTGTACGCGGTGAACAAGGCGTTCCCGAAGGACCTGGAGGAGATCGACGGGGTGCCCGCGCACCGGTCCGTGCGCGAGATCGAGGAGCAGGTCGACCTCGCGGTCGTCGCCGTCCCCGCCGAGCACGTGCCCGAGGTCGTCGCCGAGTGCGGCGCGCACGGCGTCCAGGGACTGGTCGTCCTCGCCGCCGGATACGCCGAGAGCGGCCCCGAGGGACGCGAGCGGCAGCGCGCCCTCGTACGGCAGGCGCGCAGCTACGGCATGCGGATCATCGGCCCCAACGCCTTCGGCGTCGTCAACACCTCCCAGGACGTCCGCCTCAACGCCTCCCTCGCTCCCGAGATGCCCCGCCCGGGCCGGATCGGGCTGTTCGCGCAGTCCGGCGCCATCGGCATCGCGCTGCTGTCCCGGCTGCACCGCCGCGGCGGCGGCGTCACCGGAGTCACCGGCGTGTCCACGTTCGTCTCCTCCGGCAACCGCGCCGACGTCAGCGGCAACGACGTCCTCCAGTACTGGTACGACGACCCCGACACCGACGTCGCCCTCATGTACCTGGAGTCCATCGGCAACCCCCGCAAGTTCACCCGCCTCGCCCGGCGCACGGCGGCGGCCAAGCCCCTGGTCGTGGTCCAGGGCGCCCGGCACGGCGGCGCGGCCCCGCAGGGCCACACCGTCCGCGTCACCCGGCTGCCCCACGCCACCGTGTCCGCGCTGCTGCGCCAGGCCGGCGTCATCCGCGTCGACACCATCACCGAGCTGGTCGACGCGGGCCTGCTGCTGGCCCGCCAGCCGCTGCCCGCCGGACCCCGCGTGGCGATCCTCGGCAACTCGGAGTCGCTCGGCCTGCTCACCTACGACGCCTGCCTCGCCGAGGGCCTGCGGCCCCTGCCGCCGCTCGACCTGACGACCCAGGCGTCGGCCGCCGACTTCCACGCCGCCCTGTCGCACGCGCTCGCCGACGACACCTGCGACGCCGTCGTCGTCACCGCGATCCCGGCGATCGGCGACGCCTCCACCGGGGACGCCGAGCTCGCCGAAGCCCTGCGGTCGGCGGCCGAGCGGGTGCCGGGCAAGCCGGTCCTGGTGGTCCACGTGGAGCTGGGCGGACTGGCCGAGGCCCTGTCGGCGGCGGCCAGCACCGCGCCCCGGACCGGCATCACGCCCCGCGGCACCGTGCCCCGCCCGCACCCCGTCCGCCCCCTGGACTTCCCAGAGGAACCGCAGTCCGGACCGGACGGCGACCCCGGCGGCCCACCCCGCCTGATCCCCGCCTACCCGGCCGCCGAACGGGCCGTCCGCGCGCTCGGCGAGGCCGTCAAGTACGCCCAGTGGCGGCGCGAGGCCGCCGAGCCGGGCCGCGTCCCCGAGTACGACGACATCGACGAGAAGGGCGCCGCGAGGCTGATCGACCGGCTGCTCGCGCGTGGCCAGGGACTCACACTCGACACCGACGACACCTGCGAGCTGCTCGGCATGTACGGCGTCCACGTGCACCGCGCCCTGCACGCCCCCACCGCCGACGCGGCCGTGGGAGCCGCCGAGGCGCTCGGCTACCCCGTCGCCCTCAAGGCCACCGCGCCCCATCTGCGGCACCGCGCCGACCTCGGCGGAGTCCGCCTCGACCTCGCGGACGAGGAGCAACTGCGGCGGGCGTACACCGAGTTGGCCGAGCTGTTCGGCAAGCCGGAGGAGCTGAGGCCGGTCGTGCAGCGCATGGCGCCACGCGGTGTGGACACCGTCGTACGGGCCGTGATCGACCCGGCGGCCGGCGCCGTGCTGTCCTTCGGGCTCGCCGGCGCCGCCTCCCAGCTGCTCGGGGACATGGCGCACCGCCTGGTCCCGGTCACCGACCGCGACGCCGCCTCGCTCGTCCGCGCCATCCGCACCGCCCCGCTGCTGTTCGGCTGGCGGGGCTCCGCACCCGTGGACACCCCTGCCTTGGAGGAGCTGCTGCTGCGGGTGTCACGTCTGGTCCACGACCACCCCGAGGTCGTCGCCGTCACCCTGGAGCCGGTGGTCGTCGCCGCGCACGGCCTGAGCGTGCTCGGGGCCTCCGTGCGCCTGGCCCCGCCGCCCGCCCGCGACGACCTCGGGCCCCGGACCCTGCCTGCCTACTGAGACGACGGTGACCGGTGCCTCGCAGTCGGTGCACCCCCGTAGGATGGCGTCATGGCCAAGACCAGTACGACGACCCAGGGGCTGCGTGCGGCGATCGAGCGCAGCGGCTACTACCCGGCCCTCGTGGCCGAGGCGGTGGAGGCCGCCGTGGGCGGCGAGCCCATCCGGTCGTACCTGGTCCACCAGGAGACGACGTTCGACCAGAACGAGGTGCGCCGGCACGTGACCGTGCTGGTCCTCACGCACAACCGCTTCATCGTCAGCCACACCGACGAGCAGGCCGCCGACAGCACCTCCCCGACGCCGTACGCCACGACGTCCACCGAGTCGGTCAAGCTCGGCCGGATCTCGTCGGTCGTCGTCAGCCGCGTCGTCGCCAACCCGGAGCAGTACACCCCGGGCACCCTGCCCCGCGAGATCGTCCTCACCATCGGCTGGGGCGCCGTCTCCCGCATCGACCTGGAGCCCGCCGCCTGCGGCGACCCCAACTGCGAGGCCGACCACGGCTACACGGGCAGCTCGACGGCGGACGACCTCAGCCTGCGCGTCAGCGAGGCCGGTGACGGCCCGGAGACCGTCCGCCAGGCCCTCCTCTTCGCCCAGTCCCTCTCCGAGGCGACCGCGGACGTCGCCCGCTGATGGTCCAGACCGCCGCCTGGGACGCCCACCCGGAACCCCTCGCCGTCGCCTCCGCCCCCGTCCCCCAGTACGGCGGCGGATCCCTCGCCGACCTGCTGCCCACGCTGGCCGCGGGCATGGGCGTACCCGACATGACGGCCGCGATCACCGAGCTGTCCGCCGCCGACCGCAACTGCGTGTTCCTGATCGACGGCCTCGGCTGGGAGCAGCTCCGGGCGCACCCCGACGAGGCGCCGTTCATGACGTCGCTCCTCGCCGGCTCCCGCGGCGGCAGCGGGCACCCCATCACCGCGGGCTTCCCGGCCACCACGGCGACCTCCCTCGCCTCCGTCGGCACCGGCCGGCCGCCCGGCGCGCACGGCCTGCCCGGCTACACCGTGCGCAACCCCGACACCGGCGAACTGATGAACCAGCTCCGCTGGAACCCGTGGACCCCGCCGCACGTCTGGCAGCCGTACCCCACCGTCTTCGAGCTGGCCCACCGCGCGGGGGTGCACGCCGCGCAGGTCTCGTCCCCCACCTTCGAGAACACCCCGCTCACCAAGGTCGCCCTCAGCGGCGGCAGCTTCCTCGGGCGGCTGGCCGGCGAGGAGCGCGTCGACCTGGCCGCCGAGCAGCTCGCGGCGGGCGACCGCGCCCTCGTCTACACGTACTACGCCGAACTCGACGGCGCCGGGCACCGCTACGGCGTCGACTCCGACACCTGGCGCGGGCAGCTGATGTACGTCGACCGGCTCGTCCAGCGCCTGGCCGAACAGCTCCCGCCGCGCACCGCGCTCTACGTCACCGCCGACCACGGCATGATCGACGTGCCCTTCGACGAGGAGCACCGCATCGACTTCGACGAGGACTGGGAGCTGCGCGCCGGGGTCGCCCTGCTGGGCGGCGAGGGCCGCGCCCGGCACGTGTACGCGGTGCCCGGTGCCGCGCAGGACGTCCTGACCTGCTGGCGCGAGGTGCTGGGCGAGCAGTTCTGGGTGGCGTCCCGGGACGAGGCGATCGAGGCGGGCTGGTTCGGCCCGCACATCGACGAGCGGGTGTACGGCCGCCTCGGTGACGTGATCGCGGCCGCGCGGGACGACGTCCTGATCATCGCGACCGAACGGGAACCGAAGGAGTCGGCCATGGTCGGCAACCACGGCTCGATGACCCCCGCCGAGCAGCTGGTCCCGTTGCTCGAAGTACGCTCCTGACGCTCCTCGTCCTCTCCGCTTCCCCTCTCCGAAAGGCGCTCGACCCCCCATGCCCGAGCTGGTGTTCTTCTCCGGAACCATGGACTGCGGGAAGTCGACGCTGGCTCTCCAGATCGAGCACAACCGGTCCGCGCGCGGCCTGGCCGGCATCATCTTCACGCGCGACGACCGCGCGGGCGAGGGCAAGCTGTCCTCCCGGCTCGGGCTGGTCACCGACGCGGTGGAGGTCGAGGACGGCGCCGACCTGTACGCCTATGTGGTCGACCACCTCTCCCGGGGCGGCCGCGCCGACTACGTCATCGCCGACGAGGCGCAGTTCCTCGCCCCGGAACAGATCGACCAACTCGCCCGCGTCGTCGACGAGCTGAGCCTCGACGTCTTCGCCTTCGGCATCACCACCGACTTCCGCACCAAGCTCTTCCCCGGCTCCCAGCGCCTGGTGGAACTGGCCGACCGCGTCGAGGTCCTGCAGGTCGAGGCCCTGTGCTGGTGCGGCGCCCGCGCCACCCACAACGCCCGCACGATAGGCGGCGAGATGGTCGTCGAGGGCGCCCAGGTCGTCGTCGGAGACGTCGACCAGTCCGACACGATCGGCTACGAGGTCCTGTGCCGCCGCCACCACCGCCGCCGCATGACGGCGGCGACGGCCCGGGCGGCGGCCCTGTCACCGGACGTACTGCCGGTCACGGCCACCTGAAGGCGTCTGTCTTGCCGGCCGGCCACAAGCAGCCCCTTCACTGACCAGCAATCAGACATTCCGGGGTCTGGAACGCGCCAGTAGGAACCCAGCGCTCGGCTGGACCCTCTTGATCTGCAGGCTGACCCGACCAGTCAGCCGTGATCAAGGGGGTTTCATGCGCATGGCGCATCACAGACGTGTACTCGTCGGAGCCGCGACTTCGGCCACGGCGGCGATGCTTGTGCTCACCGGCACCCCGGCGAACGCCCAGCCTGCCTCTCCGGCAGCGGCTTCGGCGGCGAACACCGACTCCATCGCTCTCACTCGACTTGCCGAAGGCTATCTGCAGCAGCGGGCCGACATGCTGACGACGACTCGTCCGACGGCCAGAGCCGCGACTGCCCACGTCCGTGCCACGCGCTCCATGACCGCGCAGGTGCAGGATGATCTCGCCGCACTGGTGCAGAAGGGACAGCGGTACCAGGAAGTCGACGGCGGCTATACCAAAGCGCAGGTCGATGTGGAGGTGGCCGACACTTCCGTCACCGGCCAGACTGCAACTATCCAGCTCACCGAGCGCACCCGGCTCTACCTCCCGTTCACACGGAACGCGACGGCATCCTCACCCGCACGGTCCACAACGTCATGCCCCCGCACGTCAGTTACGAGCTCACCCCGATGGGAGCCACCCTGCGCGAGGCCACGGCACCCCTGCTGGAGTGGAGCACCCGCTACCTGAACGACATCGAGGCCGCCCGCGCCACCTACGACAGCCGTGCTGAGGCGCCTTCGGCCTAGGCGCACCCACCTGGGGCGACGGCCCGTTGTCAGACCCTCCTGCCATCCTCCCGGCATGGAGATGACCGTGCAGTTGACGATCGACTGTTCCGATCCGCAGCGGATGGTGGCCTTCTGGTCCGAGGCCCTGGGCTATGTGCCGGAGCCGCCGCCGGACGGGCACGCGACCTGGCGTGCGTACTGGGCTGCCATGGGTGTGCCCGAGGAGGAACTGCCGGACGGTGCCGGGGACGTTCCGGAGTCGATCGTCCATCCGGCGGGGCGGGGGCCGAGGGTCTGGTTCCAGCAGGTCCCGGAGGCGAAGGTCGTCAAGAACCGGTGGCACTTCGACCTGAAGGCCGGCGGGGGCCGTGACGTCCCGCTGGGCGTCCGCACCCAGCGGGTCAAGGACACGGTGGAGCGGCTGGGCAAGGCCGGCGCCACCGTGCTGCGGATCAAGGACGAGCCGGACGCCGGGTTCTACGCCGTCGCCATGCAGGACCCCGAGGGCAACGAGTTCGACGTCGTCTGAGAGGTCGTCATGGCCCCGATCCTCGGCGTCTTCACCGTCGTCTTCCAGTACGTCGGCATCCGCGGCGTCCGCGACCTGCCGCCCGCCCCCGGCCCGGCCCCGCCCTCACCACGCTCCGTTGGCGGGGCCGGACTTGCTCACCAGCGCGAACCGCGCCCCCTCCGGGTCGGCCACCGTCGCGACCCGCCCGTGCTCGGTCTCGTGGGACGCGATCAGTGACCGCCCCCCGAGTGCGACGACCCGGTCCACCGCCGCGTCGGTGTCCGGCACGGTGAAGTACGTCAGCCAGTGGGGGCCCCGGTCCCGGGGGAGCGCGCTGCCGAGGCCGTGGACGTCCGCGACGGGACGGCCGTCGACGCGCAGGGTGACGTGGTCGACTCCGTCGCCGCCGGTCATCTCCTCCTCGTAACCGAACACCGTGGCGTAGAACTTGGCGATGTTCTCGGACTCGAAGGTCCGCAGTTCGTTCCAGGCGGGGGTGCCGGACACGCCGGAGACGGCCCTGCCGAGGTGGGCGGCGGCCTGCCAGATGCCGAAGACGGCGCCCGCGGGGTCGGAGCAGATCGCCATACGGCCGGCTTCCCCGGCGTCCAGCGGCCCCACCCCGACCGTGCCGCCGCACAGCCGTACCGTCTCGGCGGTCGCGTCGACGTCCCGCGAGGCGAGGTACGGCGTCCAGGCGACAGGGAGATGGAGGTCGGGCGGCAGTTGGCCGATTCCGGCCACCTCGCGCCCGTCGAGCAGCGCACGCACATAGGGTCCGAGTTGCCGGGGGCCGGGCTGGAACTCCCAGCCGAACAAGGCTCCGTAGAACTCCTGGGTGGCGTCCGGTGCGTGCACCATCAGGCTCACCCAGCAGGGTGTGCCGGGTGCGTGCCGGGCGTGCGTCGCGCCGTGCGGGCCGGCCGACCCCCGTGCCTCGGTCATCGTCACTCTCTCCTCGGCCGCTGGCGCCGGCCGTGTCGCTTCCGCTGTCCGGACCCCCGTGCCGATGCTCGCACCACCGTGGCCACGCGGGAGACGGGCGCGCCGCCGCACGGCGGCCGGCGGACGTGGACGCCTGTGTGCGATACCGCCCGTTCCCGTGCGACGGACGACGGATCCCGATCGGCTGTACACCTTGTGCCCGATCCCATACGCCTCGTGATCGGGCCTGTCCGGCGGGCAGATTAACCGGCGTGAGCCGTCGCGGCCACCCTGTGCGCGAGGATGGGGAGCATGAACGCCATCATCTCCGCATCAGAACTGGCCACCGCGCTGACGGGCGACGCCCCGCCGGTGCTGCTCGACGTCCGCTGGCAGTTGACGCTCGCCACGGCGTCCGGTGAACCGCCGTTCGACGGCCGCGCGGCGCACGCGGCCGGGCACATTCCCGGTGCGGTCTACGTCGACCTGGACCGGGAGTTGGCGTCCGAGCCGGGCCCGCGCGGCCGTCATCCGCTGCCGGACCTGGCCGTGTTCGGCCGGGCGATGCGGCGGGCGGGCGTGTCCTCGACACGTCCCGTGGTGGTGTACGACGGCGGGCAGGGCTGGGCGGCGGCCCGTGCCTGGTGGCTCCTGCGCTGGACCGGGCACCCCGACGTCCGGGTCCTGGACGGCGGGCTTCCCGCGTGGGAGGGACCGCTGGAGACGGCCGTACCGGCCCCGGCGGAGGGCGACTTCGAGCCGGTCCCGTCGGCGACGGGGCTGCTCGACGCGGACGGCGCCGCGGCGCTCGCGCGGTCGGGCGTGCTGCTGGACGCGCGGGCGGGGGAGCGGTACCGCGGTGAGGTCGAGCCGATCGACCCGGTCGGCGGGCACATCCCGGGTGCGGTGTCGGCGCCGACGAACGAGAACGTGGGCCCGGACGGCCGTTTCCTGCCCGCCGGTGAACTCGCCGCCCGTTTCAAGGAACTGGGCGCCGTCGAGGGAACCGAGGTCGGTGTGTACTGCGGCTCGGGCGTGTCGGCGGCCCACGAGGCGCTGGCGCTCGCGGTGGCCGGCGTTCCGGCGGCCCTGTACGTGGGTTCGTGGTCGGAGTGGTCGGCGGACCCCGCGCGGCCGGTGGCGGTGGGCCCCGACCCGCAGTAGCGACCCGCACGAGTGAGGGCCGCGTCCCGTCCGACGCGGCCCTCACACAAAGACGTTCGACGAGTGAACGAGTCCCGCCCGCCCGCTACTCCTGCTTCTTCCTCCGCGTGCCGAACACGATCTCGTCCCAGCTCGGCACGGCGGCACGGCGGCCCGGGCGGACACCGTCCGCCTCGGCCTGACGGTCCGTGGCGCCGATGAGCCGGTCGCGGTGGCTGCCGACGGAGCGCGGCATGAGGACGTCCGCGTACGCGGACCCGGCCGACGCGGCGGGCGCCGGCGGCTCCTCGGCGTCCGGCTCGACCACGGGCTCCTCGGGGTCGGGCTCGGTGGGCCGCTCCGGGACCACCAGGTCGCCGCGGAAGCTCGGCACCGCCTCCAGCAGGCTGGTCAGCGAGTCCCGTTCCTCCGTCATCTCCTCGGCCGGCTCGGACGCCTGCGCGGGCAGGCTCGGCCGCTCCAGCGCACGGTCCAACGCGCGGTCCATCGAGCGCTCCGCACGCTCACGCGGCAGCCGGGCGATCCGCGGCACGAACGGGAAGCTCGGCTCGGGCGCGGCGAGGTCGTCGGACTCGCCGATCAGCGAGCGCGCCTCGTCGTCGACGGCCTGGACGAGCCGCCGCGGCGGGTCGTACGTCCAGCTCGCCGAGTGCGGTTCGCCCGCCACCATGTAGACCAGCAGCACTTCCCAGGTGCCGTCGTCGCGGCGCCAGGAGTCCCACTGCACGGTGTCCTTGTCGGCGCCGCGCAGCAGCAGCCGCTCCTGGACGGCCTCGCCGAGCTGGGGCCCCGCCGCGTTCTCACCGGGGCGGCGGACCGGGGTCTTGCGGGCGCGTTCGGCCATGAAGGCGCGTTCGGCGAGCACGGGGCCCTCGAAGCGCCGGACACGGTCGACGGGGATGCCGGCGAGCTGGGCGACCTCTTCCGCGGTCGCACCGGCTCGTATACGCGCCTGGATGTCGCGGGGGCGGAGATGGCTCTCCACCTCGATCTCGATCTGGCCGAGGCGGGGACGGTCGCCGCGCACGGCGGCGCGCAGGCGTTCGTCGATCGGAAGGGTGTACTCCGTCGCGTCGGCAGCCTTCAGCACCAGCCGTGTGCCGTCATTGGAGACGGCCACGACACGCAGTTCGGGCATGGGGACCTCCCGGGTGGTGCCTGCCGACGTCACGTGCGTCGCTGCTTCCGCTAGTCGAGTGTGGCCTGCCCGGGTGCAGCCTGCCACAACCTTGCCGAGTTGCCCGGCGTGTCGGGCCAGGGCCCTGGATCGCCGTTATGGCACGGTTACCTATTCGCAACGCTAAGTGACGAACTCCGTCACCCTGTGCAACTAGCCCCCTCCCGGCGGTCCTTGGTGGCCACGGACGCCCAGGCGGGAGACCGGACCCAGGGCTCGCAACAGTACTCCATTTGGGCCACGTGCGTGGATTGGCACGCCGCCCAAGTTCTGGCAAGAAGCGTGACCCGGCCGTCCGTTGAGCCCTTCGAGGATCATGGACGTGGCGCACTTCACGCGATGCGCAGAAACGGAGCGAATGGTTTCCGTGCGTGCGGGTGCCCCCGGTCAGGCCCCCAACACCCGGCGCAGGTAGCCGTTCTGGAAGAGGCGGTCCGGGTCCAGGCGGTCCCGCAGCGCGGTGAACTCGCCGAAGCGCGGGTAGACCTTCGCGAGGTACTCGGCGTCCCGGGTGTGCACCTTGCCCCAGTGCGGGCGCCCCTCGTGCCCGGTGAAGATGCGCTCGGCGGCGGTGAAGTACCGCTGGTACGGCGTGCCCTTGGCCATGTGGACCGCGATGTACGCGCTGTCGCGGCCGGACGCGGTGGACAGCGTGATGTCGTCGGCGGGGGCCGTGCGCACCTCGACGGGGAAGCTGATCCGCAGCCCCGACCCGTCGACCATGGCCTTCAGTTCGCGCAGCGTGTCCACGACGGCGGCGCGCGGGACGGCGTACTCCATCTCCACGAAGCGGACCCGGCGCGGCGATGTGAAGACCTTGTAGGGAATGTCCGTGTACGTCCGCGCCGACAGCGCCGTGCTGGAGATCCGGGCGATCGCCGGGATCGCGGCGGGTGCCGCGCGGCCGGTCCACTGGGCCACCTGGAAGACGCCGTTGGAGAGGAACTCGTCCTCGAACCAGCCCTTCAGCCGGGACACCGGCTGCTCGGGTCCCGCGCTGCGGTTGTTGCGCTTGGTGTTGGTGTTGCCGGTGTGGGGGAACCAGTAGAACTCGAAATGCTCGTTCTCGGCCCACAGTTCGTCGAACTCGGCGAGCACCCGGTCGAACGGCATCGGTTCCTCGCGGGCCTGGAGGAGGAAGACCGGCTCGACTGCGAACGTGATCGCGGTGACGATCCCGAGCGCGCCGAGGCCGATCCGGGCCGCCGCGAAGACCTCGGGGTTCTCCTGGGCGGAGCAGCTGAGGACCGAGCCGTCCGCCGTGACCAGCTCCAGGCCCTTGATCTGGGCGGCGATCGAACCGGACTCGCGGCCGGTGCCGTGGGTGCCGGTGCTGGTGGCGCCGGAGACCGTCTGCTCCATGATGTCGCCCATGTTGGTCAGGGACAGACCCTCGCGCGCCAGCGCCCTGTTCAGCCGCTTCAGCGGGGTGCCGGCCTCCACCGTGACGGTCATGGCCTCGCGATCGATGCTCCGGATGCCGGTCAGCAGCTGCGGGCGGACCAGCACGCCGTCGGTGGCCGCGATGGACGTGAAGGAGTGGCCGCTGCCGACCGCCTTCACCTTCAGGCCGTCCTCGGCGGCCCGGCGTATCGCCCCGGCCAGCTCCTCCACCGACGCCGGAGAGACCTCCCGCGCGGGGCGCGCCGCCACATTGCCGCCCCAGTTACGCCACGTGCCGTTCTTCGCGCTCGCCGTGCTGCCCAACGGTGCCTCCCCGACGTGGCGCCGGCCTGCTGAGCCGGCGGTACCCCAGGAAACCGACCGCGACCGCGGCGGCCCCGGACACCGCCGGGACCACGTACCCGGCGTCCGCTCCGGCCGCGTCGATCACCCAGCCGGCCACGGACGAGCCGAGCGCGACCCCGACCGCGAGCCCGGTGCTCACCCAGGTCATGCCCTCGGTCAGTTGCGCGCGTGGTACGTGCTGCTCGATCAGCGACATGGTCGTGATCATCGTGGGAGCGACGGCCATGCCGGCGACGAACAGCGCCACGGCCAGAAACGGCAGGTTCCCGACCAGTAGGAGGGGGATCATACTCACGGCCATCGCGCATATGCCCAGCAGCCAGCGAGGTTCGGGCGCCCCCGCGAACCGCAGCAGCCCGAAGACGAGGCCCGCCGCGCAGGAACCGGCCGCGTACAGCGCGAGCACCACGCTCGCCGCGCCCTTGTGCCCCTGCTCCTCGGCGAAGGCGACGGTGACCACGTCGACGGCGCCGAAGATCGCGCCCGTCGCCACGAAGGTGGCCACGAGCACCTGGAGTCCCGGCGCGGAGAGAGCGGTGCGGCCGCCCTGGCGCTGCCGGGGGTGCGGGGCGGGCTCGGTGGCGCGCTGCGCGGTCAGCCAGAAGACGCCGGCCGCCAGGAAGCAGGCGGCCAGCAGCGGCCCGGCCTCCGGGAACCATGCCGTGGAGAGGCCGATGGAGAGGATCGGCCCGAAGATGAAGCACACCTCGTCGATCACCGACTCGAACGAGTACGCGGTGTGCAGCTTCTCCGTGCCCCCGTACAGCGCGGCCCAGCGCGCCCGGACCATCGCCCCGACGCTGGGCACGCAGCCGATGCCGACGCAGGCCGCGAACAGCACCCAGTCCGGCCACGCGAAGTGGGCGGCGACCAGCAGCAGGGCGGCGGCGGCGAGCGCGAGCAGCGTGGCCGGGCGCAGCACGCGCCGCTGCCCGTGCCGGTCGACCAGCCGGGAGACCTGGGGTCCGGCCACGGCGGCGGAGAGCGCGATGGTCGCCGACAGGGCGCCGGCCAGGCCGTAGCGCCCGGTCAGCTGCGACACCATCGTCACCACGCCGATGCCCATCATCGACAGCGGCATCCGCCCGAGGAGACCCGCGGTGGTGAAGCGCTTGCTGCCGGGAGCGGCGAACAGGGCGCGATAGGGGCTCGGCACGGCGGACTCCGGGCGGGCGGGAGCAGCAGCG
Source organism: Streptomyces sp. NPDC059852 (assembly GCF_042731455.1). Taxonomy (NCBI): domain Bacteria; kingdom Bacillati; phylum Actinomycetota; class Actinomycetes; order Kitasatosporales; family Streptomycetaceae; genus Streptomyces; species Streptomyces sp. NPDC059852. The sequence continues at coordinate 11,651 of NZ_JBHWJK010000041.1, read as the reverse complement.
CACAGCGGCGGCTCGGACGGAAAAAGCTCGACACCGTGTACGGATGTCCGGCACGACGTGCGAGTTAGGTGACCCTAATGTACTCGTCCGGCTGAGCGGGGCACCCGGTCGGCTGCCCCGCTGTCCGTGCCGGATGACAGGATCGACCCATGCCAGATCCGCGTGATGCCAGCCCCTACGACGCCCTGCTCCTGCTCTCCTTCGGCGGCCCCGAGGGCCCGGACGACGTGATCCCCTTCCTGGAGAACGTCACCCGCGGCCGGGGCATCCCGAGGGAACGTCTGAAGGAGGTCGGCGAGCACTACTTCGGGTTCGGCGGTGTGAGCCCCATCAACGCCCAGAACCGCGCCCTGCTGGACGCCCTGCGCAAGGACTTCGCCGACCACGGACTGGACCTGCCGGTCTACTGGGGCAACCGCAACTGGGCGCCGTACCTGACGGACACCCTGCGCGAGATGGTGGCCGACGGCCGCCGCCGGATCCTGGTCCTCGCCACCAGCGCCTACGCGTCCTACTCGGGCTGCCGCCAGTACCGCGAGAACCTCGCCGACGCGCTGGCCGCCCTGGAGGCGGAGGGCCTGGAGCTCCCGCGGATCGACAAGCTGCGGCACTACTTCAACCATCCCGGCTTCCTGGAGCCGATGATCGACGGCGTGGTCGAGTCCCTCGCCGACCTGCCCGAGGAGGTCCGCTCGGGCGCCCACATCGCCTTCTCGACCCACTCGATCCCGCTGTCCGCGGCCGACACCTCCGGCCCGGTCGAGTCCCACGGCGACGGCGGCGCGTACGTCACCCAGCACCTGGACGTGGCCCGCACGATCGCCGACGCGGTCCGCGAGCGCACCGGCGAGGACCACCCCTGGCAGCTCGTCTACCAGTCCCGCTCCGGCGCCCCGCACATCCCGTGGCTGGAGCCCGACATCTGCGACCACCTGGAGGAGCGGCACGCGGCCGGCGTCCCCGCGGTCGTGATCGCGCCCATCGGCTTCGTCTCCGACCACATGGAGGTCCTCTACGACCTCGACACGGAGGCCAGGGCCAAGGCGGAGGAGCTGGGCCTGCCGATGCGGCGCTCCGCCACCGTCGGCGACGCCCCGCGCTTCGCCGCCGCCGTCCGCGACCTCGTCCTGGAGCGGGCCGCCGTCGAGCGGGGCGAGGAGGTCAGGCCCTGCGCCCTAGGCGCCCTCGGCCCGAGCCACCAGCTGTGCCCGGTGGGCTGCTGCCCGGCCCGCACCCCCAGGCCCGCCGCGGCCGGTGCCGACAGCCCCTACGCATGAGGAGCCCCGTGACCGACGCCCAGCCCTCGGACCTGCTCGCCCTGGCCCGCGAGGCCGCCCGCCGCGCCGGCGACCTGCTGCGCGACGGGCGCCCGGCCGACCTGGCCGTCGCGGCGACCAAGTCCAGCCCGATCGACGTGGTCACCGAGATGGACATCGCGGCGGAGAAGCTGATCACCGACGTGATCTCCTCCCGCCGCCCGCAGGACGGCTTCCTCGGCGAGGAGGGCGCCGCCACCGAGGGCACCAGCGGCGTCCGCTGGGTGATCGACCCCCTGGACGGCACGGTCAACTACCTCTACGGCCTGCCGACCTGGTCGGTCTCCATCGCCGCCGAACAGGACGGCGAGACGGTCGCCGGGGTGGTCGCGGCGCCCATGCGCGGCGAGACCTGTCACGCGGTGCGCGGCGGGGGAGCGTGGGCGACCGGCCCGTGGGAGGGGGAGCGCCGGCTCACCTGCCGTCCCACGGCCCCCCTGGACCAGGCGCTGGTGTCGACCGGCTTCAACTACGTGAGCGAGGTCCGCACCCACCAGGCCGAGGTGGCCCGGCGGCTCATCCCGCTGCTGCGGGACATCCGGCGCTCGGGCTCGGCCGCGATCGACCTGTGCGATCTCGCGGCGGGCCGCCTGGACGGCTACTACGAGCGCGGGCTGAACGCCTGGGACGTCGCGGCGGGCGACCTCATCGCGCGGGAGGCGGGCGCGGTGACCGGTGGCCGCCCCGGTGAGCGCCCCTCACGCGATCTGACGGTGGCGGCCACCCCCGGCGTCTTCGAGCCCCTCCAGCGGCTCCTGGAGGAGTTCGGCGCCTGGCACGACTGAGCCGCCGTCCGCACGCGCGAGGGCCCCGGTGCTGGATTCACCGGGGCCCTCGTGTGTGCGCTGCGGCGGTCAGACGGTGGTCGCGCCGACCTCCACGCCATGCTCGGCCGCGAGGCGGCGCAGGTCGTCGAGCTCTCCCTGCTCGACCTCGACGAGGAACTCGTCGCCCTCGTCGCGAGCCCGCGTCAGGTCGGACTCGGTCGCCTTTATGCGCTGCAGAAGTCCTGCGGTGAAAGCGTCCATGCTGCGCCCCCTCGTCCTGGGTCGTGGGTCGGTGGCACGGGGGTGTGCCGTCGGAAGGGACGATCACGTCTCCAGTGGATGCCCAGCGCTGCCCGAGCCGGGCGGCGACGGTGCCGGACACCCACCACCACTCTGCGGAAGCGGATCATCCCGTACCGCACGTGGTGCGGCACAAGCAGAGCGTGATCGCGGGGTGTACATGCCGTCCTCCCCCTGCCGTCTTCCTCGGAAACCTCAACCCGCGCGAAAAATCTGGCATTCCCGCGCCGGCGCCCCCGTCTTCCCGGGTTGCGCGCCGGTCCTCGTCGCCCTCCCCCCGTCTTACCGCCGACTTATGGCCGAAAAGGGCAGGATGGAGGCCTACGGACCCGACCCACATCCCTGCCCGCGCGCGCCGCCGCGCGCTACGCGGGTGGACACAGGAAGGACAAGCGACGTGCGCGTACTCGTCGTCGAGGACGAGCAACTGCTCGCCGATGCGGTGGCCACCGGACTGCGCCGGGAGGCCATGGCCGTCGACGTCGTGTACGACGGTGCGGCCGCCCTGGAGCGCATCGGCGTCAACGACTACGACGTGGTCGTCCTCGACCGCGACCTCCCCCTGGTGCACGGCGACGACGTCTGCCGCAAGATCGTCGAACTCGGCATGCCCACGCGCGTGCTGATGCTGACGGCCTCCGGCGACGTCAGCGACCGCGTCGAGGGCCTGGAGATCGGCGCCGACGACTACCTTCCCAAGCCCTTCGCCTTCAGCGAGCTGATCGCACGCGTCCGGGCCCTCGGCCGCCGCACCAGCGTGCCGCTGCCGCCCGTCCTGGAGCGCGCCGGCATCAAGCTGGACCCCAACCGCCGCGAGGTCTTCCGCGACGGCAAGGAGGTGCAGCTCGCCCCGAAGGAGTTCGCCGTCCTGGAGGTGCTGATGCGCAGCGAGGGAGCCGTCGTCTCCGCCGAGCAACTGCTGGAGAAGGCCTGGGACGAGAACACCGACCCGTTCACGAACGTGGTGCGGGTGACCGTCATGACCCTGCGCCGCAAGCTCGGCGAGCCGCCGGTGATCGTCACCGTGCCCGGCTCCGGCTACCGGATCTGACCGGCGATGGCAGCGACACCCGCGCCGCCCGCCGCGCCGCCCAAGCCGACCTGGGACCCGCGCAAGCCGGACCAGCCGTTCCCCTGGCTGCGCCCGACGATCCGCATACGGCTCACCCTGCTGTACGGCGGCATGTTCCTGATCGCCGGCATCCTGCTGCTGTCGATCATCTATCTGCTGGCCGCCCAGGCGCTGCGCACCGGCAACGAACCGCTGTTCAAGATCGTCCAGTTCCAGAGCCTCAAGGTCACCAGCAACAACTGCCCGGGGATCGCCACCAGCGATCTGTCCCTCGCCGAGTTCAACGACGCGATCAACGCGTGCATGGACCATGAGCGCAAGGCCGCCCTGGACAACCTCCTCAGCCGCTCCCTGCTGGCCCTGCTGGGTCTCGCCGTGATCGCCTTCGCGTTCGGCTACGCCATGGCCGGCCGGGTGCTGTCGCCGCTCGGCCGGATCACCCGCACCGCGCGCGCGGTGGCCGGCTCGGACCTGTCCCGCCGTATCGAGCTGGACGGCCCGGACGACGAGCTCAAGGAGCTCGCCGACACCTTCGACGAGATGCTGGAGCGGCTCCAGCGGGCCTTCACGGCCCAGCAGCGCTTCGTCGGCAACGCCTCGCACGAGCTGCGCACCCCGCTCGCCATCAACCGGACCCTCCTGGAGGTCCACCTCTCCGACCCGGGCGCGCCCGTGGAGCTCCAGCAGCTCGGCAAGACGCTGCTGGCCACCAACGAGCGCAGCGAACAGCTCGTGGAGGGCCTGCTGCTGCTCGCCCGCAGTGAGAACCAGATCATCGAGCGCAAGCCCGTGGACCTCGCGGAGGTGGCCGAGCAGGCCGTCGACCAGGTCCGCGCGGAGGCCGACGCCAAGGGCGTGACGATCCAGGGCGAGCGGAAACCCGCGGTCATACAGGGCAACGGCGTACTGCTGGAGCGGATCGCGCTGAACCTCGTGCAGAACGCCGTCCGGTACAACGTGCCGGCGGGCGGCTGGGTGGAGGTCACCACGGACGTCCAGCACGGGCAGGCGGTGCTGGTCGTGACGAACACCGGGCCGGTCGTGCCGGCGTACGAGATCGACAACCTCTTCGAGCCCTTCCGGCGGCTGCGCACCGAGCGCACCGGCAGCGACAAGGGCGTGGGTCTCGGACTGTCCATCGTGCGGTCCGTGGCCCGGGCGCACGGCGGGCACATCGCGGCGGAGCCGCGGGAGGGAGGTGGTCTCGTGATGCGGGTGACGTTCCCGGTCTGAGAGCATGTGCACCGACACGGCCCGACACACGGCACTCCGTGGGCTTGTTCGCTTTGCGCGGAATTTTCACACCGCTCCGGAAGGGAACCCGTGTGTGATCGATCACAGGGACGGTTTTCCGGCCATCTACTGTGCGTGATCATGCGACCGGTCGGAAAGCCGGGAAAATCCGGGTTTTCGGGGGTCCTGATCACGGGAAGTACACGGTGAGATGCCTTTGAACAGCGGCATTCGGACCGTGTACGGTCCCGTTCGCCATCCAAGCCGATCACTCTTGAGGAGTCCGGTTGGGTGTCGATTGAGTAACAGACCTTGATGTGAGGCAAAATCTCCGCCTCGGGTCGGGCACAAGTCCGGCCTCTCACGCGTTACGTGCGCTGGAGACACCGCAGACACCCAGAGGGGGAGAGCGACATGGCAACGGATTACGACACCCCACGCAAGACCGACGACGACGTCGATTCGGACAGCCTTGAGGAGCTCAAGGCCAGGCGTAACGACAAGTCGACCTCCGCAGTGGACGTCGACGAGTTCGAGGCCGCAGAAGGCCTGGAGCTGCCCGGCGCGGACCTCTCGAACGAGGAGCTGGCCGTCCGGGTGCTGCCCAAGCAGCAGGACGAGTTCACCTGCATGAGCTGCTTCCTGGTGCACCACCGCAGCCAGCTGGCCCGCGAGAAGAACGGCCAGCCGATCTGCCGCGACTGCGACTGAGGGCGGGTCGGGCATGACCGGCTCGACCCCTCCTCGGAAGCGCCGCTTCCTGCGGGGAGCGGACCCCGGGCCGTCCGACGGCCCGCACGGCGCGCGTGACGACGAGCGGGGCTCACCCGACGAGGGAGCCTCGCTCGATCCGGCGTCCGCCATGGCTGTGCCCGCCCCGGCGCAGGCTCCCGCGACCCGGCGCCGGGCGGCGGTGATGCGGGAAAGGGCCGCGCAAGGCGTCCGCAAGGGCGGCAGCCGCGCCAGAGCCGGCCTCGGGTACCTCGCCGACCGCCTCATCGAGTACGCCCCGCGCATCCCCGTACGCGACCTCGCGACGCTGCGCCGCCAGTTCCCGGGCCTCGGGCCCGAGGAGATCGCGGACAAGCTCGTGGCGGGCGCCGCGAACGCCAGCTCCACCGTCGGGGCGGGCGTAGGAGCCGCGGCGATGCTCCCGGTGCCGCCCGCGATGCCCACCGAACTGGCCGCCGAGATCACCGGCGTGGCCGCGATCGAGCTGAAGCTGATCGCCGAACTGCACGAGGTGTACGGCGTACGCCCGCCCGGGAACCTCCGGGAGCGCAGCACCGCCTATCTGTCCTCGTGGACCGAGGAACGCGGCATCGACCCCCTCAAGCCCGTCACGATCAACGCGGCGCTGGGCGGCCAGATGAAACGCGAACTGCGCCAGCAGATCATGAAGCGCATGGTGCGCAACCTGCCGAACCTGATGCCCTTCATGGTCGGCGCCGCAGTGGGCGCGGTCATGAACCGCCGGGACACCAGAAAGCTCGCGGCGCGCATCCGCACCGACCTGCGCAAGGTGCGGGTGCCCTGGGAGGAGTTGCCGCAGTTGCCGCCGCTGGAGCGGCCGGAGCAGCCCCTGGACCTGGACGAGATCCTGCCCGAGCGCGGCCACAAGGGGCTGGGCGGCCCGCACTGAGCCCCCGCCGCGGCCGGGCCGTCACCGGCCGGTCAAAGTTCCGCCTGCCGCAGGCAAAGATCAGGCCGCGGCCCGGGCCGACCGGATCGCGTCGGCCAGCCGCTCCGGCTCCCGAGTCGACAGATACAGGTACGGCGTCGGGTCCTCCGGGTCGGTGACCTCCACGCGCAGGGCCGTCGGGATGTAGGCCCGCAGCAGCAGGAAGGCGCGGGTGTCGGCCTTGTACGTCCGCCAGGCGCGCGCCTCCTCGCGGTCCAGGATCTGCGCCTCGCCCAGCGCCCGCACCGGGATCCGGGCGTCGCCCGCGATCAGCGCGTCGCCCACCACGCGGATGCGGACCGAGCCGTAGGAGCTGGCGACGACCGCCGCCGCGGCGGTGCCGCCGACCAGGCCGGCGAGCATCGGCAGGGTGCCGAACGGCAGCAGGACCAGGGCCATTGAGAGCCCCACCAGGAACGAGACCAGCCACCACGAGCGCGGGGCGGTGAGACGTTCTTCGTACGGGGTGGCGGAGAGCTGCATGGATCCAAGCTTGGCACGGTGTCGGGACTCGGCCGACGCGCGGGTAAGGTCTGCGCCTGTGAGAGGTACTTCCCCAGCTCTTCAGCCTCCGGCCGACGCCGTGGAACCCGTACGGCACCCGGAGGCTCCCGCGCCCGGCGAGCTCTTGGGCGCGCACTACGGCGAGTGTTTCGGCTGCGGCGACGAGCAGCCGCACGGGCTGCACCTGCAGGCACGGGCGGGGGACGGCGTCAGCATCACCGCCGAGTTCACCGTGCAGCCCGCCCACCAGGGCGCCCCGGGCCTCGCACACGGCGGCGTGCTCGCCACCGCCCTCGACGAGACCCTTGGTTCGCTGAACTGGCTGCTGCGCACGATCGCCGTGACCGGACGCCTGGAGACCGACTTCGTGCGGCCGGTGCCGGTCGGCACGGTCCTGTACCTGGAGGCGGAGGTGACGGCGGTCGCGGGCCGCAAGATCTACTCCACCGCCACCGGGCGGATCGGCGGGCCCGACGGCCCCGTGGCGGTCCGCGCCGACGCCCTCTTCATCGAGGTGAAGGTCGACCACTTCATCGACAACGGGCGCCCGGAGGAGATCCAGGCGGCCATGAGCGACCCGGACCAGGTGCGCCGGGCCCGCGCCTTCGAGGTGAACCCGTGAGCCGCGCCCCCCTGGACGTCCTCATCCGGCGCGTCGATCCGGACGTACCGCTTCCGGCGTATGCGTACCCCGGTGACGCGGGCGCCGACCTGCGGACGACGGAGAGCCGGGAGCTGAAGCCGGGGGAGCGGGCCGTGCTGCCCACCGGGGTGTCCATCGCCCTGCCCGAGGGCTATGCGGCGTTCGTGCACCCCCGCTCGGGGCTGGCCGCCCGCCTCGGTGTCGCCCTCGTGAATGCCCCGGGGACGGTTGATGCCGGGTACCGTGGGGAGATCAAGGTGATCGTGGTGAATCTCGACCCGCGCGAGTCCGTGCGGTTCGAGCGCTTCGACCGGATTGCCCAACTGGTTGTCCAGCAGGTCGAGAGGGTTCGCTTCCAGGAGGTCGCGGAGCTTCCCGATGCGGCACGGGCCGAGGGGGGCTTCGGGTCCACCGGCGGTCATGCCGAGGTGGGCGGCGAAAGCGCCACAAGCGATACAGGCGATGGGGCCGCCGTTGGCGGCGCTACGGGTGGGAATCGATACGCTTCGGTCGTATCCGACCGGGAAGGACAGTGACGTGTTCGGACGTCGCAAGAAGAAGGGTGCCGCCGAGGACGCGGCCGGCGAGCCCGAGCAGGTCGTCGACATCGACACTGAGGCGGACGACGACGGCACGCGCGAGCGCGTACGGCTCGAGCCGGGACCGCGTCCCGACGGGCCGTGGGACAGCTCCGAGGTGAGGGACCCCGGCGAGGGCCGGGTGGACCTGGGCGGCCTGTTCGTACCGGGCGTCGACGGCATGGAACTGCGCGTGGAGGTCGCGGGCGACGCCATCGTCGCGGCGACCGTCGTGCTGCGCGACAGCGCCATCCAGCTCCAGGCGTTCGCCGCCCCCAAGCGTGAGGGCATCTGGGGCGAGGTGCGCGAGGAGATCGGCTCGGGCATCACCCAGCAGGGTGGCATCGTCGACGAGGTCGAGGGCCCGCTCGGCTGGGAGCTGCGGGCCCAGGTGCCGGTGCAGCTGCCGGACGGCACGGGCGGTTTCCAGGTCGTGCGGTTCGTCGGTGTGGACGGCCCCCGCTGGTTCCTGCGCGGGGTGATCTCGGGCCAGGGCGCGGTGCAGCCGCAGGCGGCCGGCCTGCTCGAGCAGATCTTCCGTGACACGGTCGTGGTCCGTGGCGAGGGCCCGATGGCCCCGCGCGACCCGATCGTCCTCAAGCTGCCCGACGACGCGCAGATGGTCGCCGAAGGCGTCCAGCAGGAGGAGGCGGGTTCCCGCTTCTCCGGCGGCATGGGTCAGCTCCAGCGCGGACCGGAGATCACCGAGGTCCGCTGAGTCCGAGGCCGGTGGAGGGCCGTACCCCGTCGGGGTGCGGCCCTTTCGCATGCCCGCATCCCTTCTCATGCGTGAACCCTTGACGCCTTATTGGTCTGTACCTACCGTCTCGGCTCAGCGCGCCTGTTCATAAAGGCGCTTCGCGTTCACATACGAGAACGGAAGGCCCCCCACGCATGCGCAGAACCGCTCTCCTCGCCGTCGCCGCCGCCCTCCTCGCCACGGCCCTCGTCCGGCCCGCCGGCGCCGCTCCCGCGACCTTCGCCCACCCCGGAGTCACCGTCTCCCAGGCCCAGTTGGACTTCGCCCGCTCCCGGGTCCAGGCCGGCGCCCAGCCCTGGAAGGGCGCCTACGACCGGATGATGGCGAGCAAGTACGCCGACCTGAACCGCGCCGCCAAGCCCCGTGCCGTCGTCGAGTGCGGGTCGTACTCGAACCCCAACAACGGCTGCACCGACGAGCGCGAGGACGCCATCGCCGCCTACACCCAGGCCCTCGCCTGGTACATCACCCGCGACGAACGGCACGCCCGCAAGGCGATCGAGCTCATGGACGCCTGGTCCGCGGTGATCAGGGACCACACCAACAGCAACGCGCCCCTGCAGACCGGCTGGGCCGGCTCCTCCTGGCCCAAGGCCGCCGAGATCATCAAGTACACCTACGGAGGGAGCTGGGCGAACTCCGGCCGGTTCGCCACGATGCTGCGCACCGTCTACCTGCCCGAGATCATCAACGGCTCGAACTCCAACGGGAACTGGGAGCTGTCGATGATGGAGGCCGCCGTCGGCATCTCCGTCTTCCTGGAGGACAAGGCGTCCTACGACAAGGCCATGGCGAAGTTCCGCACCCGCACCGCCGCCTACGTCTACCTCGACTCCGACGGCGCCCTGCCGAAGACGGTGCCCAGCCAGAACCTCGACACCCGGCAGAAGATCGTCGACTACTGGCAGGGACAGGGCACCTTCGTGAACGGCCTCACCCAGGAGACCTGCCGCGATCTCACCCACACCGGATACGGCATCTCCGCGATCTCCCATGTCGCCGAGACCAGCCGCATCCAGGGCCAGGACCTCTACGGCACCGACGTCGGCGAGCGGCTGCGGCACGCGCTCGGCCTCCAGGCCAAGTACGAGCTCGGCGCCGCCGTGCCCTCCTGGCTCTGCGGCGGATCGCTCCACCTCGGCCTCGGCCCCGTCACCGAGGTCGGGCACAACGCCCTCGCCAACCGGCTCGGCCACGCCATGACCAACACCGAGGCGCTGAACGAGCGCAACCGTCCCTCCGGTACCAACAACCTCTTCGTCGCCTGGGAGACCCTCACCCACGGCGACAACCCGGCCTGACCACCCCCCACGGGTGGCGGCGGTGGCGTCAAGGACGCCGCCGCCGCTTCACCCGCCCCACAGCGCCCCCGCCGACCGGGCCGGGCCCATGTGTCCGGCCGCGGGCCGGGAGTCCCCGACGCGGCGGAGGAGCGCATCGCCGGGCCCTTCCAGCGGTACCGGCGGCGTCCCGTGAGCATCGTCACCGAGCCGGGGGCGGGCTATCGGTTCGGGAGGCCGGGCCCGGTACGCTTCAAGACATGACTGCTGTTCCTCGTTCGGAAAAGGCGGTGGGCCGGTTCCGGCGCATGCTCGACCGGCTCTCCTCGTCGCAGGAGGACCTGGAGTCCGAGGAGCTGCGTGAGGACGCCGAGACCGCCGGATGCACCAAGATCGGTGACTGCCGGGACCGTCAGATCGTGACGGTTACTGGTACCTTGCGCACGGTCACCCTGCGGCCGCGCGCCGGAGTCCCGGCCCTGGAGGCCGAGCTGTTCGACGGCACGGCCGCGCTGGACGTGGTGTGGCTCGGCAGGCGCTCCATAGTCGGCATAGAGCCCGGACGCCGGCTGATCGCCTCCGGCAGGATCGCCATGAGCCGGGGCCGCCGGGTGCTGTTCAATCCGAAATACGAACTGAGACCCCTCGGACGGGAGTAGCCGGTGACGTCGCTCGACAAGCCGACCGAAGACACCACCGCTGACGCCGGGCACGACTCCCGCGCGGTGACGGAGGCCGCGCTGTTCGAGGCCTTCGGCGGCATGCGCGGCATGATCGAGACGGTCCTGCCGGGCCTGCTCTTCGTCACGATCTACACGATCGACAAGAACCTGCACATGTCCGCCCTCGCGGCCCTCGCGGTGTCCGTCGTGCTCGTCGTGGTGCGCCTGGTGAAGCGGGACACGGTCAAGCACGCCTTCAGCGGTGTCTTCGGCGTGGCCTTCGGTGTCGTCTTCGCGATGATGACCGGCAACGCCAAGGACTTCTACCTGCCCGGCATGCTCTACACGCTGGGCCTCGCCCTCGCCTACATCATCACGACGCTGTGCGGCGTCCCCCTGATCGGGCTGATCCTCGGGCCGGTGTTCAAGGAGAACCTCTCCTGGCGCACCCGCAACCCCGGCCGCAAGAAGGCGTACGCCAAGGCCAGTTACGCCTGGGGCACGATCCTGCTCGCCAAGTGCGCGATCCTCTTCCCGCTGTACTGGTGGGCCGACACCACCCAGCTGGGCTGGGTGCTGGTCGCCCTGAAGATCCCGCCGTTCCTGCTGGCCGTCTGGCTGACCTGGGTGTTCCTGGCGAAGGCCCCGGCGCCGATCGACGTCTTCGCGGAGATGGAGGCGGCCGAGAAGGCCGAGGAGGAGCGCCTGGCCGCGACGGCCGCCGAGACCGGGGAGAGCACCGGCGGACGGCACCGCCGCGACGCCTGAGCCCCCTGGGACCGAGACGGCGGAGGGGGGCCCCCCCCCCCCCCGCGCCCCCCCACCACCTACAGCACGATCACCCGGGGCGAAAAC
>NZ_JBHWJK010000040.1:0-50752 GCF_042731455.1 Streptomyces sp. NPDC059852 | reverse complement strand
GTCCGGAGGTCGCTCCCCGGACCGGCGCGGGCCCCAGGCCCGTCCGCTCAGCTCAGCTCGGCTCAGCTCACCGACGAGTAGGCGACGACGCCGCGCAGCAGCCCGTCCACGGCCTTGCGCGCGTTCTTCGCCACGGTCGAGCCCTCCACGGGGGAGGCGGCCGCGATCTGCCCGAGCACGTCGATCACCTGCTTGCACCAGCGCACGAAGTCCCCGGCCGGCATCTCCGCCTCGCGCAGGACCTCGTCCAGGCCCTTGCCGTTGGCCCACATGTAGGCGGCCCAGGCGAAGCCGAGGTCGGGTTCGCGCTGGCCGACGCCCTCGGTCTGGGTGATCCGGAAATCCTCCTCCAGGGCGTCCAGGCGCCCCCAGATCCGGACCATCTCGCCGAGCGCGGCCTTCGCCTTGCCGGACGGCAGCTTGGGGGCCATCGCGTCGTCCCCGACGCGGGACTCGTACACCAGCGCCGAGACGCACGCGGCCAGTTCGGCCGGGTCCAGGCCCTCCCACACCCGCTCACGCAGGCATTCGCTGGCCAGCAGGTCGAGTTCGCCGTAGAGCCGGGCGAGCCGCTTGCCGTGCTCGGTGACCTCGTCGCCGCGCAGGTAGTCCATCTCGGTGAGCAGGGCGACGATCCGGTCGAAGGTGCGCGCGATGGTGTTCGTGCGGCCCTCGATCCGGCGCTCCAGCTGCGAGGTGTCGCGCAGCAGGCGGTGGTAGCGCTCGGCCCAGCGGGCGTGGTCCTCGCGGTCCTGGCAGCCGTGGCAGGGGTGCGCGCGGATCGCCTTGCGCAGCCGGGCGATCTCCCGGTCGTCGGCGGCCTGCGAACGCTGCTTGCGGTGGCGCTCCGGCGCGATGTGCCCCGCCTTGGTGCGCAGCGCGGACGCGAGGTCCCGGCGCGACTGCGGGGAGCGCGGGTTGAAGGACTTCGGGATGCGCATCCGCTCCAGGGCCTCCACGGGCACCGGGAAGTCGATGGACGCCAGCCGCTTGACCTGCCGTTCCGCGGTGAGGACCAGGGGGCGTGGGCCGTCGTGGTGGTCGAAGCCGCGGTGGCCGTTGGACCGGCCGGCCGGCAGACCGGGGTCCAGCACGAGGGCGAGGCCCGCGTACTTGCCCGTCGGGACGTGGATGACGTCGCCCGGCTTGAGCCGCTCCAGCGCGACCGCGGACTCCGCGCGGCGCTGCGCCGCGCCCTGCCGCGCCAACTCCGTCTCACGGTCCTTGAGTTCGCGGCGCAGCCGCGCGTACTCCTCGAAGTCGCCGAGGTGGCAGGTCATGGACTCCTTGTAGCCGGAGAGCCCTTCCTCGTTGCGCTGCACCTGACGGGAGATGCCGACGACCGACTTGTCGGCCTGGAACTGGGCGAACGATGTCTCCAGCAGCTCGCGCGAGCGGTGCCGGCCGAACTGATCGACCAGGTTGACCGCCATGTTGTACGACGGCTTGAAGCTGGAGCGCAGCGGATAGGTCCGGGTGCCGGCGAGTCCCGCGAGGTGCTCGGGGCTCATGCCGCGCTGCCACAGCACCACGGCGTGCCCCTCGACATCGATGCCGCGGCGGCCCGCACGGCCGGTGAGCTGGGTGTACTCGCCGGGGGTGATGTCGGCGTGCTGCTCGCCGTTCCACTTGACGAGCTTCTCCAGGACCACGGAGCGGGCCGGCATGTTGATGCCGAGGGCGAGGGTCTCGGTGGCGAAGACGGCCTTGACGAGGCCGCGGACGAACAGCTCCTCGACGACCTCCTTGAACGTCGGGAGCATCCCGGCGTGGTGGGCGGCTATACCGCGCTCCAGGCCCTCCAGCCACTCGTAGTACCCGAGGACGTGCAGGTCCTCGGTGGGGATGGCGGCGGTGCGCTCCTCGACCAGGGCGCGCACCCGCTCCCGGGCCTCGTCGTCGTTGAGCCGGAGCCCCGCGTACAGGCACTGCTGGACGGCGGCCTCGCAGCCGGCGCGGCTGAAGATGAACGTGATGGCGGGCAGCAGGCCCTCGGCGTCGAGCCGCTCGATGACTTCGGGGCGGCCCGGGGTCCATACGCGGGAGCGCTGGCGCCGCTCCCGCTCGCGGTCGGCCTCCCGCATGGCGCGGCCGCGTCTGCGGTCCTGGTAGGAGGGCCGGGTGGCCTCCATGCGCGCCAGCCGGGTCAGGTCCGGGTTGACCGCCTTGCGGTGGCCCTCGCCCTCCTCGAACAGGTCGTACATCCGGCGTCCGGCGAGGACGTGCTGGAACAGCGGCACGGGCCGGTGCTCGGAGACGATCACCTCGGTGTCGCCGCGGACGGTGTCGAGCCAGTCGCCGAACTCCTCGGCGTTGGAGACGGTCGCCGACAGTGACACCAGGGTGACGGACTCGGGGAGGTGGATGATCACTTCCTCCCAGACGGCGCCCCGGAAGCGGTCGGAGAGGTAGTGCACCTCGTCCATGACGACGTGGCCGAGGCCGAGGAGGGTCTGCGATCCGGCGTACAGCATGTTCCGCAGGACCTCGGTCGTCATCACGACGATCGGGGCGTCGGAGTTGATGCTGTTGTCGCCGGTGAGCAGACCGACCTTGTCGTCCCCGTAGCGGCGGCACAGGTCGGCGTACTTCTGGTTGGACAGCGCCTTGATCGGCGTGGTGTAGAAGCACTTCTTGCCCTGCAGCAGGGCGAGGTGGACGGCGAACTCGCCGACGATCGTCTTGCCCGAGCCGGTGGGCGCGGCCACCAGGACGCCCTTGCCCGCCTCGAGCGCCTGGCACGCCTCGATCTGGAAGGGGTCGAGGCCGAAGTCGTACATCTCGCGGAAGGAGGCGAGCGCGGTGGCCTGCTCGACAGCGCGCCTGCGTGCTGCCGCGTACCGCTCGGCCGGTGAGAGGTCCTCTGTCATCGTGCTTTCGAGCGTACCGGGCGCCACTGACAACGGGACGATCATTATCCGGATCAGCGTCCGGCGCCCCGGCGTCCGCCGGCCGGCGACCGGGGAACGCGAGCGGCCGGGTACGCCCCCCTGGGCGCCCCGGCCGTGTGCGCGTGTGTGGCGCCGACGATCAGGTCACGTCGTCGTAGCCGTTGATCCTGTCCCTCTCCGCGGTGGCCTGCTCCGGCAGGGCGCGGCTCGCCGTCACCGGCACGGCCTCGTCGATGTCTTCGGGAGTGAGATCCAGGTCCGACGCCTCGTCGTCGCCGGGTCCCTCCGCCTCACGGCGAGCGCGGCGCTTGTCGTTGAGGAGGGCGACGGCCGTCGCGGCGAAGTACAGGATCCAGATCGGGCCCGCGAGCGCCAGCATGGAGATCGGGTCCGTGCTGGGCGTGGCGATCGCCGCGAAGAGGGTGATGCCCAGAACCATGCCGCGCCACCAGCCGGCCATCTTCTTGCCGGACAGCACGCCGCCGAAGTTCAGCATCACCAGCAGCAGCGGCAGCTCGAACGAGAGGCCGAAGACGACGATCATCCGCATGATCAGCTGCAGCAGGTCGTCGAGGGGGAGCTGATTGTCGCTGCCGATGATCGAGAACTCGAGCATCACCGACGCCATCTTGGGCAGCGACCAGTACGCGAAGTAGGCGCCCATGAGGAACAGCGGGAAGCCCGCCCCCACGAAGGCGAGACTGTACTTCTTCTCGTGTCGGTGCAGGCCGGGCGCGATGAATCCCCAGAGCTGGTAGAGCCACACGGGAGCGGCCAGCACCACACCCGACGACAAAGAGACCGTCAGGGCCAGGGTGAACGGACTCAGCAGGCCGTTCTGCACGATGCGTGCGCACTGGGTCTCATTGGGGTTCTTGGCCAGCTCGGCGAAGCTGTAGTCGCACCCCACCGCCTGGAGGATGGGATCCGTGAAGAACTGGATGGTGTCCTTGTAGAAGAAGGCCGCCACCACCGTCGTGACAAGGATCGCCAACAGACTCTTGACGAGCCGGTTGCGGAGCTCGCGAAGGTGCTCCGCGAGCGGCATCCGCCCCTCGGGGTCCTTCTCCTGTTTGCGGGCAGACTTCAGCAACCCACGTTCCCATCTCGTGCGGCGGGCCGGAGGTCACCGGCCCTGCGTCAGCGCTGCGTGGTGTCCGTCGACTCGTTGACCGGGCGCGAGCTCTTCACGTCGCCGGGGGAAGCCTGGATGACGCGCTGGGCGGGGGGCTGCTGGTCGCCGGTGGTGTTGTTCGGCGGGTCGGCGGGGGCGGCGGACTTGTCGTCGTCCTTCATCGCCTTGGCCTCGCTCTTGAGGATCCGGGCCGACTTGCCGAGGGAGCGGGCCATGTCCGGGAGCTTCTTCGCACCGAACAGCAGGATGATGACGACGAGGATCAGAATGATCTCGGTGGGGCCGAGCCTACCCATAGCTGTATACCTTCTTCACCGAGGCGACATGGTCCGAATACCCGGCCGGTCGGACATGCATCCGACCACCGTGCTGCCAGCGATCGTAACGCTCGGGGGTGAACGCAGGACAATCCCTGTGCATACTCCCAGTCGCGTGCCCGCGCCTCGCTCCCGGGCCGCAAGTGAGCAGCGTACCCGCCACCCACGACACGCCGACAGGGCGAAGCGGTGCAAAACGCACACGGCCCGGCACTCACACCGATTCCTTGAACGCCCTACAGGGAGTCCGCGGCACGGGCCACACCGACCGAGGCCTTTTCCAGGTCCTCCGCCGCCCTGTTGATCCGGCGGGCCGACTCCGTCACCTGAAGACCGAGGCGCCGCGCCTCCACGAACACCCGCACGGCGAGCACACCGAGAACGGCGAGACCCACGAAACCCACAGCTACCGCGAACATCGGCCAGAACATGAGCCGAGCCTAGACCGTCCTAGGGGGTGTCTTGTCGATCAGGGTGGATCAGCTCCCGGTGTCTGGTGCCGTGCATCGCAAGGCGGAGGAGGGAGTCGATGCGGAGCATCGGGGACCGACGACAACGCGGCGAGGCGCGGTACCAGGCGCCGGGAGCCCGGCCTGATCGACAAGACGCCCCCTAGGGAGTGTGCAGCCGCAGGGTGCTGACGCCGCCGCCGGTGAGCAGTTCCACGATCCGCTCCCCCGCGGGCTTGCGGACCCCGGCCCCGCAGGCGGGGCACGTGAACGAGTAGAACGTCGTGCGGCTGCTGGCGCCGATGACCAGTCTGAGGGCCTGCGCGGCGAGTTCGAACCGGCCCCGGCAGTCCGGGCAGCCCGCCCGGAACATCACCGGGGTCACACTTCTCATCCCGGCGAAAGCGGATGCCACCGTCACTGCCCGCACCCCGGACGTCGCCGACTCGCTCAAAGCCCTGCTCCCGCCTGTCGCCTGCTGCCGTGCCGCCGGCCCGGCCGACCGCCGGGCCACCTTCGCCCCTACTGTCCGTCGTGCACCGCGTGGGCCGCGCCGGCGCCCCGTATCTCCATCCCGTCGTACGCCGTCAGCGCCTCACGGGCCGCCTGCCGGGCGCTGTCCGCCAGCTCGGGCGGCGAGACGATCCGGCCGTCCCCGCCGAGCCGCAGCGCCAGCCGTCGCAGGGACGCCGGATCGGGCGTACGCAAGGTGATACGCAGCCCGCCGTCGGGAAGCTCATCGGCGCTGTCGTGCGGGTAGTACTCGGCGACCCAGCGTCCGCCCGGGCCGACCTCCACCACGACCTCCGGGTCCTCCGCCGCGGGCTGCACCAGCCCCTCGGACAGGTCCCGCAGCTCCACCTCCGGCGGCGCGGACGGCTCGTCGAGGATCCTGATCTCGGCGACCCGGTCCAGCCGGAAGGTGCGCCGCGCCTCGGAGCGCCGGCACCACGCCTCCACATAGGTGTGGCCGACGCTGACCAGCCGGATCGGGTCGATCTCCCGCTCGGTCACCTCGTCCCGGGCCGGCGAGTAGTAGCGGATCCACAGCCGGCGCCGCTCGGAGATCGCCCGGTCGACGTCGGCGAAGACCCCGCCCTCGGACTCGAACGTCACCGACAGCCGGGCACTGGAGACGGCCGCCTCCCCGGCCGCCGTCTCCACCTTCGCGGTGGCCCGCAGCAGCGCCTGCCGGTCGCTCTCGCGCAGCCCCGGCAGCGTGGCCACCGCACGGGCGGCCACCAGCAGCGCGGTCGCCTCGTCGGCGGCGATCCGCAGCGGCTCGGCGACGTCGTCCGGGTTGTGCCACCAGATGCGCTCGCCGTCGGTGTCGATGTCGAGCAGATCACCGCCGCGGAAACTCGTGCCGCACATCGGCAGCACGTCGAGGTCGGAGACCAGCTCGTCCTCGGAGATGCCGAAGGCACGGGCGACGTCCTCGACGCGCGCGCCGGGCCGCTCCCTCAGATACGTCACCAGGGAGAGCATCCGCCGTGTCTGGTCGATGGCGCTCGTGGGCCTGACCGGTTTGCCTGCCACTGTCTTGCTCCGCTCCCCCTCAGCCCTTGGCCACGGCACGCAGCCGGTCCACCACGTCGGCCCGCAGCTCGGCGGGCTCGAGCACCACCACGTCCGGTCCGAACTCCACCAGCCAGGCGTCCAGCCCATGGCCGTACGGAATCTCCAACTCGTCCCAGCCGTCCCCGAGTTCCCGGACCGAGGTGGCCTTCGCCCGAAGGGGGTACCCGGCGCCCGCGCGCAGCCGGATCAGCGCGGACCGGTCGGCGATCTCCCCCGCCCAGCTCGCCACGGTCTCCCGCACGGTCACGACGTCGGGCACGTCGGCGGTGAAACGGCCGCCGCGGCTGCGCACCCTGCCGGTGATCCGGGACAGCCGGAACACCCGCTCGGCGCCCCGGTCGCGGTCCCAGCCCGCCAGGTACCAGTGGCCGCGCCAGCACTCCAGCGCCCACGGCTCCACATGCCGGGGCTCGGGATGGGCCGCGGTGGCCTTGCGGTAGTCGAACATGACCGGCCGCCGGTCCCGGCAGGCCAGCATCAGCGGCTCGAACGCCGCCTCGTGCACCGGGATCCGGGGCTCCAGGGCGCTGTGCGGCTCGTACGGGTCGACGTCCTCCGGCAGACCGGCCGCGCGCAGCTTCTGCAGGGCACCACTGGCCGCTCCCGCCAGCCGGGCCTGCTGCCACACCTTCGCGGCCAGCCCCAGCGCCGCCGCCTCCTCGGCGTCCAGGGTGATCGGCGGCAGCCGGTTGCTGTCGCGGCGGGCCAGGTAGCCGACCTCGCCGTCCAGGTTCTCCACGGTCTCGATGACCAGGCCGAGCTCGCGCAGATCGTCCTTGTCGCGCTCGAACATCCGGTTGAAGGAGTCGTCGGAGCCCGCTTCCAGGTAGGCCTCGAGGGACTCACGCAGCTCGCGCTTGCTCAGTGGCCGCCGCGTCCCGAGCAGACACAGCGCCAGATTCATGAGCCGCTCGGCCTTGGCAATGGCCATCGACGCCCTTCGCCTTCCCTATGGTGCTTACGACCGATGACCGTACCGCCCCGCGGGGGCGCGGCAAAAGCCGAGGGCCCATGCCCGGACAGGCATGGACCCCAGGTAGTCGGCTTCGGTCGCCCACCGATCACAGGCGGCGACCGGACGCGACGGTCAGACGCCGAGCAGGTCGACCACGAAGATCAGCGTCTCACCGGGCTTGATCGCCGGCGTCGGGCTCTGGTTGCCGTAGGCCAGGTGCGCCGGGATCGTCAGCTGACGGCGGCCACCGACCTTCATGCCCTGCACGCCCTGGTCCCAGCCCTTGATGACCCGGCCGCCACCCAGCGGGAAGCGGAACGGCGTGCCGCGGTTCCAGCTGGCGTCGAACTCCTCGCCCGTGCTGAAGGCCACACCCACATAGTGGACGGTGACGGTCTGACCCGCCTCCGCGACCGGACCGTCGCCCTCCCAGATGTCCTTGATCTCGAGGTCCGCCGGGGGCTCGCCGCCCGGGAAGTCGATCTCGGGCTTGTCGATGCTCACGTCTTACGCTCCATGCTTTTCGTGGAAAGACAACGCGGTCAGTCTTTCATCACCCGGGGTGCCGTCACATCTTGGCGAGGATGTCCACGCTGAACACCAGCGTGGCGTTCTTCTCGATGCCGCTGCCCTGCGGCGGCTGGTCGCCGTACCCCAGCTCCGGCGGGATGACGATCAGCACCCGGCTGCCGACCTTCTTGCCGGTCAGCCCCTGCGACCAGCCCTTGACGACCTGCGCCAGCGGGAACGACACCAGCTGCTTCGCGTCGTACGACGCGTCGAACTTCTTGCCGTTCGACCACTGCACGCCCACGTACTGCACGAGGACCGTGTTCTCCGCGGCGACCTCGTCGCCGTCACCCTCCAGGATGTAGTTCGACACGAGCTTCTTCGGCGGGTCCGTCTTCGGAACCGTGAGGGAGGGCTCCTTGCCGTCCGTGTTCGTACCGACCTTCGGCAGGTTCGCGTCGTCCTGGGGGACCTTCTTGCCCTTCGCGGAGCTCGACGCGTTGAACGAGTCCTCGATGTCGACCACGAACACCAGGGTGTCGGTGCCCTTGATCCCCGCCTGCTCGTTGCCGTCCTTGCCGTAGCCCCAGGTCGGCGGGACGGCCATCTCGACCCGGCTGCCGACCTTCTTACCCGTCAGCGCGTACCGCCAGCCGTCGATGATGCGGCCCTGCGACAACTGGATCAGCAGCGGCGTCTTCCGGTCGTAGGAGTTGTCGAAGACCTTGCCCGTCGCCCAGATCTGCCCCAGGTAGTTCGCCTGGAGGTAGTCGTTCTCCGCGACCGTCTTGCCGTTGCCCGCGATGACCGTGCGCACCGCCAGATCCTTCGACGGCTCCCCCTCGCCCTTGGCGACCGTCGGCTTCTCACCGAACTTCGTCCCCGCGGTGATCGCCGGCAGCGGACCGTCCACGATCTTCGGCGACGGCGCGGCCGACTGCTCCGGCGCCGACGGCGACACACTGTCACTCGCCTCGCCCCCCGAGTCCTTGTCGTCACCGCAAGCGGCGAGCGTGACCATTCCTGCGGGTACGGCGATGAGAAGTGAGCGTCGGCGCACGGTGGGGGCCTCGTAATCAGTCGATCTTGTGGACAGGCGTGCGCGCAACTCTACGGCGTGAGACGGGCGCCGTACGGGAAACGTACGGCGCCCGTGTTGCGTTCCGGCGGGTACGGCCGGAACGCACCGGCCTCACATACCGGCGATCAGCTTCTCCACCCGGTCGTCCACCGAACGGAACGGGTCCTTGCACAACACGGTGCGCTGCGCCTGGTCGTTCAGCTTCAGATGCACCCAGTCGACCGTGAAGTCCCGGCGCTGCTCCTGCGCCCGGCGGATGAAGTCACCGCGCAGCCGGGCCCGAGTGGTCTGCGGCGGCACCGACTTGCCCTCGAAGATCTTCAAGTCGTTGCAGATCCGGGTCGCCTGCCCCTTCTTCTCCAGCAGGTAGTACAACCCGCGGCGCCGGTGGATGTCGTGGTACGCGAGGTCTATCTGCGCGACCCGCGGATGCGACATCGTCATGTTGTGCTTGGCCCGGTACCGCTCGATGAGCTTGTACTTCATCACCCAGTCGATCTCGGTGCCGATCCGGTCGAGATCCTCCGTCTCGATCGCGTCCAGCGTCCGGCCCCACAACTCCAGGACCTGCTCGACCGTGCCCGTGCGGATACCACGGCGCTCGCAGAAGTCCACGGCCTTCTCGTAGTACTCGCGCTGCACCTCCAGCGCGGACGCCTCCCGGCCGCTGGCCAGACGCACCTTGCGCCGGCCCGTGATGTCATGGCTGACCTCGCGGATCGCCCGGATCGGGTTCTCCAGGGTCAGATCCCGCATCACCGTGCCCGCCTCGATCATGCGCAGCACCAGGTCGGTCGCGCCGACCTTCAGCAGCATCGTCGTCTCCGACATGTTCGAGTCGCCCACGATCACATGCAGACGCCGGTAGCGCTCCGCGTCCGCGTGCGGCTCGTCCCGCGTGTTGATGATCGGCCGGGAACGCGTCGTCGCCGACGAGACGCCCTCCCAGATGTGCTCCGCCCGCTGGCTCACGCAGTACACCGCACCACGCGGCGTCTGCAGCACCTTCCCGGCGCCGCACAACAGCTGCCGGGTCACCAGGAACGGGATGAGGATGTCCGCGAGCCGGGAGAACTCGCCATGGCGTGCCACCAGATAGTTCTCATGGCAGCCGTACGAGTTTCCGGCCGAGTCCGTGTTGTTCTTGAAGAGGTAGACGTCGCCTGCGATTCCCTCCTCATGCAGGCGTCGTTCCGCGTCTACCAGGAGTCCTTCGAGAATGCGCTCGCCGGCCTTGTCGTGGGTGACCAGCTCGGTCACGTTGTCACATTCGGGTGTCGCGTATTCCGGATGTGAGCCCACGTCGAGATAGAGGCGGGCGCCGTTTCGCAGAAAGACATTGCTGCTGCGGCCCCATGACACGACACGGCGGAAGAGGTACCGCGCCACCTCGTCGGGAGACAGGCGGCGCTGTCCCCTGAACGTACACGTGACGCCGTACTCGTTCTCCAGCCCGAAAATGCGGCGGTCCATGACTGAACATTACGCCCGATCCCCTGAGCTGAAACGGGGTTCGACAGCACGGTTCGGATCATTTTCCGATGAAGCCGCAACGACCGCACCCCGTCCGGGAGCTGCGAGGACCCGCCCCGTGGCCACCAGAACCAGCAACGACACGGCCCCCGCCGCACCCGGCACCGCGAACCCCCACAGGGCCCCACCCGCCTGAACCACCGGCCCCGCCACACCCGTACCCACCGACGCGCCCACCGTGAACGTCGTCACCAGCCACGAGAACGCCTCCGTCACCGTGCCCCGCGGAGCATGCCGGTCCACCAGCACGAACGCACACGCGATCGACGGCGCCAGGAACACCCCCGCCAGCACCGCGAGCCCCGTCATCGCCACCACACCCGGCATCAGCATCAACGGCAGATAACACACCGCCAGGAACGCCACCAGCGTCCGCAGCCGCCGCGCCGGCTCACCACCCCACTGCCGCGCCCCGTACACCACACCACCCAGCAGCGCGCCCAGCCCCAGCCCGGCCATCAGCCAGCCGTACACCACGTCCCCGCCGTGATCGTCCGCGTACGACACCGCCGCCACCGCGATCGACCCCATCGCCATCCCGACGAACAGGAACGCCCCCAGCAGCGCCAGCAACCCCGGCGACCGCAACGCCCCCAGCCAGTGCGCCTCACGCGGCTCCGAACGCCACGCACGCGACGGCGGCGACACCACCACCGACAGCGCCCCCAGCACCCCGACCACGTTCAGCAGCACCAGAGCGGCCTGCGCCGACCACAGCGACGCCCCCAGCGTCAGCAGCAGCGGGCCGAGCGTGAACATCACCTCCTGCGCCACCGCGTCCATCGCGTACGCCGTGTGCACCTGCCCCTCCTTGGGCAGCACCGACGCCCACAGGGCCCGCAGACCGCCCTCCAGCGGCGGCGTGAACAGTCCCGCCAGCACCACGGCCGCGTACGCCGCCCCCAGCGCGTCGATGCCCACGAAGGCGAACACGGCCGTCGCGACCGCCGACGCCACCGCGGCCGGCAGCTGCACCCGCGGCTGCCCGAACAGGTCGACCAGCCGCCCCAGCACCGGCTGACCCACCGCGTTGGCCACGCCGTACGCCGCCGCCAGGCCCCCGGCCAGGCTGTACGAGCCGCCCTCCGCGCGGACGAACAGCACGATGGCGAGCGCCGCCACCGCGTTCGGCAGCCGGCCCACCAGCGTGCCCACCAGCAGCCGGGCGGCATGCCTCGCCCTGAGGACCTCCAGATAAGCCCCGGTCATCGGCCGCACCGCCCTCCACCCCGCAAGTTTTACGTATAACGTCCCTCGTCATACGTACCATGTGCGCTGTCCGCAGTCCAGACGAAAGAGCAGGCCCACCGTGGCAACAGGCAGCACCCGCCCCACCAGCCGGGACGTCGCCCAGGCCGCGGGAGTCTCCCAGGCAGCCGTCTCACTCGTCCTCGGCGACAAATGGCGCGGCCGCGTCTCCGCCACCACCGCCGAACGCGTCCGCGAAGCCGCCCGCCGCCTCGGCTACCGGCCCAACCTCGCCGCCCGCAACCTCCGCCTCGGCCACACCCGCACCGTACTCCTCGTCGTCCCCGCCCTCACCACCGAATTCTTCGCCGGCGTCTACACCGGAGCCGCCCGCATCGCCGCACACCACGGCTTCGGCGTCGTCCTCTACCCCTCCCCCGAAGGCATCGGCCCCGCCCGCGACCCCTTCGCCTCCGCCCAAGCCGCCCTCGACGGCGTCATCGCCTCCTCCATGGCCGCCGACGCCCTCACCACCATCCGCGGCGACCACCTCCCCCTCGTCATGCTCGACAGCGACCCCACAGGCAGCCACGGCGCCACCACCGTCAACCTCGACATCGCCGACGGCGTCCGCCAGATCACCGACCACCTCCTCGGCCTCGGCCACCGCCACTTCCTGCACCTCGCCGCCGACATCCCCTCCTGGACCTTCGACGTCCGCGCCCGCGAACTCACCACCCGCCTCGCCACCGCACCCGGCACCACCCTGCGCACCGCACACGCCCCCATCGCCATCGACGCCGCCCGCACCGCCACCACCGACGCCCTCACAACGGCCCACCCCCACCCCACCGCCATCGTCTGCGACGACGACAAACTCGCCGCCGGCGCCTACAAGGCCATCCGCCGCCTCGGACTCCGCGTCCCCGACGACATCTCCGTCACCGGCCTCGACGACCTCGCCCTCGCCACCGCCATCGACCCCGAACTCACCACCGTCCGCCTCGACGCCGAACTCTTCGGCGAACGCGGCATGCAGGCCCTCCTCGCCGTCCTCGAAGGCCGCACACCCGAAAAAGGCGACATCCCCGTCCAACTCGTCGTCCGCGGCTCCACAGCACCCCCCAGACCCACCTGACGGCCCCCGGAAACGCCGAGGCCCCGGCCGCACAGCGACCGGGGCACACAAGCGAGGCGCGAAGGACGGACTACTCCTCCGAACCGCCGGACGAACCCTCCGACTCGTCCGCACTCTCCGCCTCCGTGGCCGCGCCACCCGCCTCCAGCAACCGATCCAGCTGACGGCCCACGATCCGCTTGAACTTCCGCGACTGCGGACGCGTACGATCCAGCACCGCCACCTCCAGCCGCTCCGCCGGAATCTCCCGCTGCGAACCGTTCGACTCCCGCGACAACGCCTGCACAGCCAGCTGCAGCGCCTCCGCCAGACTCATCCCGTCCTGATGCCGCTGATCCAGGAAACTGCTGATCAACTCCGCATTGCCACCGACCGCGACCGAACCGTGCTCGTCCACGATCGAACCGTCATGCGGCAACCGGTAGATCTGATCACCCTCCGGAGTCTCACCCACCTCCGCCACGACCAGCTCCACCTCGTACGGCTTCTCCGCCGCCGAAGAGAAGATCGTGCCCAGCGTCTGCGCGTACACGTTCGCCAGACCCCGCGCCGTCACATCATCACGGTCATAGGTGTAACCCCGCAGATCGGCATACCGCACCCCACCGATCCGCAGATTCTCGTACTCGTTGTACTTACCGGCGGCAGCGAAACCAATCCGGTCATAGATCTCACTGAACTTGTGCAGCGCACGGGACGGATTCTCACCGACGAACACAATGCCGTCGGCATACTGCAGCACGACAAGGCTGCGACCACGCGCGATACCCTTCCGGGCATACTCCGCCCGGTCCGCCATCGCCTGCTGGGGTGACACATAGAACGGCGTCGACACCGGTTATCCGTCCCTTTCTGTCGAAGTCACACGATCACCTGGAAAAGACCCGCCACACCGCTACAGCAGCGAAGCCCGCGGACCGTCGGGCTGCTCCAGACGCCGCTCCAGGATGGAACGCGCGATCTCGGAGGACTCCTCGTCGCCGAGCCGACGGAAACCATCCTCGGTGATCACCGTGACGATCGGATAGATCCGGCGCGCGACATCGGGACCACCGGTCGCCGAGTCGTCGTCAGCCGCGTCGTACAGGGCCTGCACCACCAGCGTCGTGGCGTCGGCCTCACTCAGATCCTCACGGAACAGCTTCTTCATCGCGCCCCGCGCGAAGATCGAACCCGAACCCGTGGCCGCGTAACCGTGCTCCTCCGAACGCCCGCCCGTGACGTCGTACGAGAAGATCCGGCCCCGCTCACGATCCACGTCGTACCCCGCGAACAACGGCACCACGGCCAGACCCTGCATCGCCATGCCCAGATTCGACCGGATCATCGTCGACAGCCGGTTCGCCTTGCCCTCCAGCGACAGCTGCGCGCCCTCGACCTTCTCGAAGTGCTCCAGCTCCAACTGGAACAGCTTCACCATCTCCACGGCCAGGCCCGCCGTGCCGGCGATCCCCACCGCCGAGTACTCGTCGGCCGGGAACACCTTCTCGATGTCCCGCTGCGCGATGACATTGCCCATCGTGGCCCGCCGGTCACCGGCGAGGACCACACCGCCCGGGAACGTCACGGCGACGATCGTGGTGCCGTGCGGCGCCTCGATCACGCCCTGCGTGGGCGGCAGTTGACGCTTGCCGGGCAGCAGCTCGGGCTGGTGCTCGGCGAGAAAGTCCATGAACGAGGACGACCCAGGCGTCAGGAAGGCAGCTGGTAGACGCCCGGTGCTACGAGTGTTGGCTTCCACGCGATTCCTTCCACGTAAGCAGCAGCCCGCCTCATGACGTCGGGCCGATCCTTGAACTGCCCCAGCGCGGCATTGCAGCTGAAGCACAGTACGCCACGGACCCTACCCGTCTCATGGCAGTGATCCACATGCTCGGGCAAAGCCGCCAAACAGATGCAGCAGACGCCCCCTTGGGAGGCGACCAGAGCGTCACGCTCGACAGAGGTCAGTCCGTACTTGCGCTTGAGGTGGCTCTCTCTGTTCTGCACCGCCCGGCACGCACGGCAGTAACTCGCCCACCCGTCCGACGCTGTCCTGTTGCGCTGCCAGTCGGCATGGGGCTTGACCTCTTCGCACTGAGGGCACCGCTTGTGCCCCAGCGGTACTGAGACCTTCTCGCGGACCTTCTTCCCCTTGGCCTCCTGGCGCTGCCGGTAGTACGCAGCCGCGCACTCCCGGCAGTACGCCTGGAGTCCATCCGCAATGGACTTGTTGCTCGCGAACGCCACCCGCGGCAGGTGCTGCTTGCACCGTGAGCAGCGCTTCGAGTCCGAACCTTCGCCCACTTTCACTTTCCCCCGACTTCACCTTGGATTCAAAGGTGAAATCACTCCCCACCCTTCTGAACGAAGGAACGCACGAAATCCTCGGCGTTCTCCTCGAGTACGTCGTCGATCTCGTCCAGAACCGAGTCGACGTCGTCGCTCAGCTTTTCCTGGCGCTCCTTGAGGTCTTCCGAGGCCTGTGCGTCCGCGGCCTGCTCCTCGACCTCCTCGGTGGAGCGCGTGGCCTTCTGCTGTCCGCCGCCGGTGTCCTTGGTTGCCATATCCCTCACCCCGCTCAGTTCGCCCGACATGGTCGACAGGTCGGCTTTCCTGCCGATCGGTGATGATCAGACCCTACAAGCCGGGTCCGACATCGGCCCCGCAGTTTCCTCAACGTACGGGGGCCATCTCGATGATTCCCGGCCGCCGGGTTTTCCACCCTGCCGGGCCGGTGCCGGCCCGGCAGGGCACGTGTACCCCTCAGTGGCCCGACAGGACCCTGACCAGGTCTTCCGCGGTGCGGCAGCGGTCCAGGAGCTCCTTGACGTGATTTCGCGTTCCGCGAAGTGGTTCGAGGGTTGGGACGCGCTGGAGGGAGTCGCGTCCGGGGAGGTCGAAGATGACCGAGTCCCAGGAGGCCGCGGCGACGTCGTCGGCGTACTGCTCCAGGCAGCGGCCGCGGAAGTAGGCGCGGGTGTCCTCGGGCGGTGTGGTCTTGGCCCGCTGGACGGTGTCCTCGTCGAGGAGGCGCTTGATGCGGCCTCGTTCGGCGAGGCGGTTGTAGAGGCCCTTGTCGGGCCGTACGTCGGCGTACTGGAGGTCGAGGAGGTGGAGCTTGGCGGCGTCCCAGTCGAGGCCGTCGCGGCGCCGGTAGCCCTCCATGAGTTCGCGTTTGGCGACCCAGTCGAGTTCGCCGGCGAGGCTCATGGGGTCGTTCTCGAGCCGGTTGAGGGTGTCCTCCCAGCGGGTGAGGACGTCCTTGGTCTGCTCGTCGGCGTCGGCTCCGTAGCGTTCCTCGATGTACTTGCGGGACAGCTCGTAGTACTCCATCTGGAGCTGTACCGCGGTAAGGGTGCGTCCGCTGCGCAGGGTGATGAGGCGCTGCAGGGTGGGGTCGTGGGAGACCTGGTGGAGGGTGCGGACGGGCTGGTCCACGGCGAGGTCGACGGCGATGAAGCCGTCCTCGATCATGGACAGGACCAGGGCGGTCGTGCCGAGTTTGAGGTAGGTGGAGATCTCGGAGAGGTTGGCGTCGCCGATGATGACGTGGAGGCGGCGGTATTTCTCGGCGTCGGCGTGGGGTTCGTCGCGGGTGTTGATGATGGGCCGTTTGAGTGTCGTCTCGAGGCCGACCTCGACTTCGAAGTAGTCGGCGCGCTGGCTGATCTGGAAGCCGTGTTCGTGGCCGTCCTGGCCGATGCCGACGCGTCCGGCGCCGGTGACGACCTGGCGGGAGACGAAGAAGGGGGTGAGGTGGCGCACGATGTCCGAGAAGGGGGTCTCCCGCTTCATCAGGTAGTTCTCGTGCGTGCCGTAGGAGGCGCCCTTGTTGTCGGTGTTGTTCTTGTAGAGGTGGATGGGCTGGGCGCCGGGCAGCTGGGCGGCGCGTTCGGCGGCTTCGGCCATGATGCGTTCGCCGGCCTTGTCCCAGAGGACGGCGTCGCGGGGGTTGGTGACCTCGGGGGCGCTGTATTCGGGGTGTGCGTGGTCGACGTAGAGCCGTGCGCCGTTGGTGAGGATGACGTTGGCGAGGCCGATGTCCTCGTCGGTGAGCTGGGTGGAGTCGGCGGCCTCGCGGGCGAGGTCGAAGCCTCGCGCGTCGCGCAGGGGGTTCTCCTCCTCGAAGTCCCAGCGGGCCCGGCGGGCCCGGTGCATCGCCGCCGCGTAGGCGTTGACGATCTGGGATGAGGTGAGCATGGCATTGGCGTTGGGGTGGCCGGGGACGGAGATTCCGTACTCGGTCTCGATGCCCATTACTCGCCGTACGGTCATGCGGCCCTCCTTGCCCGGTGGCGCCCTCGGTCGTGGGCGCCGCGCAGATACCGCTGGCGCTCGGTGGCGTGTGCGGTGCCCGTCCCCGCACTGCGCGACTGCGCGGTATGGAAGAGCCTAGAACGCCTTTGCGCTGGTGGGGAGATCATTTGCGTCATTGCGTTGGTCGCCTTCGGTCCGGCGTGGCCGGAAAAACAGTCGGCTGCGGGTTCCCGGTGGGGAGCCCGCAGCCGCCCTGTCTTTTACAGGTACTGACCGGTGTTCGCCACCGTGTCGATGGAGCGTCCGGTGTCGGCGCCCTGCTTTCCGGTGATGAGGGTGCGGATGTAGACGATCCGTTCGCCCTTCTTTCCGGAGATGCGGGCCCAGTCGTCGGGGTTGGTGGTGTTGGGCAGGTCCTCGTTCTCCTTGAACTCGTCCACGCAGGCCTGGAGGAGGTGGGAGACGCGGAGGCCCTTCTGGTTGTGTTCGAGGAAGTCCTTGATCGCCATCTTCTTGGCGCGGCCGACGATGTTCTCGATCATGGCGCCGGAGTTGAAGTCCTTGAAGTAGAGGACTTCCTTGTCGCCGTTGGCGTAGGTGACTTCCAGGAAGCGGTTTTCCTCGGATTCGGCGTACATCTGCTCGACGGCGGTCTGGATCATGCTCTGGACCGTCATCGACTTGTCGCCGCCGTGTTCTCCGAGGTCTTCGGAGTGGAGCGGGAGGCGTTCGGTGAGGTACTTGCCGAAGATGTCCTTGGCGGCTTCGGCGTCGGGGCGCTCGATCTTGATCTTCACGTCGAGCCGGCCGGGCCGCAGGATGGCGGGGTCGATCATGTCCTCGCGGTTGGAGGCGCCGATGACGACCACGTTCTGCAGGCCTTCGACGCCGTCGATCTCGGCGAGGAGCTGCGGGACGATGGTGTTCTCCACGTCCGAGCTGACGCCGGAGCCGCGGGTGCGGAAGAGGGATTCCATTTCGTCGAAGAAGACGATGACGGGTGTGCCCTCGGATGCCTTTTCCCGGGCGCGCTGGAAGACGAGGCGGATCTGCCGCTCGGTCTCGCCGACGTATTTGTTGAGGAGCTCGGGTCCCTTGATGTTGAGGAAGAAGCTCTTGCCGGCGGCCTGGCCGGTGACTTCGGCGACCTTTTTGGCCAGCGAGTTGGCGACGGCCTTGGCGATGAGTGTCTTTCCGCATCCGGGGGGTCCGTAGAGCAGGACGCCCTTGGGTGGGCGCAGTTCGTGCTCCTTGAACAGGTCCGGGTAGAGGTAGGGCAGTTCGACGGCGTCGCGGATGGCCTCGATCTGGCCGCCCAGGCCGCCGATCTGTTCGTATCCGATGTCGGGGACTTCTTCGAGGACGAGTTCTTCGACCTCGCTCTTGGGGACGATCTCGTAGACGTAGCCGGATCGGGGTTCGAGCAGGAGGGCGTCGCCGGGGCGGATGTTGACGCCGCGCAGGGGTTCGGCGAGGCGTACGACGCGCTCTTCGTCGGTGTGCCCGAGGACGAGTGCGCGTTCGCCGTCCTCGAGGATCTCCTTGAGGGTGACGATGTCGCCGACGCTCTCGAACTCCATGGCCTCGACCACGTTGAGCGCTTCGTTGAGCATGACCTCCTGGCCGCGCCGGAGGTCGTCGAGTTCGACGCTGGGGCTGACGTTCACGCGGAGTTTGCGGCCTCCGGTGAAGATGTCGGCGGTGCCGTCCTCGTTGGCCTGCAGGAAGACACCGAAGCCGGCCGGTGGCTGGGCGAGCCGGTCGACTTCCTCCTTGAGGGCCACGATCTGGTCGCGGGCCTCACGGAGCGTGTTCGCGAGTCGCTCGTTCTGGGCGGATACGCCGGCCAGATTGGTCTGCAGTTCGACGATCCGCTCTTCGAGGATCCTCGTGTGCCGCGGAGAGTCGGCGAGCTTGCGTCGCAGGACGGCGATCTCCTGCTCAAGGTAGGCGATCTGCCCGGCCGGGTCGTCGGACCCTCGTCCCGGGCGGATGCCGCGGTTCATGTCGTCGTCGTGGGCTGCCACGGTCCTCACCTCCTCCAAGGGGAGCTGGACGCTTCCAGACCCTACCTGGGTGGGTGTCGATTGAAACCCCTAGATCACAAAGACGGTCGGGGTGTGTCCGATCTTCACCCTTGCGCTCTCCCTCACGCCAGGGGAATACCCACCGAACATGATTGGAACCCAGGCAGGGGTAGTGTCGAGGTGTTCAACACCCGTCGGAGCTGGCCGGATTCCCGTGCGGCTCGGTGGGGGAAGCGGTGGGAGAGATGAGCGTGGAGCAGGCGGCCGGGGTCGAGGGTGAGCCGCTGGAGGTCTGGATCGATCAGGCGTTGTGCACCGGTGACGGTATCTGTGCCCAGTATGCGCCTGAGGTGTTCGAGCTGGACATCGATGGCCTGGCGTACGTGAAGGGCGCCGACGACGAGCTGTTGCAGGCGGAGGGGGCGGCAACGCCCGTGCCGCTGCCGCTTCTCACGGATGTGGTGGACTCGGCGCGTGAGTGTCCGGGCGAGTGCATCCATGTACGTCGTGTTCTGGACAAGGTCGAGGTGTTCGGTCCGGACGCCGAGTGACCTTGCGCGTACGGGTCGTTATGGCTGTCTGATTCCTCACACGTTCCGTGGTGGGGGTCAGACGCTGTGTGCGGCGGCGGGTGTCGAGCGTACGAACGAGCCGTTCTTCCACTGCCACTTCGCGCTGTCGTTCACGTCGGGGCAGCAGCGGGGCACGTCGGGTGACGAGTAGCCGTAGAGGTGGGCGGTGACGGCTCCGTCGCGCACGGCGATGTCACGGACGGTGGTGCTGTCCTTGGGGTCGATGAGCGTGGCGACCAGGCGGGGCGCGGTGGTGCCGGTGGCCTGGGTGAGGACGTAGACGCCGTCGGGCGGGGTGCCCATGGGTGAGTCGCAGTGGACGACGGCGACGGTCTCGGGGCGGTGGTCGCCGTCGAGGTCTCCGGTGGCCTTCTTGACGACGACGGCTTTGACCGGTCCGCAGGTGAGCGGGAAGTCGGCTTTGGCGGGGTCGGGGGGTGCGGCGGCCGCGGGGGCGTTCTTGGCGTCGTCGGGGGTCGGCTGGGCGGCGGTCGCCGAGTCGGGCTGGAGGACGCTGGAGAGCGCCACGACTCCGGCGAGCGCTGTGGCGGTGGCGACCCAGTGGATGGGCCGGGTGTGGGTGTGTGCCAGTTCCGGGACGGCGGTTTGCTGCACGAGGAGCGTCTCCTGTGAGGGCTGTGCCGGTGGGGGTGGCCAGCATCGTGCCACACGTCACAGTGCGGGGGAACGGCGGGGTGGGTACTTGGTCGGGTTGCCCGTGGGGCCGGGGGTTCTGCGGGGCCGAGGGGGCGGCGAACGAAAGGGCGCTGGGGTGGAGTTCCGGGGCGGTGCCGGGAACTCCACCCCAGCGCCTTCGCGTTGTCGGTGGTGCGGGCCGTGGTTCAGCGGCCGGCGCCTCGGTCGGCGTTGGGGCCTTCGTAGTCCTCGCCGTAGGCGCCCTTGGCGGGGCGGCGGCGGCGCATGGGCGGTTCGACGCCGTCGGCGAGGCGGCGGGCGGTGAGCAGGAAGCCGGTGTGCCCGATCATGCGGTGGTCGGGGCGGACGGCGAGGCCCTCGATGTGCCAGTTGCGGATCATCGTCTCCCAGGCGGTCGGCTCGTTGAAGCAGCCGATCTCGCGGATGGACTCGACGGTCCGGGCGAGCTGGGTGGTGGTGGCGACGTAGCAGCAGACGATGCCGCCGGGGACGAGCGCCTTGGAGACGGCTTCGAGGCATTCCCAGGGGGCGAGCATGTCGAGGATGACGCGGTCGACGTCGGTGTCGCTGAGGTTGTCCTGGAGGTCGCCGACGGTGAGCTGCCAGGCGGGGTGGGGGCCGCCGAAGTAGCGTTCGACGTTCTGCCGGGCGATGTCGGCGAAGTCCTCGCGGCGCTCGTAGGAGTGCAGCATGCCGTGGTCGCCGATGGCGCGCAGGAGGAAGCTGCTGAGCGAGCCGGAGCCGACGCCGGCCTCGACGACGCGGGCGCCGGGGAAGATGTCGGCGAAGGCGAGGATCTGTCCCGCGTCCTTCGGGTAGACGACGGCCGCCCCGCGGGGCATGGACAGGACGTAGTCGGGGAGCAGGGGGCGCAGCGCGAGGTAGGCGACGTTACCGGTGGTGCGGACAACGCTGCCCTCGGGAGCGCCGATCAGCTCGTCGTGGGGGAAGGAACCCTTGTGGGTGTGGAAGTTCTTTCCCTCTTCGAGCGTGAACGTGTAGTGGCGGCCCTTGGGGTCGGTCAGCTGAACCTGGTCCCCGACCTTGAAGGGCCCGCGCCTGCGGGCGGCACCGGTCGGTTCGGACATGTGAACAGCCTACCGGCGTTTCGGGGGGCCGCCGACCACGGGCGGGGGGGTCAGCTGGGGCGGGCCATGGCCTTGACGAAGGCGCGTTCCACGTCGGCGGCGGACAGGACGCCGTAGATCTCGCCGGTCTCCTCGACGACGAGGTATTCGGTGGCGGGGGTGGCGCGCAGGGCGTCGAGGAGTTCCTCGCCGGAGAGTTCGGCGGAGACGCGCATGCCTTCGGTGATGTCCTGGGCGAGGCCGCCGACGGCGACCCAGGGGCGGCGGTGTTCGGGGACGCCGACGATGGCGGCTTCGCGGACGAGGGAGAGGGGGGTGCCGTCGGGGTCGACGACGACGAGGGCGCGGGCGCCGGCGGCGTTGGCGCGGCGCAGGGCTTCGGAGAGGGGGGTGTCGGGTTCGACGGGGACGGCGCGGCGGGTGAGGGCGCGGGCGCGCAGTTCGGGGAGGTGTTCGCGCAGGCGGGCCATGCGCAGGCTGTTGCCGGCTCCGGTCCAGATGATCGCGGCGAGGATGGCGGCGAGCAGGGCGTCCATGACGGTGTCCATGCCGACGTTGTCGACGGCTTCGGAGCCGAGGGCGCCGGACTGGGTGAGCCAGGGCAGGCCGATGAGGACGGAGACGGCGAGGGCGCGGCCGACCCAGGCGGCGGCGATGGTGCCGCTCATGGGTTTTCCGGTGATCTTCCAGACGACGGCGCGGAGCATGCGGCCGCCGTCGAGGGGGAGGCCGGGGAGCAGGTTGAACACGGCGACGATGAGGTTGGAGATCATCAGGCCGGCGAGCAGGACGCCGGGGACAGTGCCGGGTTCGACCAGGCGGAGGGCGCCGTAGAAGACGCCGGAGAGGACGAGGGAGAGCAGGGGGCCGACGAAGGCGAGGACGAATTCGCGGCCGGGTGTCTCGGCTTCCTTCTCGATCTCGGAGACGCCGCCGAAGAACTGGAGCTGGATGCGGCGTACGGGCAGGTCGAAGCGGAGGGCGGCGACGGTGTGGGCGAGCTCGTGGACGAGGACGGAGGCGTAGAAGGCGACGGCGAAGAACAGGGAGACGAGGTAGCGGGCGGCCCCGAGCTCGGGCAGGACGCGGTCGAGCTGGCCGCCGAAGACCCAGGTGATGAGGGCGGCGACGAGGAACCAGCTGGGGGCGACGTAGACGGGTACGCCGAAGGGGCGGCCCATGAGGAGTCCGCCGCGGGGGTCGCGGGGGCGCTGGGGCGGGCGCGGCTTGGTGCCGGTGCCGGTCCTGGTGTCGCTGTCGCTGTCGGTGGAGTGGGCGAAGGCGCGGTCGTCGTGCTGGGGGCGGGGCTCCTGCGGTTGCCGTGCGGTGTTGGCGTGGCCCGCGTCGTCGCTGTCCTGCCTGTCCTGCCTGTCCTGTGGGTCGTCGGGGCCGGTGGGTGCGTCGGGCCGTTCGGGGTCGGGGGCCGGCCGGTCCGTACGGTGCTCGGTCGGCTCGTCGGTCCCGGAGCGCGGCTTCCCGCTCCCGCCGCTCTCGTCCACGGTGTCCCCTCGTTGGATGCGTCGTCCGCGCCTGCCGGGCGGAAGGTCTCGAGTCGATGGTATGCGGCCCTTGTGACGGGGTCCGCCCCGGCACCCCGCAGGGGCCGCTCCCCCGGGGCCGCCGGTGCCCGTGGCTGGGTCACTGTCAGTGGTGGGCCGTAAGGTCTGTGGTCATGGAGACGAGCACGGAGGGCGCCGCGGCGGACGGCGGCGGCGAGGTCACGCGGACGACGGCGCCGTCGGGGGACGGGTACCCCGCGGGGGCGGCGGTTCATGCGGGGTCCGCGCAGACGGGTGGGGCGGTGCCGGCGGAGGGTGTCGCGGCGGTGTCGTCCGTCCGCGCTCCTTCCTCGTTGTCCCCGTCGCGGGCGAGTGACTTCATGCAGTGCCCGTTGCTGTACCGGTTCCGGGTGATCGACCGGCTGCCGGAGAAGCCGAGTGCGGCGGCGACGAAGGGGACGCTGGTGCACGCGGTGCTGGAGCGTCTCTTCGACGCCCCGGCGGCGGAGCGGACGGCGCCGCGGGCGAAGTCGCTGATCCCGGGGCAGTGGGACCGGTTGCGGGAGAGCCGGCCGGAGGTCGTGGAGTTGTTCGCGGACGATCCGGAGGGTGAGCGGCTGGCGGCGTGGCTGGCCGAGGCGGAGCAGCTGGTGGAGCGCTGGTTCGGGCTGGAGGATCCGACGCGGCTGGAGCCGGCCGAGCGGGAGCTGTTCGTGGAGGCGGAGCTGGTGTCGGGGCTCCGGCTGCGGGGGATCATCGACCGGGTCGATGTGGCGCCGACGGGTGAGGTGCGGATCGTCGACTACAAGACGGGCAAGGCGCCCCGCCCGGAGTACGCGGAGGGCGCGCTGTTCCAGATGAAGTTCTACGCGCTGGTGGTGTGGCGGCTGAAGGGTGTGGTGCCGCGCCGGCTGCAGCTGGTGTATCTGGGCAGTGGGGATGTGCTGACGTACGACCCGGTGGTGGCGGATCTGGAGCGGGTGGAGCGCAAGCTGCTGGCGCTGTGGGAGGCGATCCGGCTGGCGACGGAGACG
The DNA here is from genome assembly GCF_042731455.1 of Streptomyces sp. NPDC059852. Classification (NCBI taxonomy): domain Bacteria; kingdom Bacillati; phylum Actinomycetota; class Actinomycetes; order Kitasatosporales; family Streptomycetaceae; genus Streptomyces; species Streptomyces sp. NPDC059852. Next base: position 26,858 of record NZ_JBHWJK010000040.1, on the reverse strand, counting down.
GGTGACTGGCGGCCGCGGCCGACGAAGTTGTGCGGCTGGTGCGATCACCGGGAGCACTGCCCGGAGTTCGGGGGCACTCCCCCGCCGTATCCGTTGGCGCCGGTGTCCGGGGCGGTCGGGTCCGGGGTGGACACGCAGGGCAGAATGGGGCCGGACTAGCGAAGGAGACTTACGTGGCCATCCGCGTCCTACTGGTCGACGACCAGCCCCTGCTGCGCACCGGGTTCCGGATGATTCTGGAGGCCGAGCAGGATCTCGCGGTCGTCGGCGAGGCCGGTGACGGTCTGCAGGCCCTTGATCAGGTGCGGGCCCTGCAGCCCGACGTGGTCCTGATGGACATCCGTATGCCCCGGATGGACGGGGTGGAGGCGACGCGGCAGATCACGGGGCCCGGGCGGGACGGTCCGGCGAAGGTGCTGGTGCTGACCACGTTCGATCTGGACGAGTACGTGGTGGAGGCGCTGCGGGCGGGGGCCAGCGGCTTTCTGCTGAAGGACGCTCCCGCTCATGAGCTGGTGCAGGCGATCCGGGTGGTCGCGGCGGGTGAGGCGATGCTCGCGCCGAGCATCACGCGCCGGCTGCTGGACAAGTACGCCACGCATCTGCCGTCGGGGGACGAGCCGGTGCCGGACACCCTGCACACGCTGACCGACCGTGAGGTCGAGGTGCTGAAGCTGGTGGCGCGCGGGTTGTCGAACGCGGAGATCGCGGCGGACCTGTTCGTCAGCGAGACCACGGTGAAGACGCATGTGGGGCATGTGCTGACGAAGCTGGGGCTGCGGGACCGGGTGCAGGCGGCGGTGTACGCGTACGAGAGCGGGCTGGTGCGTCCGGGCGCGCAGTAGGGCCGGGCACGGGCCGGCAGGCAGGCAGGCAGCGGCAGAGGGCGTCCCTTCGGTGGAAGGGGCGCCCTCTGTCGTGGTTCGGGGCCGGTGTCAGCCCTTCTTGAGCTCCCAGAAGCGGAAGACGGTGGAGGCGTCGAGGCAGTATTCGAGGCCGTACACGTTCTCGTGGACGATGGCGTACTGCTTGCCCTGCCAGACCGGGATGATGGGCAGTTCCTGGGCGACGATGTCCTGGAGCTGGCCGAAGGCGTCGTCGGTGGCGGCGCGGTCGCTCTCGGCGGCGGTGCTCGGGATGAGCGTGTTGGTGATGCGCTTGTTCGTGTAGTTGTTGCCGAGGACGTTGTCCTTGCCGAAGAAGGGCGCGGTGAAGTTGTCGGCGTCCGGGTAGTCCGGCACCCAGCCCTTGACGTAGACGCCGTACTTGCCCTTGGCGATGTCCTTCTCGTACTGGTCGAAGGCGACGGAGCGGACGTCGGCCTGGAAGAGGCCGCTGTCGTTGAGCTGCTTGGCGATGGCCTTCAGCTGCTGGTCGGTGGCCGGGCCGTAGCGGGACGGGGTGGACCACAGGGTCAGCTCGACCTTGCCGGTGATGCCGTCGCTCTGGAGGGCGGCGGCGGCCTTGGCGCGGGAGGGGCGGGCGCCGTAGGTGTCGAAGAAGGCGGTGTTGTGGCCGCCGATGCCGGCCGGGATGATCGAGTACAGCGGGGTGGCGGTGCCCTCGTGGACGTCGCGGATGAGGGCGTCGCGGTCGAGCAGGTAGGCGATGGCCTTGCGTACGCCGAGCCGGCCGGCGACCGGGTCGTCCATGTTGAAGACGAGGTGCTGGACCTCGGCGCTGCTGCCTTCGACGACCTCGACGCCGGAGGAGTCGGTGCCGGCCTTCTCGATGTCGGCGATGTCGCCGGCGGTGAGGCCGCGGTAGGCGATGTCGACGTCGCCGGCGAGCAGGGCCTCCTTGAGGCGCTGCTGGTCGCCGCGGAAGAACTTCAGGGTGACGCCGTTGTTCTCGACCTCGGCGGTGCCCTTGTAGTTCTCGTTGACGGTGAAGACGGCCCGGTCGTCGTCGAACTCGTCGAGCTTGTACGGGCCGGAGCCGACGGCTTCGCCGTCCTCGCGCAGCCCGCCGGCGTCGTAGGAGTCCTTGTCGACGATGGAGCCGGCGCCGGAGGCGATCTTGCTGGGGAAGGTCGCGTCGGGGGTGTTGAGCCGGAAGACGACGGTGCGCTCGTCGGGCGTCTCCACCTTGTCCAGGGTGGAGAACATGACGGCGGGGCCGTCGGGGTCGTCGATCTTCAGCATGCGGTCGAACGAGAACTTGACGTCCTCGGCGGTGAGTTCGTCACCGTTGCTGAACTTCAGGCCGTCCTTGAGCGTGCACTTGTAGAGGGTGGCCTCGGCGTCGGAGAAGGAACATGCCTCGGCGGCCTCGGGCTGGGGTTCCGTGGCGCCCTTGGGGAAGCTGAGCAACGACTGGAAGACGTTGTTGAACAGCAGCCAGGACCCCGGGTCGTAGCCGGAGGCGGGGTCGGTGGCGAGGACGTCGTCCGACATCCCCACGACGACGGTGTTCCCGTTCTCGCCGGCGTCCCCGGATTCCGTTCCGCAGCCGGTCAACAGGCCGGAGGCCAGCCCTGCCACAAGGGGCAGGACCGGCCAGTGGTTGCGCATGTTCACTTACGAGTGCCTTGTCGGTCGGTTGTCAGGAACCCGGGCCCGTGGAGGTACCGGGCGGTCCGGCGCCCCGGGTCGGGGGCGCCGGACGGGTGCGTCAGTCGCTCACGCCGTGGCCGAGCTCCCAGAGCTGGAGGGTGGAGGAAGAGTTCATCGCGTAGGCCGTGCCCGTGATGTCGTCACCGGCGGCGACGTACTGCTTGCCCTGCCACAGCGGGATGACCGGCACGTCGTTGGCGACGATGTCCTGGATCTCGGTGAGGCTGCCGGTGGCGGCGATCCGGTCGGCGGCGCGCCGCGACTCGGGGATCAGGCTGTTGCGGATGCGGGCGTTGGCGTAGGGCGAGCCGAGGAAGTTGTCCTTGTCGAGGAAGGGGGCGACGTAGTTGTCGGCGTCGGGGAAGTCGGGGAACCAGCCCATGCCGTAGACCTCGTACTTGCCCTTCTGCTCGGCGGGGCGGAAGACGTCCCAGGGGGTGCCCTTGATGTCGACGTCGAACAGGCCGCTGTCGTTGAGCTGCTCCTTGAGCAGCTCGAACTCCTTCTTCGTGGCCGGACCGTAGTGGTCGGTGGTGTAGTGCAGGGTCAGCTTGACCGGGGTGGTGACGCCGGCCCGCTCCAGGTAGTTCCTGGCCTTGGCGGCGCTGGGCTCGCCGTACTTGTTGAAGAACGAGTTGGAGTGCCCGGTGATGCTGGCGGGGACCAGGGAGAACAGGGGCTCGGCCTGGCTGCCGTACACCTTGGAGACGAGTTCGCCGCGGTCGATCAGCTGGGCCATGGCCTGGCGGACGGCCTTGCTGCGTACGGCGTCGTCGTTGGTGTTGAAGGCGAGGTAGCGGATCTCGAGGCCGGCCATGTCGATGAGGTCGACGTCGTCGTCGGAGTCGGCGGACAGCTTGTCGATCTGCTCGGGCGACATGGCGCGGGTCATGACGTCGATGTCACCGTTGTCGAGGGCGGCGCCCATCTCGTCCGCGCTGTCGAAGATGCGCATCTCGACCTTGTCGTTGTTCACCTTGAGGCTCCCCTTGTACTCGGGGTTCTTGGTGAACACGGCGGAGACGAGCTTGTCGTCGTCGACCTTGGCCTTGAATGTGTACGGGCCGGAGCCGTCGACCTCGAAGCCGCTGCGCAGTTCCTTCTTGTCGTACACGTCCGGGTCGACGATGCCGGCGACCGGGGTGGACAGCTTGTACGGGAAGGTGGAGTCGGCGGTCTTGAGGTGGAAGACGACCTCGCGGTCGCCGCGCGTCTCGACGGTGTCGATGGTGGACAGCAGCGCGAAGACGCCGCTGTCGGCCTTCAGGGAGAGGGCGCGCTCGATGGAGTACTTGACGTCGGCCGCGGTGACGGTGTCGCCGTCGGCGAACTTGAGGTCCTTGCGCAGGGTGCAGGCGTAGCGTTCGTTGCCGCTGTCGGTGAAGCCGCAGCTCTCGGCGGCCTCGGGGACGGGCTCGCCCTCGCCGCGGGGCTGGATCATCAGGGTCTGCACGGTCTGGCGGAGGACGTTCCACAGGCCGACGTCGTAGGCCCAGGCCGGGTCGAGCGGTGCGGGGCTCTCCTCCGAGGCAGTGAACACGTCCGTGGTGCCCACGACGATCCCGTCGCCGCCGCCGCTGCCGCTGTCGGTTCCGCCACAGGCGGCGAGAACCGGCGCGAGCAGGCCGATGACGACCGGCAGCACCAAAGTTTTGCGGTTCATGCTCGGGTTTCTCCAGCTGTCTTCTCCGTGCGTCCGGCATGCGGAGGGTGGCGCGGCGGATCACGGGGGTAAGGGCGATGTTCTCGCGATGAGATTAGTCCGCGCCCACAGGACGGTTGGAGGAGACCGGAGTTGGGGCTTGTTCACTCAGTGGAATCGGGTGTGGACGCACCGGAAGGCTGAGGCGGGAAGGATTGGCGCACCGGTCCATCAATCGGGACACAAGGGTGCGCTCGAAACCGTTGTTCGGGGGCGAGCGGCACGAGGCGGGCGCCCCGCCGCACCCCCGGAGAGTGGTGAACGTCACAGATTGGACGATCTCGTCGACCGCTGGAATTCGGCCGTCCGGCCCGATCGAATTTACCTGCGGAATTTCTCCGCCCGCAATGCGCCATCAAAGCAGCACGCTCGGTGAACGACAGGCGTATTCAGGTTGTCATGGCAGTGACGAGTCGTTCTCAGACTGTCATCAGGCCGCGCAGAAATGCCAGATCCACGTGTTCGAGCGTGGGGACGACCGTGCGGCGGGCTGCCGGGGCGATGGGCGCGATCGAGGGGACGGCCACCACCTGGCAGCCGGCGGCCTCCGCGGCGGCGACGCCGGTCGCCGTGTCCTCGACGACCGCGCACCGGGCGGGGTCGGCGCCGAGACCGGCCGCGGCGAGCAGATACGGGTCGGGGTGGGGCTTGGTGCGGGTCACCTCGTCACCGGCGACGGTCAGTGAGAAGTGCTGCGGGCCGAGTGTGGTGAGCACCCGGTCGATGATGCGGCGGTGCGAGGCGGAGACGAGGGCCGTCGGGATCCGGTGCTCGGCCAGCTCGGCCAGCAGCCGGGCGGCTCCCGGCATCAGGGGCAGGGAGTGGTCGATACGGTCCTCGAAGCCCTGGTTGAGCAGGACCGTGAGTTCGTCGAGGCCGATGTCGGCGCCGGTGGCCTCGATCAGGAAGCCGGCGCTGCGGGTCATGGGCCCGCCGACCACGACGTGGCGCCAGGTGTCGTCCAGGGTGTGGCCGAGGGAGGCGAAGACCTCGACCTCGACGTCCCACCAGAAGCCCTCGGAGTCCACCAGGGTGCCGTCCATGTCGAGCAGTACGGCCTGCAGGGCCGAGCCGTCGGCCGTACGGGTCGACAGGGCGGGGACGGTGCTGGTCATCCACGTACCTCCTTCAAGGGACGACCAGGCCGGTTCCCACGGAGGGAACCGGCCTGCGGTGGACCGTCCAGTGTACGACGCCCGCCGGCGGATCGCCTGACGCACCGCTGTGCCCCCCGGCACAGCGGTGCGGGGCCCCGGGTCAGCGTGCGTTGAAGTACTTCGCCTCGGGGTGGTGGATGACGATGGCGTCCGTGGACTGCTCGGGGTGGAGCTGGAACTCCTCGCTGAGGTGGACGCCGATGCGCTCGGGCTGGAGCAGGTCGGCGATCTTGGCGCGGTCCTCCAGGTCGGGGCAGGCGCCGTAGCCGAGCGAGAAGCGGGCGCCGCGGTACTTCAGGGAGAACATGTCCTCCATGGCGGCCGGGTCCTCGCCGGCGAAGCCGAGCTCGGCGCGGACGCGGGCGTGCCAGTACTCGGCGAGGGCCTCGGCGAGCTGGACGGACAGGCCGTGCAGCTCGAGGTAGTCGCGGTAGGCGTTGGCCTCGAAGAGCCGGGCGGTCTCCTCGCCGATGCGGGAGCCGACGGTGACGACCTGGAAGCCGACGACGTCGGTCTCGCCGGACTCCTGGGGGCGGAAGAAGTCCGCGAGGCACAGACGGCGGCCGCGGCGCTGGCGCGGGAAGGTGAAGCGGGTCCGTTCGTTGCCGTGCTCGTCGAGGACGATCAGGTCGTCGTCCTTGGACACGCACGGGAAGTAGCCGTGGACGACGGCCGCCTCGAGGAGGTTGTCGGTCTGCAGCCGGTCGAGCAGGCCGCGCAGCCGCGGCCGGCCCTCGGTCTCGACGAGTTCCTGGTACGACGGGCCGTCCCCGGCGCGGGACTCCTTCAGGCCCCACTGGCCCTTGAACAGGGCGCCCTCGTCCAGCCAGGAGGCGTACTCCTTGAGCTGGATGCCCTTGCTGACGCGGGTGCCCCAGAACGGCGGCTCGGGGACGGGGTTGTCGGTGGCGACATCGGAGCGGACGTGCCCGTCCTCGGGGCGCTCCTCGACCACGGTCTGCGCGGTGGCCCGCACCCGGCGCTGCCGGAGCTCGGGCAGCTTGGCGCCGGGCACGCCGCGCTTGACGCCGATGAGGGCGTCCATCAGGCGCAGCCCTTCGAAGGCGTCGCGGGCGTAGCGGACCTCGCCCTCGTAGACCTCGTGCAGGTCCTGTTCGACGTAGGCGCGGGTCAGGGCGGCGCCGCCGAGGATGACCGGGTAGTCGGCGGCGAGGCCGCGCTGGTTCAGCTCCTCGAGGTTCTCCTTCATGATCACGGTGGACTTCACCAGGAGCCCGGACATGCCGATGACGTCGGCGCGGTGCTCCTCGGCGGCTTCCAGGATCGCGGAGACGGGCTGCTTGATGCCCAGGTTGACGACGTTGTAGCCGTTGTTGGACAGGATGATGTCGACGAGGTTCTTGCCGATGTCGTGGACGTCGCCGCGGACGGTGGCGAGGACGATGGTGCCCTTGCCGGCCTCGTCGCCCTCGACCTTCTCCATGTGCGGTTCGAGGTAGGCGACGGCGGTCTTCATGACCTCGGCGGACTGCAGCACGAACGGCAGCTGCATCTGGCCGGAGCCGAACAGTTCGCCGACGACCTTCATGCCGTCCAGGAGGGTGTCGTTGACGATGTCGAGGGCGGGCCGGTCCGCGAGGGCCGCGTCGAGGTCGGCCTCCAGGCCGTTGCGCTCGCCGTCGATGATGCGCCGCTTGAGGCGTTCCTCCAGCGGCAGGGCGGCCAGTTCCTCGGCCTTGCCGGCCTTGAGGGACTTGGCGGTGGCGCCCTCGAACAGGGCCATGAGCTTCTGCAGCGGGTCGTAGCCCTCGGCGCGGCGGTCGTAGATGAGGTCGAGGGCGGTGCGCACCTCTTCCTCGTTGAAGCGGGCGATCGGCAGGATCTTGCTGGCGTGCACGATCGCGGAGTCCAGGCCGGCCTTCACGCACTCGTCGAGGAACACGGAGTTCAGCAGGATGCGGGCGGCCGGGTTGAGGCCGAAGGAGATGTTCGACAGGCCCAGCGTGGTCTGCACGTCGGGGTGGCGGCGCTTGAGCTCGCGGATGGCCTCGATGGTGGCGAGGCCGTCCTTGCGGGACTCCTCCTGGCCGGTGCAGATGGTGAAGGTCAGGGTGTCGATGAGGATGTCGGACTCGTGGATGCCGCAGTTCCCGGTGAGGTCGTCGATCAGCCGTTCGGCGATCTCGACCTTCTTCTCGGGAGTGCGGGCCTGCCCCTCCTCGTCGATGGTCAGCGCGATCAGGGCCGCCCCGTGCTCCCGGGCCAGCTTCGTGACGCGCGCGAACCGCGACTCGGGGCCGTCGCCGTCCTCGTAGTTCACGGAGTTGATGACCGCGCGTCCGCCGAGCTTCTCCAGGCCGGCCTGGATGACGGGCACCTCGGTGGAGTCCAGCACGATCGGCAGCGTGGAGGCGGTGGCGAAGCGGCCGGCCAGTTCCTCCATGTCGGCGACGCCGTCGCGGCCGACGTAGTCCACGCACAGGTCGAGCATGTGCGCGCCCTCGCGGATCTGCTCGCGCGCCATCTCCACGCAGTCGTCCCAGCGGCCCTCCAGCATGGCCTCGCGGAACTTCTTGGAGCCGTTGGCGTTGGTGCGCTCGCCGATGGCCAGGTAGGAGGTGTCCTGGCGGAAGGGCACGGTCTGGTAGAGGGAGGCGGCGCCGGGTTCGGGGCGCGGGTCGCGCGGGGTCGGCTCCAGGTCCCGGACCCGCTCGACGAGCTGCCTCAGGTGCTCGGGGGTGGTGCCGCAACAGCCGCCGACGAGGGACAGCCCGTAGTCGCGGACGAACGTCTCGTGGGCGTCCGCCAGCTCCGGCGCGGTGAGCGGGTAGGTGGCGCCGTCCTTGCCGAGGACGGGCAGGCCCGCGTTCGGCATGCAGGACAGCGGGACGCGGGAGTGCCGGGAGAGGTAGCGCAGGTGCTCGCTCATCTCGGCGGGTCCCGTGGCGCAGTTCATGCCGATCATGTCGATGCCGAGCGGCTCGAGGGCCGTCAGGGCGGCGCCGATCTCGGAGCCGAGCAGCATGGTGCCGGTCGTCTCGACGGTGACGGAGACGATGATGGGCAGGTCCAGGCCGGACAGCTGGCGGGCGCGCTGGGCGCCGATCACGGCGGCCTTGGTCTGCAGCAGGTCCTGGGTGGTCTCCACGATCAGCGCGTCGGCGCCGCCGGAGATCAGGCCCTCGGCGTTCTGCTGGAAGGCGTCACGGATGGTGGTGTACCCGATGTGGCCGAGCGTGGGGAGCTTGGTGCCGGGGCCGATGGAGCCCAGCACCCAGCGGTCGCGCCCGTCGCGGGCGGCGTAGGCGTCGGCGGTCTCCCGGGCGATACGGGCGCCGGCCTCGGACAGCTCGAAGACGCGCTCGGGGATGTCGTACTCGGCCATCGCGGCGTGGTTCGCGCCGAAGGTGTTCGTCTCGACACAGTCCACGCCCGCGTCGAAGTACGCCTCGTGGACGGAGCGGACGATGTCCGGGCGGGTGACGTTCAGGATCTCGTTGCAGCCCTCGAGATTCTGGAAGTCCTCCAGCGTGGGGTCCTGGGCCTGCAACATGGTGCCCATCGCTCCGTCGGCGACGACCACGCGGGTGGCGAGGGCCTGACGGAGGGCGGACACACGGGTCCGGCTGTCGGCGGAAGGGGTCGGTGGCAACGAGGCCATGAAAGGGCTCCCTGGAGTGCGACGGCTGTCGGCTTTGCGCCCGCAGGGCAGGTTCCGCGGCGGGCGCACCACGCCAGCCTAGCCGGGAGCGCGGCGCGATGGTCGGGGCGTCCACGGGCCGGGACGAGGAGGGCCCCGGGAACGGCACCCGGTATACGTGTGACGCGGTCCGGACGGATGAAGTCCGACGGACCATTAGCGGTGGGTCGACATCGACCGGTAGTGTTCGACATTGCCGAACGACGGCAGCGACGTCGTGTAGGTCGACGGTCGAAGGGGACGGAGGCAGTACGGCGATGGCACGGAACATCCAGTCGCTCGAACGGGCGGCCGCGATGCTGCGGCTGCTCGCGGGCGGTGAGCGGCGCCTCGGCCTGTCGGACATCGCCTCCTCGCTGGGCCTCGCCAAGGGCACCGCCCACGGGATTCTGCGCACCCTCCAGCAGGAGGGGTTCGTCGAGCAGGACGAGGCGTCCGGGCGGTACCAGCTGGGCGCCGAGCTGCTGCGCCTGGGGACGACCTATCTGGATGTGCACGAGCTGCGCGCCCGCGCGCTGGTGTGGACGGACGACCTGGCGCGGTCCAGCGGCGAGAGCGTCTATCTCGGCGTGCTGCACCAGCAGGGCGTCCTGATCGTGCACCACGTCTTCCGCCCGGACGACAGCCGCCAGGTGCTGGAGATCGGCGCCATGCAGCCGCTGCACTCCACGGCGCTGGGCAAGGTGCTGTCGGCGTACGACCCGGTGGCGCACAGCGAGGCCATCGAGGCCGGCCGCAAGGCGTTCACCGAGCGCACGGTGTGCGAGCTGGACGACTTCGAGCAGCTCCTCGACCTGACCCGCGCGCGGGGGTACGCCGCCGACGTCGAGGAGACCTGGGAGGGCGTCGCGTCGATCGCCGCCCCCATCCACGACCGGCGCCGCATGCCGGTCGGCGCGGTCGGCATCACCGGCGCGGTGGAGCGCCTGTGCCGTGAGGGCGAGATCCGCCCGGAGCTGATCGCCGCGGTGCGGGACTGCGCCCGCGCGGTGTCGCGGGATCTGGGCGCCGGCCGCTTCTGAGCCGCCCTCCGCGCCGCCGGCAGGACCGGCGCGACCCTGGCCACGAGAGCTGACGACCGGGACGCCGAGCGGCGTTCCGGGCCTTGTCGTGCGTGTGCCGCGGTCCCGCCGACGGGTGGCGTGTACGCGGAGTGTCCCCTACGCGCCGGTACGCACACGTGACGTCGTATCGACAAATCAACACAGCCGATAACGATCGAGCATTCGGGAACAGGACTCTTGACGCACCCCTGACGCCGGGGCAAGACTCCCGTCCATCGGTCGGCATTGTCGAACACCTACCGGCAATACGCGCTAGAGTGGGACAACGCCAGAGGCCGGCATCGCTCTCATCCCGAGAGCAACGCGAACCACCGGAGGGACCCGGGGTTCGGCTTCCCCTGGACGAAGGACAAAGGAGTCGCGGGTGTCCAGCTCCGACATCTTCATCGGCGAGACCATCGGTACCGCCATACTCATCCTGCTCGGCGGCGGCGTCTGCGCCGCTGTCACGCTGAAGGCCTCCAAGGCCCGCAACGCCGGCTGGCTCGCCATCACCTTCGGGTGGGGCTTCGCGGTGCTCACGGCGGTCTACACCTCGGCACCGCTCTCCGGCGCCCACCTCAACCCGGCCGTGACCGTCGGCATCGCGATCAAGGACAACGACTGGAGCGACGTCCCGACGTACTTCGCCGGACAGCTCCTCGGCGCCATGATCGGCGCGGCGCTGGTGTGGGCCGCCTACGCCGGCCAGTTCACCGCCCACCTCACCGACAAGGAGATCGTCGGCGGCCCGGGCGCGCAGGCCACGACCGCCAAGGCCGTCGAGGCGCAGGAGAAGGGCGCCGGTCCCGTCCTGGGTGTCTTCTCCACCGGTCCCGAGATCCGCAACGTCGTGCAGAACCTGATCACGGAGATCATCGGCACCGTGGTGCTGGTGCTCGCGGTCCTCACCCAGGGCCTCAACGACAGCGGCAAGGGTCTCGGCACCCTGGGCGCCCTGATCACCGCTCTCGTGGTCGTGTCCATCGGTCTGTCCCTCGGCGGCCCGACCGGATACGCGATCAACCCGGCCCGTGACCTCGGTCCGAGAATCGTCCACGCCCTTCTGCCCCTGCCCAACAAGGGGGGCTCCGACTGGGGCTACGCCTGGATCCCCGTCGTGGGACCGCTCATCGGCGGTGCCGTCGCGGCAGGCATCTACAACGTCGCGTTCGCCTAGGAACAGCGCTTCACCCATCCGGGTGAGAAGCACCGAAACTCTCCGCGCACGCCGTACGTAAAGCCCCATAACCACGGAACTTCCAGGAGCTAACTGTGACCGACGCCCACACCGCGGGCCCCTTCATCGCCGCGATCGACCAGGGCACGACCTCGTCCCGCTGCATCGTCTTCGACCGCGACGGCCGGATCGTCTCCGTCGACCAGAAGGAGCACGAGCAGATCTTCCCGAAGCCGGGCTGGGTCGAGCACGACGCCACCGAGATCTGGACGAACGTCCAGGAGGTCGTCGCCGGAGCCATCGAGAAGGCCGGCATCACCCGCGACGACATCAAGGCCATCGGCATCACCAACCAGCGCGAGACCACCGTGCTGTGGGACAAGAACACCGGTGAGCCCGTCCACAACGCCATCGTCTGGCAGGACACCCGCACCGACGCCCTGTGCCGCGAGCTCGGCCGCAACGTCGGGCAGGACCGCTTCCGCCGCGAGACCGGTCTGCCCCTCGCTTCCTACTTCGCCGGTCCGAAGGCCCGCTGGCTGCTGGACAACGTCGAGGGCCTCAAGGAGCGCGCCGAGGCCGGCGACATCCTCTTCGGCACCATGGACACCTGGGTCATCTGGAACCTGACCGGTGGTGTCGACGGCGGCAAGCACGTCACGGACGTCACCAACGCCTCCCGCACCATGCTGATGAACCTGCACACCATGGAGTGGGACGCGAAGATCGCCGAGTCCATCGGCGTCCCCCTGCAGATCCTGCCCGAGATCCGCTCCTCCGCCGAGGTCTACGGCGAGATCACCGGCGGCAAGCTGGGCGACCTGCTCGGCGGCATCCCGGTGGCCTCCGCGCTCGGCGACCAGCAGGCGGCCCTGTTCGGCCAGACGTGCTTCGCCGAGGGCGAGACCAAGTCGACGTACGGCACCGGCACCTTCATGGTGATGAACACCGGTGACAAGATCATCAACTCCTACGCCGGTCTGCTGACCACCGTCGGCTACAAGATCGGCGAGCAGGACACGGTGTACGCCCTGGAGGGCTCGATCGCCGTCACCGGCTCGCTGGTGCAGTGGATGCGGGACCAGATGGGCCTGATCTCCACCGCCGCCGAGATCGAGACGCTCGCGCTCTCCGTCGAGGACAACGGCGGCGCCTACTTCGTGCCGGCCTTCTCCGGCCTGTTCGCCCCGCACTGGCGCTCCGACGCCCGTGGTGTGATCGCCGGCCTCACCCGGTACGTCACCAAGGCGCACCTCGCCCGTGCCGTCCTGGAGGCCACGGCCTGGCAGACGCGGGAGATCGCCGACGCCATGGTCAAGGACTCCGGCGTCGAGCTCGTCACCCTCAAGGTCGACGGCGGCATGACCGCGAACAACCTGCTGATGCAGACCCTCTCGGACGTCCTGGACGCGCCCGTGGTGCGCCCGATGGTCGCCGAGACGACCTGTCTCGGCGCCGCCTACGCCGCCGGTCTCGCCGTCGGCTTCTGGAACAGCACCGACGACCTGCGCGCCAACTGGCGCCGGGCCGCCGAGTGGACCCCCCGCATGGACGCGGAGACCCGCGACCGTGAGTACAAGAACTGGCTCAAGGCCGTCGAGCGGACCATGGGCTGGCTCGAGGACGACGAGAGCTGATCCGCTTCTCGCCGGCCCTCGCACTCTGATGAGGAGCAAGAACCCGATATGACCAGTCAGACCACCCTGCAGTCCGTGCCTGCCCTCGGTACGCACCCGGCCTCCGGCTCCCACCCGAGCCGCGCCGAGACCCGGGAGCAGCTCTCCAAGGCGTCGTACGACCTCCTCGTGATCGGCGGCGGCATCCTGGGCATCTCCACCGCCTGGCACGCCGCGCAGTCCGGCCTCAGGGTGGCCCTGGTCGACGCCGGCGACTTCGCCGGCGCCACCTCCTCCGCCTCCTCCAAGCTCCTCCACGGCGGTCTGCGCTACCTGCAGACCGGCGCGGTGAAGCTGGTGGCGGAGAACCACTTCGAGCGCCGTGCGGTCTCCCGCCAGGTGGCCCCCCACCTGGCGAACCCGCTCACGTTCTACCTCCCCGTGTACAAGGGCGGGCCGCACGGCGCCGCGAAGCTCGGGGCGGGCGTCTTCGCCTACTCCGCGCTCTCCGCGTTCGGTGACGGCGTCGGCCACCTCCTGTCCCCCGCCAAGGCGGCGCAGGACGTGCCGGAGCTGCGCACCGAGAACCTGAAGGCCGTGGCCGTGTACGGCGACGACCAGATGAACGACGCACGCATGGCGCTCATGACGGTCCGCGCGGCCGTCGAGTCCGGCGCGGTCGTGCTCAACCACGCCGAGGTCACCGGGCTGCGCTTCACGCAGGGCCGGGTGACCGGCGCCGACCTGCGGGACCGCCTGTCCGGTGACGAGTTCGGGGTGAACGCCCGGCTCGTGCTGAACGCCACCGGTCCCTGGGTCGACCACCTGCGCCGGATGGAGGACCCGAACGCGGCGCCGTCGATCCGGCTGTCCAAGGGCGCGCACCTGGTCCTGAAGCGGACCGCGCCCTGGAAGGCGGCGCTGGCGACCCCGATCGACAAGTACCGCATCACGTTCGCCCTGCCGTGGGAGGACATGCTGCTGCTGGGCACCACGGACGAGGTGTACGAGGGCGACCCCGCGGACGTCGCCGTCAACGACAAGGACATAGCCCAGATCCTGGACGAGGCGGCCTTCTCCGTCCGCGACCAGCAGCTGGACCGCGACCTGATCACGTACGCCTTCGCGGGCCTGCGGGTGCTGCCGGGCGGCCCCGGGGACACGGCGAAGGCCAAGCGCGAGACGGTCGTGACCGAGGGGCGCGGCGGGATGCTGTCCGTGGCGGGCGGCAAGTGGACGACGTTCCGGCACATCGGCCGGACCGTGATGAAGAAGCTGGAGGCGCTGCCGGGCGCTCCGCTCGGCGACGACTTCGAGCCCATCTCGGCGCTCCCGAAGAAGCTGCCGCTGCCGGGCATCGCGAACCCGCGCGCGGTCGCCCACCGGCTGCTGACCGACCGGCCGGCCCCGGGGCCGCGCATGGCGGCGGACACCGCCCGGCACCTGGCCACCCACTACGGCTCCCTGGCCTTCGACATCGCCCGTCTCGCCAACGAGAACCCGGAGCTGGGCGAGCGTGTCCACCCCGACGCCCCGGAGATCTGGGCGCAGGTCGTCTACGCCCGGGACAACGAGTGGGCGGAGACGGCGGACGACGTGCTGCGCCGCCGGACGACGCTGACGATCCGGGGCCTGGCCACGGACGACGTCCGGGCGAAGGTGCAGGACGTGCTCGACAAGAAGTGACCTCGCGCGCGGCGGGCGGTTTTCGCCGGATGAGCCGTCCGCCGCGTGAGGTCCGGCCACTCCCCTGACCGCGCCGGACCACACGAGGGCGGCCCCTTCCGCACCGGGGCCGGCCACCACCGAAGGGGCGGCTCCTCGCCGACGGAGCCGCCCCTTCGCGCTGCCAGGACCGCGGACGCCCGCCTGGGCGGCCGTCCATAATGTGGGCCCGAGACATCGGAGGTCTCGTGGGGCGTGGTGGACGGACGGGGAGGGCGGCCATGGCGGTCACCGACGAGGCGATCGAGAAGATCAAGGGCATGATCGTCTCGGGTGCGCTGCGCCCCGGCGACCGGCTGCCCAAGGAGAGCGAGCTCGCCGCCGGGCTCGGGCTGTCCCGCAACTCGCTGCGGGAGGCGGTGCGGGCCCTGTCACTGATCCGCGTCCTGGACGTCCGCCAGGGCGACGGGACGTATGTGACGAGCTTGGACCCGCAGTTGCTGCTGGAGGCGCTGAGCTTCGTCGTCGACTTCCACCGCGACGACACGGTGCTGGAGTTCCTGGCGGTGCGCCGCATCCTGGAGCCGGCGGCCACGGCGATGGCGGCGGCCCGGATCGGCGAGCGGCAGCTCGACGCGCTGGCCGAGCGGCTGGACCGGCTCGGTGACGCCCCGTCGGTGGAGGAACTCGTGGCGAGCGACCTGGAGTTCCACCGGGCCATCGTCGCCGGCGCGGGCAACTCGGTGCTGTGTTCGCTGCTCGACGGTCTGTCGGGGCCGACGACACGGGCCCGGATCTGGCGGGGGCTGACCCAGGAGGACGCGGTCCGCCGGACCCTGCAGGAGCACCGGGCGATCCTGGCGGCGCTGCGGGACCGGGACGCGGAGGCCGCGCGGTCGTGGGCGACCGCGCACATCGCGAGCGTGGAGCAGTGGCTGCGCTCGACGCTGTGACCGGCGCCGGGCCGTGCAGCGGAACACGGCGGCCGGGGAACCGCGTTGTGCCATAGGGCGTGGACGTCGGATCTCTGCCGGGGGTGTTCCCGGGTGGGGATCGGGGCAGTGATCCCGCATCGCCCCTGCGAGGGGGCTGCGGGCGCCCCCGCCGCACGCCGTAAGGTTGGTTCGTCAGGCGAGGGCACGTCGGAAGGAGGCGCTGGGTGATCGAGCTCGAGGGGGTTCCCGAGCTGATCGACCCGGTCATGGTGGCCGCGTTCGAGGGCTGGAACGATGCCGGCGACGCCGCCTCCACCGCGGTCGCGCATCTGGACAGGGAGTGGAAGGGCGAGGTGTTCGCGGCGCTGGACGCCGAGGACTACTACGACTTCCAGGTGAACCGGCCCACGGTGTGGATGGACGCCGGAGTGCGCAAGATCACGTGGCCGACGACCCGGCTGTCCGTGGTCCGGGTCGGCGGTGACAAGCCGCGCGACCTCGTGCTGGTCCGCGGTATCGAACCGTCCATGCGCTGGCGCTCGTTCTGCAACGAGCTGCTCGGCTTCGCGCACGAGCTGGGCGTGGAGCTGGTGGTCATCCTGGGCGCCCTGCTCGGGGACACCCCGCACACCCGTCCGGTCCCGATCAGCGGGACCACCTCCGACCCGGACCTGGCCCGCAGGATGGATCTGGAGGAGACCAAGTACGAGGGCCCGACGGGCATCGTCGGCATCCTCCAGGAGGCCTGCACGCACGCCGGGGTGCCGGCGGTGTCGCTGTGGGCGGCGGTGCCGCACTACGTGTCGCAGCCGCCGAACCCGAAGGCGACGCTGGCGCTGCTGAACCGCCTGGAGGACCTGATCGACGTGCGGATCCCGCTGGGCGAGCTGCCCGAGGACGCGCGCGCCTGGCAGGTCGGCGTGGACCAGCTGGCCGCGGAGGACAGCGAGGTCGCCGAGTACGTGCAGACGCTGGAGGAGGCCCGGGACACCGCGGAGCTCCCGGAGGCGTCGGGCGAGGCGATCGCCCGCGAGTTCGAGCGCTATCTGCGCCGCCGGGACGGCGGTGGGCCCACGGCGGGCGGGCACGCCACCGACGGCCAGGACGGCCCTCCGGGACCGCCGTACCGGCGGGAGGGTCCCGGTGGCCGGACGCGTCCGCCGAAGCCGCCGCGGTCCGGCGGCAAGGACACGGACGAGGACGGCGAGTCCTCGGAGGACTGAAAGCCACGGACGAACGAACGAGGGCGGTGCGCGCGGACGCACCGCCCTCGTTCGTGCTCCGGCCGGCTACAGGGCCACGCCCATCAGCGCGTCCACGGCGCGGGAGACGACGCCGGGAGCTGCGATGTCCGCGCCGCCGTGCTCCTCCTGGGAGGCGGCCCAGCGGTCGACGGCGGCGAGGGCGGTGGGCGCGTCCAGGTCGTCGGCGAGGGCGTCGCGGATCTCCTCGACGAGGGCCTCGGCGGACGGTCCGTCGGGCCGGGAGACGGCGGCGCGCCAGCGGTCCAGGCGGGCGACGGCGTCCCGGAGCACGTCGTCGGTCCACTCCCAGTCGGCCCGGTAGTGGTGGGCGAGCAGGGCGAGCCGGATCGCGGCCGGGTCGACGCCGTCGCGGCGCAGCTGCGAGACGAAGACCAGGTTGCCCTTGGACTTGGACATCTTCTCGCCGTGCAGGGCGACCATGCCGGCGTGGACGTACGCCTTGGCCATGGGGAACTCGCCGGTCAGCACCTGGGCGTGGGAGGCGCCCATCTCGTGGTGCGGGAAGGCGAGGTCGGAGCCGCCGCCCTGGACGTCGAAGCCCATGCCGAGGTGGTCGAGGGCGATGGCGACGCACTCGATGTGCCAGCCGGGGCGGCCCCGGCCGAGGGAGCCGCCGTCCCAGCTGGGCTCGCCGGGGCGGGCCGCCATCCACAGCATCGGGTCGAGGGGGTTCTTCTTGCCCGGCCGGTCCGGGTCGCCGCCGCGCTCGGCGGACAGCAGCCGCATGGCGGCGGCGTCCAGGTGGGAGACCTGGCCGAAGTGCGGGTCGGACTCGACGGAGAAGTAGATGTCGCCCTCGAGCTCGTAGGCGGCGCCGGCCTCCCGGAGCCGTTCGACGAGCGGGACGATGCCCGGTATGGCCTCGACGGCGCCGATGTAGTGCCGCGGCGGCAGCATCCGCAGGGCCGTCATGTCCTCCCGGAAGAGGGCGGTCTCCTTCTCGGCGAGGGCCACCCAGTCGACCGAGTCGCGTTCGGCCCGCTCCAGGAGCGGGTCGTCGACGTCGGTGACGTTCTGGACGTAGTGGACCTGGCGCTTGGTGTCGAGCCACACGCGCTGCACGAGGTCGAACGCGTTGTAGGTCGCCGCGTGCCCCAGGTGGGTGGCGTCGTACGGGGTGATGCCGCAGACGTAGATACGGGCGACGGGACCGGGGTCGAGGGTGACGAGTCCGCCGGTCGCGGTGTCGTGGATCCTCAGGTCGCGGCCCTGACCAGGCAGGGCGGGGACCTCAGAAGCGGGCCAGGCATGCATGCCATGAGCCTAACCGGACTGGAGTTCCGTATACGAACCGGATCGGGCCGGATGGCCGGTAAGGCGCTCTTGCATGAGGGGCGGCCGGTGTGCATCCGGCCGCCGCGTGGTCCTACACGGGCGGCCAGGGGATGGCCGGCCACTCCCCGCCGGGCTCGGGGTGGACGCCGGTGCTGCGCAGGGTGGCGACCCGCGCGCGGGTGGCGTCCAGCTCGGCGGGGGTGATCAGCTCCGCGAGGCGCGTCGCGAGGGCGCCGCCTTCCTTCAGGCCGTCGTCCAGGGTGCGCAGGACCCGCAGGGCGTCGTCGGTCAGCGGCTCCCCCGCCCAGCCCCACAGCAGGGTGCGCAGTTTGTTGTCGACGTGGAAGGTCACGCCGTGGTCGATGCCGTGGAGCCGGCCGTCCGCGGTGGGCAGCAGGTGCCCGCCCTTGCGGTCGGCGTTGTTGATCACGGCGTCCAGGACGGCGAGCCGTCGCAGCCGTTCGTCGTCGGCGTGCACGAGGAGCGCGGTGCGGCCCTCGCCGACCTCGGCGAGGCCGATCGCCTTCCAGCCGGGCTCCGGCTCCTCGGCGTCCACGAGGGCGAGGAGTTCCGCCTCGGGGGCGACGTCGATCCACAGCTGGACCATGCCCTCGCCGTACGGCCCGTCCCGCAGCACGGTGGGCGGTACGAGCCCCCAGCCGGTCGCCTCGGAGACCTCGTAGGCGGCGACCTCCCGCTCGGCGAGGGTGCCGTCGGGGAAGTCCCACAGCGGCTGCTCTCCGGCGACCGGCTTGTACACGCAGGACGTCTCCCGCCCGTCGTGGGCGACGGTGCACAGGAGCGCGGCGTTGGACGCCTCGCGGATGCGGCCGCGCACCGTCAGCTCACCCTCGGTGAGCAGGTCCACGGGGGTCACGCTCCGCGGCGGTATCCGTTCTGGCGCGGACATACGTGTCCTTCCGGGTCGAGCGGGAGGCTGCACAGCGGGCACGGCGGCCGCCCGGCGTTGACGACGTCCAGGGCGCGTTTGGCGAAGGCCCTCGCCTGGGCGCCGGTGAGCCGGACCCGCAGCATCGGCGGGCCGTTCTCCTCGTCCTGGAGGAGCCGCTCCTCGGCCTCGGCGAGGTCCTCCTCGGTCTCGGCGTCGAGCTCCACCAGGGCCTGCGCCTCGACGATCATGCGCTGTTCCTCGCCGTCCCAGGCCAGGGCCATGGTGCCGACGCGGAACTCCTCCTCGACGGGGGTCTCCAGCGGGTCGGTGTCGGCGACCTCGCTGGGGGCCACGGCGGGGACGGCCGCGCTGCCCCCGCTGCGCCGTACGACCTCGTCCAGCAGTTCGTCCATGCGCTCGGCGAGGGCGGCGACCTGCGTCTTCTCCAGGGCCACGCTGGTCACGCGGGGGCCGGCGGTGGCCTGGAGGAAGAACGTACGGCGTCCGGGCAGTCCGACCGTGCCGGCCACGAAACGGTCCGGGGGGTCGTAGAGGAACACCTGACGGGACACGTCCTGTCTCCATGGGGGTCGTGAGTACGGCGGTTCGTGGAAGTCACGGGTGGTGCGGGCGGCGCTGCTTCGACCGCTTCACCCTACTGCGCCGGACGATCACGGTGCGCCCGCGCCGCCCCCGACGGCGGCGTCACCGGCCGTGTCACCGGCGGCGGGCTCCTCGCGGGGGGCGAGGGACGCGAAGTCGCCGGTGTCCCCGAGGCGGACGAGGAACGGCCTCAGACGGGTGTAACGGATCGCGGTGATGGAACACGGTTCAACGGAGATCCTCTGGAAGAGGTCGAGATGAAGACCGAGTGCGTCCGCGACGAGCGACTTGATGATGTCGCCGTGCGAGCACATGACGTAGACGGCGTCGGCGCCGTGGTCGCGCTCCACGCGCGCGTTCCACTCGCGGACGGCCTCGGCGGCGCGGCTCTGCATGGCCCGCATCGACTCGCCGCCGGGGAACGCCGCCGCGGAGGGGTGCGCCTGGACGACGTCCATCAGCGGCTCGTCCTTGAGGTCGGCGAGCTTGCGGCCGGACCAGTCGCCGTAGTGGCACTCGCCAATGCGCTCCTCGGTGTGCGCGGTGAGGCCGGGGCGGGCGTCCAGAAGGGGGCGGATCGTCTCCTGGCAGCGCTGCAGGGGGCTGCTGACGACCTCGGCGATCGGCAGGGCGGCGAGCCGGGCGGGCAGCGCGGCGGCCTGCCGGGTCCCGCGTTCGTCGAGGGCGACGCCGGGCGTCCAGCCGGCGAGAACGCCTTCGGTGTTGGCGGTGGAACGTCCGTGGCGGACCAGGATCAGCGTGGGCATGCCGTCCAGCCTAGGCATACGGGCGGACGCACTCGGGACCGGATGACGGGAGAACACACTCTGTGATCGTCGACTGCGCCATCTACCGTGACGGGCGTCGATCGGAGGGGCCCCCTCGGGACTTCTCCGACGCCCTCGACCTATGCCGTCTGCGGGACGACGCCTTCGTGTGGATCGGCCTGCACGAGCCGACCGAGGACGAGTTCGACAAGGTCACCGAGGAGTTCGGGCTGCATCCGCTGGCCGTGGAGGACGCCTTGAAGGCGCACCAGCGGCCCAAGATGGAGGTGTACGACGACTCGCTGTTCGTGGTCCTCAAGCCGGTCGGCTACGAACCGAACAGCGATGTGGTCACCGCGGGTGAGGTGATGCTGTTCATCGGCGACTCGTTCGTGGTGACGGTCCGGCACGGCGAGGAGAGTCCGCTCGGGGCGGTCCGCAAGCGCCTGGAGGACGAACCGGACATGCTGCGGCACGGGCCGACGGCGGTGCTGTACGCGGTCGCCGACGCCGTGGTCGACCACTATCTCGAAGTGGCCGGGGAGCTGAGCGTCGACCTGGACGAGTTGGAGGCGGAGGTGTTCTCGCCGGCGGCGGGCGGCTCGCGGAACACGGCCTCGCGCGTGTACGCCTTCAAACGGCAGGTCCTGGAGTTCCGCAGGGCGACGGGCCCGCTGGCGCAGCCCCTGGCCCGGCTCGCCCAGACCGGGCCGACCGGCGCGCGGGTGCCGTTCGTGCGCGACGAGGCGCAGCCGTTCTTCCGGGACGTGAGCGACCACCTCACGCGCGTCAACGAGTCCGTGGAGGGCCTGGACCGGCTGGTCTCGGACGTCCTGTCGGCGCATCTGGCGCAGACGGGCGTGCGGCAGAACGACGACATGCGCAAGATCTCCTCGTGGGCGGCCATGGCCGCGCTCCCCACGCTGCTCGCGGGGATCTACGGCATGAACTTCGAGCACATGCCCGAGCTGACCTGGGAGTGGTCGTACCCGGCGCTCCTCGTGATCATGGCCGCCCTGGAACTCCTGCTGTACCGGACCTTCAAACGCCGGGGGTGGTTGTAGGCGCTTCCCCCTCGGGCGGTCAGGCGAACTCGGGTGCGGAGGTGGCCGGGCCGCCGAGGGCGTCGCGGCGCTCCGGCATGCGCAGGGACACCATGCGCCGCCAGCCCGCGATCCGCTCCCAGGCGTACACCGCGTGGATGCCCGCGGCGAGGACGGCGGCCTTGGGGCGGGACCAGCCCAGGATGCGGCCCATGTGGTCCATGACCGCGAGGCTGACGTCCCGGTAGATGCGGATCTCGGCGAGCGCGCACTCGCGCAGGGTTCGCTGGATGGCCCGGCCGTGGCCCTGGGCGGCGTAGCGCAGCAGTTCCTCGTGGCAGTAGGCGAGGTGGTTGTCCTCGTCGCCGGAGATCATCCGCACCGCGCGGCCGATGTCGGGGTGGTCGGCGAAGTGCTTGCGCAGCAGGTCCATCTGCTCGGAGGCCCGCTGCTCGGTGACCCGGCTGTGCGCGAGGTAGGTGACGATGTCCTGCACGGTGAGCGGCCGGTCGCTCTTGAGCTTGTCGTGGGCGAGGCCGATGCCGTGGCGTTCCAGCAGCATCGTGTAGTCGGTCTCGGGCGGGACGGGCACCGGTTCGAGGCCGCGCTTCTTCAGCAGGGCGTTGAAGATCCGCCCGTGCTTGTCCTCGTCGGCACCGTGCCGGGTGATCTTGGGGGCGAGGGCGTGTTCGCTCGGGGGGACGAGCGCGGCGATGCGCGCGTTCTCCCAGCCGCCCTGGGACTCCCCGCTGGCCGCGATGGAGCAGAACAGCCGGAACGACTCGTCGTTGTCGAGGATCTCCTGGAACAGACTCTTGGCCGAAAGCATCGTGGGGCACCTCTCTCAGGACGCCGCAGGAATCCCGCGAAGAACGAGTCAAATGCGGTGAGAGGGGTGCTGCAACAGCTGTGTCGGACAACTGGGCCGAACGGATGACACGCGGGGCACGACGGATGCGTAACCCCGCGGGACCCGCGCCCGTTGTTCTTTGTGACGGCCGTGGCGGGGAAGACCCCCGAGCCCCCACCACGGCCGTAGGAATGTCCGGGACCGGGGTCCCGGAGTCAGAGGGTCAGGCGAGGCCGGCGCGCTCCAGGGCCTCGACGCCGGCGCGCAGCGAGCGCAGCCGCTCGTCGAGGGTGAAGCCGGCCGGGGCGAGGGACAGCGTGGTGACACCGGCGGCGGCGTAGGCCTTCATCCGGTCGGCGATGCGGTCGACGGAGCCGAGCAGCGTGGTCCGGTCGATCAGCTCCTGCGGTACGGCGGCAGCGGCGCCCTGCTTGTCGCCGGAGAGGTACCTGGCCTGGATGTCGGCGGCTTCCTTCTCGTAGCCCATGCGCTGGGCGAGCTGGTTGTAGAAGTTCTGCTTGGCGCTGCCCATGCCGCCGACGTACAGCGCGGTGTAGGGGCGGAAGGTGTCGGCGAGCGTGGCGACGTCCTTGTCGTCGCCCACGGCGAGCGGCAGCGTCGGGCAGACGTCGAAGCCGTCGAGGGTCTTGCCGGCCTTCTCGCGGCCCGCGCGCAGATGCCGGATGGTGGTGTCCTCCAGGTGGTCCGCGGAGGGGAAGATGAGCAGGGCGCCGTCGGCGATCTCGCCGGTCTGCTCCAGGTTCTTGGGGCCGATCGCCGCGATGTAGAGCGGGATGTGCTCGCGCTGCGGGTGCACGGTCAGCTTGATCGGCTTGCCGGGGCCGCCGGGCAGCGGCAGCGTCCAGTGCTCGCCCTCGTAGCTGAGGCGCTCACGGGTCATGGCGCGGCGGACGATCTCGACGTACTCGCGGGTGCGGGCGAGCGGCTTGTCGAACTTGACGCCGTACCAGCCCTCGGAGACCTGCGGTCCGGAGACGCCGAGGCCGAGCCGGAAGCGGCCGCCGGACAGGGAGTCCAGGGTCGCGGCGGTCATCGCGGTCATCGCGGGCTGGCGGGCCGGGATCTGGAAGATCGCGGAGCCGACGTCGATGCGCTCGGTCTGGGCGGCGACCCAGCTGAGCACGGTGGCGGCGTCCGAGCCGTACGCCTCGGCGGCCCAGCACACGGCGTACCCGAGCCGGTCCGCCTCCTGTGCGACGGCGAGATTGTCCGCGTCCATTCCGGCACCCCAGTAGCCGAGGTTGATCCCGAGCTGCATGGCCGACTCCTCTTACCGATCAGTAACGTCCTGTGTGGGCCAGACCTTAGCGCGGGGGGCCTCTCACGGGGAGGGCGGTGGGGCGGGCGTCGCCCGTGCGGCGCCGCCGACCTCGCCGAAACTGGTCATCCACAGGCCCCCACAGGTCAGGTTCTGGCCAGTAATCTCGGCGTTCATGGAGCAGAGGCATCTCGGCCGCACCGGCCTGCGCGTGTCCCGGATCGGGCTCGGCACGCTCACCTGGGGAAGGGACACCGACGAACACGACGCGGCGGACCTCCTGAAGACGTTCTGGGAGGCGGGCGGCACCCTCGTGGACACGGCCGACGTGTACGGCGACGGGGAGGCCGAGTACCTGCTGGGCCGGCTCATGGAGGGACTCGTCCCGCGCCGGGACCTGGTCATCTCCACGAAGGCGGGCAGCGTCCCCGACCCCGACCGCAGGTTCGACGGCTCGCGCGGCCATCTGCTCTCCGCGCTGGACGCCTCGCTGGCCCGCCTCGGCACCGAGTACGTCGACATCTGGCACATCCACGCCTACGACCCGCACACCCCGCTCGACGAGACGCTGCACGCCCTCGACCTGGCGGTGTCCAGCGGCCGCGCCCGGTACGTCGGCGTCTCCAACTTCTGCGGCTGGCAGCTCGCCAAGGCGGCCACCTGGCAGCTCGCGGCTCCGGGCACCCGGACCCGGCTGGCGAGCACGCAGCTGGAGTACTCGCTGCTCCAGCGGGGTGTGGAGCGCGAGGTGCTGCCCGCCGCGCTGGACCTGGGGGTCGGTCTGCTGCCGTCGTCGCCGCTGGGCCGGGGCGTGCTGACCGGCAAGTACCGCAACGGGACGCCACCGGACTCGCGCGGCGGCTCGGAGCACCTGGCCCCGTTCGTCGCCCCGTACCTCGACGACACGGCGAGCCGCATCGTGGACGCCGTGCAGACGGCCGCCGACGGGCTGGCCGTCTCCCCGCTCCAGGTCGCCCTCGCCTGGGTCCGCGACCGGCCCGGCGTGACCGCCCCCGTCATAGGCGCGCGCACCGCGCAGCAGCTCACGGCCGCGTTGTCAGTGGAGGACCTTAGTCTTCCTGACGAGATCTGCCGGGCGCTCGACGACGTCTCCGCGCCCGTGCACCGCTATCCCGATCACGACTGGAGCACGCTGTGAGCACGGAGCCGCCCGAGACCACGGAGGACGCCGAGCCGGGGACGCCGGCGGCCGGGGACGAGCCGTCCGGCACCGCCGCGTCCGAGGGGGACGCGGCGAAGCAGCTGTCGGAGGCCGAGGCCGAGCTCGCCGCCCAGCGCCTGGAGCGGGAGCGGATCGAGCGGCGCAAGGCCGAGAAGCAGGGGCCCGTGGCCGCCGGGGCCAAGCTCAGCGGGAAGGCCGCGGACCTGCTGGCCGCGGTCCGGGCCGTGGAGAGCGGCGCCACACCCGCGGCCACCGTCTTCAGCGAGCCGGAGCCCCCGCGCCGCCCGGCGCCCGAGCCGGTGCGCCGCCCCGAGCCCGTGGCCGGGCCGAGCGCGCCCGCCGCGCCCGCGCCGGAGAGCGTCGAGGCGGTGCGGGGTGTGCTGACCGAGGGCGGCGCCCCGGAAGGGCTCGCCCCGCAGGTGGCGGCGGCCCTCGGCGAGGTCGCCGCGCAGGCGCTGCGGGAGGACCCGTGGCAGCTGCTGCGGGTTCCCGGCGTACGGCCCGAGCAGGCGGACGGGTTCGCGCGGGCGCTGCTCGGCGCCGCGTGCGCGCCGGACGACGAGCGGCGCGGGCGCGCGGTCACCGGATGGCTGCTGGAACAGGCGGCGCTCGCCGGGCACACGGCGCTGGAGCTGCCCGCGCTGACGGCGGCGCTGGCCCGGCAGGGCGTGCCCGACCCCGACGCGGCCGTGCAGGACACCCTGGCCGAGGGTGAGGCCCTGGCGTTCCAGGACGCCCTGGACCAGCCCGGCGCCCCGGCCGCCGCGAGCGGCGAGGCGGGCGAGGGGGGCGAGGGAGAGGAGCGGCCGGTCCGGGTCCTCGTCGGCCTGGAGCGGTACGCCCTCGCCGAGGAGAGCCTCGCCGACGGACTGGCCCGGCTGATCAACTCCGTGCCCAAGCAGGACGGTTCGGCCGAGGAGTGGGAGCGCGCGGCGGGCGGCGCGGGTTCCGCCGCCGAGCTGATCCGCGCGGTCGCCGGGCACGGACTCGTCCTGCACACCGGCGGGGAGGCGTCACTGGCCGAGCCGGCCGCCCTGCTGCGTGCGGCGGGGGCGCTGGGGCTGCGGGCCTGGGCCGCCGCGCACACCCCGGCCGGCCGCGACCGCTTCGCCGCCCTCCCCGACGGGCCGGACGCGGAGGCCGGCCGGACCGCGGCGACCGTCGCCGGTCTGCTCTCCGGCGCGGAGGGCCCCGGCCGGGACACGGACGGCGCCCTCGACCTGGACCTGCTCGTCGTGCTGGACGCTCCCCTGCTGGACGTCGAGACGGCGGCCCTGCTGACCGAGTCGCTGCCCGACGGCGCCCGGCTGGTCCTGGCCGGCGACCCCGGAGTGCTGTGGTCGGCGGGCCCGGGCCGGGTGTTCGCCGATCTGCTGGCGGCGCGGGTCTGCCCGCAGGTCGCCTCGCGGCGCCCGGACCCCGGCCCGCTGGGCGAGCTGGTGTCCGGCATCGGCATCGGCGAGCTCAACCAGGTGGAGGCCCCCGGCAAGGAGGTCGTGATCGTGCCGGTGCGGGACGCGGGCGAGGCCGTGCACCGCACGGTGCAGCTCGTCGCGGACTCGGTGCCGCGGGCCATCGGCGTCCCGCCGGAGGACACCCAGGTGATCACGCCGGGACACGGCGGCGCGGCCGGTACGCGCGCGCTCAACGCCGCGCTCAAGGCGCGCCTCAACCCCGGTCCGGGCCGCTTCGGCGGCTTCGACCCCGGCGACCGCGTCGCCTACTCCCCCGCGCCGGGCCGTACGGTGCCGGGGCAGGTCGTGGGGGCCGACGCCGAAGGGCTGCGGCTGACCTGCGCGGGAGAGGCCGTGCTCGTGCCGAGGGAGCGGGTCGAGCAGTCCGTGCGGCACGGCTGGGCGCTCACCGCGCACCAGGCGGCGGGCGGCCGCTGGCCGGCGGCGGTCGTGGTCCTGCCCGGTGACGCCGTCCAGGCGCTGAGCCGTCCCTGGGTCTACACGGCCTTCAGCCGCGCCGACCGTCATCTGTCCGTCGTCCACGGCGTGGAACAGGCCCTGCCCCGGGCCGTCGCCGAGGTCCCGGCGAAGCCGCGCACGACCCGGCTGGCGGCGCTGCTGCGGCCGCAGGTGCCCACGCCGGCGTGATCCGGCCGTCCGATCACGACCACGACGGGGGGGGGGCGGCCGGGTGGGGGTCGGGAGCCCCCCCCCCCGGGGTGGGGAGCCCCCG